>DGIT01000018.1 GCA_002386465.1 Burkholderiales bacterium UBA4615 | reverse complement strand
CTATCACCCCGGCCCCACATGTCACCCGCATGCGTCGGATCGCACGCCGGGCGGCTCATCCAGTGGTTCGGCGGCAGCCGTGGCCGATGGCATGCTGCCGCTTGCCACTGGCACGCAAACCGCCGGGTCGATCATCCGACCTGCGGCGTTTTGTGGGGTGGTGGGGTTCAAACCCTCCCATGGCCGAATTTCGCGCAGCGGCTTGAAGATGCTGAGCGAAACCCTCGATACCGTGGGTGGGTTCGGACGCACAGTGCCCGATGTGGCGCTGCTCGCGAGTGTGCTCGCAGGCGATGCGGGCCTTACGGTGTCCTCAGCGGCCCCGAACGCCGGTGGCGTGCGCATCGGCGTATTTGCCGGACCGGATGCACAGCGCATGGATGCTGATATGCAAGCGCTGTGGGAGCGGGTGAGGGCGCGCCTTTCGCGCATCGGTGCGCAGCCGCACGATCTGTCGGTGCCGGCCTGGTTCATGCCCTTGGCCCTATTGCAGACCGATGTCATGCAGGCCGAGATGGCGCGCAGCCTCTCGCACGAGCGTTTGCGCCACGCGAATCTGTTCAGCCCACGGCTGGCCGGCATGATCGACGCAGGCTTGTCGCTGGACGCAGCCGAGCATGTGCGCCACTTGCAGCAGGTGCACGACGCCCGCCATGCCGCCCGCGAACTGTTCGCACACCACGACCTGCTGATTGCCCCCAGCGCGATCGGCGAAGCAGTGCTTCAGGCGGAAGGCACCGGCGACCCGCTGTTTTGCCGCGCCTGGACGGTCCTGGGGCTGCCCTGCCTGCATCTGCCGCTGGGTGTGGGGCGCCATGGCCTGCCCATCGGGCTGCAGCTGATCGGCCCGGCACTGGCCGATCAGGCGGTGCTGCAGGCGGGCGCGTGGCTGCACGATCGCTTGCGCGACTGAGCCCGAGAGCAGCTCCAATCCGGTTTGAGGTGGCCCGCTTTGCGGTCTATGCAACCCATGCGACCTGCTTCCGGCCCGAGCCGCCTGATACCGCGCTATGCGACATCAACGACTTCACGATGCGCGCACTGGCCTCGAACTTACGCTTCACCAGCGCACCGAAAGTTGCCTGAGACAGCGGCGCGGGCAGATTGTCGAACTGCCCGCCCACAGCGTCGGTGTGAGCGTGTGCTCAGGGATAGTGCGTGCCGCCTTTAGGGTGTCCGGCTTGACAGGGTGAGCAGCCACGCCGGACAGTGGGCCGGTCCCGCATTCTTGCATTCACCTGTTCAATGAGGCTCGCATGGCTGTCGTTCGTACCGAAGTGGCTGGCAACGTCTGGAAAATCGAAGTGGCCGTTGGCCAGAAGGTCGCTGAGGGCGATGTGCTCGTCATCATGGAGTCCATGAAGATGGAAATTCCGGTCGAAGCGCCTGCCGGGGGTACGGTCACCGAGATCCGGATCGCCGAGGGAGACCGCTTGGACGAAGGCGCGGTAGTGGTCACCCTGGGTTGACCCTTCGACGGCTAAACCCCGCGATTTATAGGCTTTTGCCGACTGCTGCAATCAACCGTGGGGTAGCCTTGCCACATGGTGTCCGTGTTGTTCACATTTTTTCGCCCACTCGCTGCGCGCTCGCGCAGTTCGGGTCATGTTGCATTGCGAGTGAGTCCGATGCGGCGCGCCGGGGCATTGGCGGTGCTTGCCCTTGTGCTGTGGGCTGCCTGCGCATCCATGCAGTGGACACACGAACGGGTCCTTGATTCCTGGTCCGCCCGTCAGGCGAGTACAGCCGCGGCCGATGCCGCATTCCTGTCCGCCGCACGTGATGCCGACCCCTTGTCGGCGCCGCTGGCCGACCAGCTTCTTAAAGCCGGCACTGAGCTCCAGGCAGCGTTGGTCGAACCTGGCATCGAGAACTCCGGATCCTTCGACCCGTTCGAGACCTTGCATCTGCATGCACAACGGGCCCCGTTCAGCCTGAGTGCGGGTGCAGATCGGCCGCATACGCGGCTCTCGCAGCCCGCGACCGGTTTTTTTTCGCTCCCGCTGCGACCCCCGCGCCTCGCCTGAGGCCTCAAGAGGTTCACGGGCCCGCCTTAGGCGGTCTGCCCAATGAGCCCAGACGTCCGCTCACTCGCCCGGTGCGCTCGCACCCCGCTCTGACCGTGGTCTGACCCCGGTTCGGACGGTCGGTCAGATCACTGGCCAGGCGATGGCGGTTCCAACCTTCCGCGTTTCAAGTGCTTTTGAAGATGACCTCTCCCCTTTGCCTTGCGCTGGTCGCCGGGCTGCTTCAATTGATCCCTGTGTCGCTGCTGGCGCAGCCACAGGACCAGGCCCAGAGCCAAGCTCGGTCGGCGGCCGCCGAACCCGCCCTGACATGGGACCTGCCCGCGCTGATCGAGCTTGCGCGCCGCTCGCATCCCGCACTGACGGCGGCCCGTGCGCGGGTAGTCGGCGCGCAGGCGGGTCTGGTGACCGCCGCCGCCCGCCCCAATCCCGAGCTCGACCTGCAGGCTGGCCGTGTGGGCGCAACCCAGGCCGACGTGCTGCGGGGTATGAGTGGATCCTTCGGGATCCTGCAGCCGCTCGAGCGCAGCGCACTGCGCCGATCCCGACAGGATGTGGCTGGCGCCGACCTGCAGGCAGCCGTGGCGGGCAGCGCAGGCTTTGAGCGCAGCTTCATTGCCGAGCTCAAGCTGCGCTATTACGAAGTGCTGCGCTTGCTGGCAGCGGCCCAGCTCGCACAGGAAGATCTGCGCCTGGCTGAACAGATTCACAGCCGCGTCGGAGTCCGTGTGAGCAGCGGCGAGGCACCCCGATTCGAATTGATCCGTGCCGATGCCGAACGGCTCAACGCCCAGCGCGCTGCACAGGCCGCCGGACTGAGAGTCACCCAGGCCCGAGCCGATCTGGCCCGTCTGGTGGGCCCCGATCTGCCGGCGAATTTTTCAGTGTCAGGCAGCCTTGCCGATTTGCCGGACGTACCGGCTGCGCTGCAGACCTTGCGCACCGACATGCGCGAACGTCATCCGGAGTTGCTGAGCGCACGTGCTGAACTGGCAGGGGCTCAGGCCCGCGTGGAATACGAGCGTCAGCGGGCGCTACCTTCGTTTGCCGTGCGCGCAGCGAGCGAACGTGTGCCCGGCGCATTCGATACCCGTGTGGGTGTGGTGATGAGTCTGCCCCTGTTCGACCGGCGCGAAGGCCCGATTGCGCAGGCACAGGCCGAGGTCGAGCGGGCGCGCGGTACGCTTCTGGATCGCGAACTGGCACTCGAGCAGTCACTCACTGTTGCATGGCAGCGCTACCAGAACGCGTTGGCCCAGGTGAATGCCTATGAGTCCGGCATCTTGCGCGAAGCCCAGTCGGCTCTGCGCGTTGCGGAAGCCGCGTACCGCTACGGGGAGCGCGGAATTCTCGATTACCTCGATGCACAGCGCACCCTGCGCAGCCTGCGCAATGAACTCAATACAACCCGATACGAGCTCTATGCCGCGCGGGTTGAACTCGAACGCCTTCGCCCGGACGCAGAATGAAGATCGATACAGCAGCTCGCGCAGATCACTGCGCACACTCCCTTGCAGCTTGCATCAGCCATGCGGTGCGGGACGCTTCGGTCTGGAACGCTTGCATGATGGTGCTCGCAGCCGGCCTGCTTGCGGGCTGTGGCCGGGACGCACCCGCACCCGCTGCGCCCCCTGCCACCGTCGCAACCGCCGCGCCACGCGCGCCGAGCGACCCACTGCTTGTGGCGCCCCCCGCGTCCTTGCAGGAGCGCCTGCGCATGGGTTCGGTGGAGAGCCGTCTGGTGACTGAACCGCTTTCTGTGGTTGGGCGAATCGACTTTGATGAACAAAGCGTCTCGCGCATTGGATCGAGCGTGACCGGCCGGATCACCGAACTGCCCGTGACACCTGGTCAAACGGTGGCGGCAGGACAGCTGCTGGCCCAGCTCAACAGTGCCGAGTTGGGTACGGCGCAACTCGCCTACCTGAAGGCGGATGCTCAGCGCGAATTGGCTGCCAAGGCAGTCGAACGCGCCAAGCTGCTGCTGGCTGCCGATGTGATCGGCACCGCCGAACTGCAGCGCCGCGAGAACGAACTGAAAGTGGCCGAGATCGAACAACGCGCGGCAGCCGATCAGCTGCGCGTCATGGGTATGTCGCGGGGGGCGATCGCGCGCACTCTGGCCAGCGGGGCGATCACGTCGACGTCCTCGGTCGTGAGCACGGTCTCGGGCGTCGTGGTCGAGCGCAAAGTCAATCGCGGACAGGTTGTGCAGCCCGCCGATGAACTCTTCACTGTGGCTGACCTTGCGCGGGTATGGGTCGTGGCCAAGGTGCCCGAGTCTCAGATCACGCGCGTGCAGATCGGCCAGCCCGTGAAGATTAGCGTGACCAGCTCGCCCGTGCCGCTGCGCGGGCGGGTGGCCTGGATCGCAGACACGGTCAGCGTCGAGACGCGCACTGTCACCGTACGTACCGTGGTCGACAATCCGAAGCGCCAGCTGCGCCCTGCCATGCTGGCGGATGTCACGATCGAACCTGTTGCGCTTGAGCGGCTGGTTGTGCCCGGCGGCGCCGTGGTGCGCGAAAGCAACCGCGATCATGTGTTCGTCCGGCAAGCGGACGGCCGTTATCGGCTGACGGCTGTGGAACTGGCCGATGAAGCCGGTGATCAGCGGGTGGTCGAGTCCGGGCTCAAAGGCGGCGAGGAGATCGTCATCGATGGTGCCTTTCACCTGAACAACGAGCGCAAGCGCGCGGAACTGGAGGGCTCATGATCGAGACTCTGGTGCGTCAGGCGCTCGCGCAGCGCCTGATCATTGTTGTCGTGTCGCTGATCATGCTGGCCTTCGGCCTGAACGCGGCGCGCAAGCTGTCCCTGGACGCCTTTCCTGACGTCACTAACGTCCAGGTGCAGATCGCTACCGAGGCGTTGGGGCGCTCACCCGAGGAGGTCGAGCGCTTTGCCACCGTGCCCATCGAGATCGCCATGACAGGCCTGCCCGGACTGGTGGAACTGCGCTCACTCAACCGCGCCGGCCTGTCGCTGATCACATTGGTGTTCACTGACAAGACCGATGTGTATTTCGCACGCCAGCTGGTCATGGAGCGGCTGATCGAAATCTCCGGTCGCATGCCGCAGGGCGTCACGCCGGTGCTCGGTCCGGTGTCCACCGGACTGGGCGAGGTGTACCAGTACACGCTCGAGCGACCCGACGATGGCAATCGGGCGCTGTCCGTCGAAGAGCAGACCGAACGGCGCACGGTTCAGGATTGGGTGGTGAGACCGCTGTTGCGATCGATCCCGGGCGTGGCCGAAATCAATTCACAGGGCGGCTACGAGAAGCAGTACCAGGTCCTGGTTTCCCCTGAAAAGCTGCGTTATTACGACCTCTCGATTCAGCAGGTGTTCCATGCGCTGGCAGTCAACAATGCCAATTCGGGCGGCGGAGTCCTCCCCCGCTATGCCGAGCAGTACCTGATTCGCGGCGTTGGCCTGATCGAAGATGCCGAGGACATCGGCATGATCGTGTTGAAGGAAGTGCGCGGCACGCCGGTGCTGATTCGCGATGTGGCACAGGTGCGTATCGGTACCGCAGTGAGGGTGGGTTCGGTCATCAAGAACGGCGTGACCGAGACCGTCGGTGGCATCGTCATGATGATCCGCGCCGGTAACGCCAAGGAAGTGGTGGCCCGCATCAAGGCCAGGGTGAACGAAATCAACAGCAGCGGCGCACTGCCTGGCGGTCTGAAGATCGTGCCGTACTACGACCGCTCGGAACTGGTCGATGAGGCGCTCGCCACGGTTGTGAAGGTGCTGCTTGAGGGTGTGGCGCTGGTGGTCGTGGTGCTGCTGCTCTTTTTGGGGGATATCCGCTCGGCACTCGTGGTGGTGGCCACCCTTGTGCTCACACCGCTACTGACCTTCCTGGTGATGAACCGCATCGGTCTGTCGGCCAATCTGATGTCACTCGGTGGCCTGGCGATTGCCATCGGTCTGATGGTAGATGGCTCGGTGGTGGTCGTGGAAAATGCGTTCGCGCATCTGGCGCGTGCAGCCCGTACGGGTGCATCCCGCACGGCCACGATTGTCGGCGCGGTCACTGAAGTGGCTACGCCAGTGATCTTCGGGGTCGGTGTGATCATCCTTGTCTTCCTGCCCCTGATGACCCTGCAGGGGATGGAGGGCAAGATGTTTGCGCCGTTGGCGATCACCATCGCCATTGCGCTGTTCATCTCGCTGATCCTGTCGCTCACCCTCACCCCGGTGCTGTCCGCCTACCTGCTCAAGGTCAAGACGCCTCACGGCGCATCGACTGGCGAGCTCTCCGCGCAGGACGACGATGAAGCGCACGACACCTGGCTGATTCGCAAGATGAAGCGGCCTTACCTGCAGATGCTTGATTGGGCGGTCTCGCATGCGCGCAGCACCTTTGCCATCGCGCTCGCGGCGCTCGCCGCCTCATTGATGCTGCTGCCCTTTCTGGGAACCGCCTTCATTCCCGAGATGAAGGAGGGCTCGGTGGTGCCCGGCATCAACCGCGTCCCGAACATCTCGCTGGAAGAATCGATCCGCATGGAGATGGAGGCGATGCGCCTGGTCATGCAGGTGCCTGGCGTGAAGTCGGCAGTGTCGGGAGTGGGACGCGGCGAGTCGCCGGCAGACCCGCAGGCACAGAATGAATCGACGCCAATCGTCTCGCTCAAGCCGCGCAGTGAATGGCCCAAAGGCTGGACGCAGGACACGATCACGGACGAGATTCGCAAGAAACTCGCAGCCCTGCCTGGCGTGCAGGTGGTCATGGCGCAGCCGATCTCGGACCGGGTGGACGAGATGGTCACGGGCGTGCGTGCCGACATTGCCGTGAAGGTCTTTGGCGACGATCTGCAGGTGCTCAAGGACAAGGCCGATGAGATCGCACGCGTGGCCGCAGGCATTGCCGGCGCACAGGACTTGCGCGTGGAACGTATCACCGGCCAGCAGTATCTGCAGATCGCGATCGATCGCCGTGCCATTGCGCGTGCGGGGCTCAACGTGAGTGATGTGCACGAAGTCATCGAGATGGCCATCGGTGGCAAGGTTGCGACCGACATCTATGAAGGTGAGCGCCGTTTTTCTGCCATCGTGCGTTTGCCGCAGAGCTATCGCGATGACATCGCTGCCATCCGCAATCTCGTCCTGACGTCGCCCAATGGCGCGCAGATCCCGCTGGCGAGGCTGGCCACGATTGAGGTCGCGGACGGTCCGGCGCAGATCAGTCGCGAGATGGCCAAACGCCGGGTTGTGGTCGGCATCAATGTGGCCGATCGTGACCTGGGCGGTTTCGTGGCCGAACTCAAGCAGGCCATCGCTCGCGAGGTGAAGCTGCCCGAGGGTTACATGCTCGAATGGGGCGGCCAGTTCCAGAACATGGAGCGTGCCCTGGGCCACCTGGCCTTGATCGTGCCGATCACGATCGCAGCGATTTTCTTCGTACTGTTCCTGCTCTTTCGCTCAGTGAAGATGGCGACACTCATCATTCTGGTGTTGCCGTTCGCATCGCTGGGCGGTGTGATCGGCATGTTCTTGAGCCGGGAATATCTGTCGGTGCCCGCCTCAGTTGGGTTCATTGCGTTGTGGGGCATTGCGGTACTCAACGGCGTGGTGCTCGTGAGCTATATCCGCGATCTGCGCAAGCAGGGCATGGGCACTGCGCAAGCGGTGTTGCAAGGCGCACGCCTGCGCTTTCGGCCGGTCATGATGACGGCCACGGTGGCTGCGCTGGCACTGATTCCGTTCCTCTTTGCCACAGGCCCGGGCTCCGAGGTCCAGCGCCCCTTGGCCATCGTGGTGATCAGCGGGCTGATCAGTTCCACACTGCTGACGCTCGTGGTCCTGCCAGCAATTTATCGCTGGTTTGACGACCTGCCGACAGAGCCGACCCCCACACTGCCGGTCCCCACAGTGCCAGCCTGATGAGAACGCCTGGCTTTGATCACCCCCGGTGCCACCGGCCTTGCTGGCAGCGGGGGTCAGGCTGGCACCGGCTGGCCGTCCCACGCGAAGACTTGGCCGCTGTCGGCAGGCCCCAGTGATGCCAGCACTGCATCCAGAGCGTCCACCGACTGTTGCGGCGTGAACAGGCGGTCCTGCGCCACGTTCGCCTGAAACGGTGCTGACAGGGCCGTGTCCACCGTACCCGGATGCAAACCAACGCACACCGATCCTTTGGCCGTGCGTGACCATTCGATCGCCAGCGTGCGAAGGAACTGATTGAGCGCAGCCTTAGAAGCGCGATAGCCGTACCAGCCGCCCAATCGGTTATCGCTGATGCTGCCCACGCGCGCCGACAGCGCCGCGAAGACCACCCGCCCTTCGCGCGGCATGAGCGGCATGAAGTGTCTGGCCACCAGCGCCGGCCCGATGGCATTGACCGCGAATAACCGCTGCAGCGTCGCCGCATCCAGTGCACGCATCGATTTTTCGGGTGTGAGCCCGTCATCGGCATGCAGCAGACCGCTGGCGACGAACACCTCGCGGATCGGGGGTAAGGTCCTGGCCATCGCTGCCGCCTGCGCGATGCTCGACGGGTCCTGCAGATCGATGCGACCCTTGACCAGCCTGGGCCGGCCGGGCAGGTCGGTCACTTCAGGCATGCCGGCGAGCGCCTCGGACGGTGCACGCGAGAGTGCCAGTACGGCCGCGAACCGACTGCAGGCGAGACGCTGCGCGACCCATGCGCGGCCCATCCCGCCGCTTGCGCCGACCACGACGGCCGTGGCGTTTGAGCTCAGATCTGTATCCATCCTCCAAGCCTAAGCCATCTGGCGATCTTGTACGCCTCGCCAATGTATGGGAATATGGGTTAAAAAGCCATTAAACCATACTTTATGAAGACCACCCTTGATATTGATGACGCGCTTCTTCAGCGCGCCAAGACCCGCGCACTCGAACGCGGCACAACGCTTCGTGCCGTGGTGGAAGAGGCCTTGCAGCGGTCGCTGGGGTCGACAGCGCTGGTGCATGCGCCGCTCAAGCTGGTCACATGGCCGGCGAGCCCGGCGAGTCGGTTCACGGACGAACACGTACTGGCAGCCATCCGATCGGACCGCGATGCGCCGGCTCACCCGCCTGCGCGGCTCGGCGCGAGCCTGGGCGTGGCCGCATCGCGCAGACGCCTCAAAAAGGGTGCGGCGTGATCGCCCTGGACACCAACCTGCTCGTCTATGCGCATCGCCCGGATACGCCCTCTCACGCGGCCGCGGCACGGGTGCTCGAGCAACTCGCCGAATCCCCGTACACCTGGGCCATTCCCTGGCCTTGCGTGCACGAGTTCGTGGCAGTGGTCACAGGCTCGGCATTCGGATCATCCGCCACCCCTCTGGCCGTGGCACTTGAAGCGATCCGGCAGATCGTGGCGCATCCGCGTTGCATCACGCTTGCCGAAACCGAGGGCCACTTTGAACTGCTGGCCGCGCTGTGCCAACGCGCCAACTTGCGTGGCGGTGCCGTTCACGATGCCCGCATTGCTGCGCTATGCATCAGCCATGGGGTGGATGAGTTGTGGAGCTGCGATCGGGACTTCCACCGATTTCCCGATGTGCGGGTACGCAATCCCCTGTTTCCCTCGGTTCACGAACCCCTGCTCGACACCGACTCAGCCTACTCACCGCATGCAGCGCCACGCCGGGCGCGCCGCCCTGGATTGCCCCCACAGACCAGGCAGGGCGTCACCGGCCGCAGGTGACGAACGATCTTGTCGCGCGCGCTTCTTCAGACGCGGGCCTTGAGCCGCATCGACAGCCCCACGGGCTGCATCGTGAACGACAGTTCCTCTTTCGCCGGCAGGCCATCGGGCGTGTCCACGCTCACGATGTCAAAGCGTGCCAGCAGCATGGCCATGGCCATTTTCATTTCCAGCAAGGCCAGATAGCGACCCGGGCAGATGCGCGGGCCGGCGCCAAAGGGCATCGAGACCCGCTTGGCTGACTTGGCCTGCTCGCTCGGACCACCCGCGCTGAGCCATCGACCGGGATCGAATTCGGCGGCGCGCTGGATCACCGCTTCGTTCACGCTGTCATAGCGCAGCAGGGTCGTCACGACCGTGCCGGCGCGGATGCGCACGTCACCGACCGTGGTGTCGCGCAGCGCCTGAAGCGGCAGTTGCGGGCCCACTGGCTTGAGCCGCATGGTTTCGTGGGCGCAGGCTTCCACGTAGTCCAGCCCGGCCACCTGTTCAAGCGTGGGCGCCAGGCCGTCGCCCACGGCCGCACGAACCTCCTGCGTGGCGCGGGCCAGGCACTCGGGGTTGAGCCACAGCAGATGAATCATCCAGGCGATCGTGTTGGCCGTGGTGTCTTCGCCCGCCAGCAGCATCGTCATCACGTTGCCGGCCACCTGATCATCGTCAATGCCGCTGCCCGGCTCATCGGCCGCGACGATCATCGCTTCGAGCAGGTTGGAAGGATGCTCGCGCAGCGCAGGATCGGCTTGCAGGCGGGCACGAGCCTTGGCGATAAACGTGGCCACTGCAGCATTCACTTCCGCCATGCTGTGCTCAAGCTCCCGGTCCTTCTTGCGCTTGAAATAGCGCCAGATCGGAAATGGCGCCAATAGCCGCTCGAACATCGCCGGAAAGATCTTGTCCAGATGCTTCTGGATGATGTCGTCGTCCGACTCGAGCGTGTTCACTTCGGTGCCAAAGGCCAGACCTGCAATGGTGTCGACCGTAAAGCGCATCAGGTCTGCTTGCAGATCCACGGGCTGGCCCGTTGCGGCAGCTTTGTCCCACCGGGCTGCCAGACGCTGACCGACCTTCAGCAGGGAGGGGTAGTAGCCCTTCACATGTCCGGGATCAAAGCCCGCCATCACCATGCGGCGCTGGCGCTTCCACATCTCGCCATG
>DGIT01000028.1:4475-9852 GCA_002386465.1 Burkholderiales bacterium UBA4615 | reverse complement strand
TCGGGCGATACATGGCTTCGAAGTAAGGCACCTTCTGCGAACTGACGAGTTTGCCCGCCCCGCTGCGCTGATTGCTGCCATAGGCGATGAGCGCCACTTCGCATTGCCCGGTGGCCAGCGCATTGGCTGCCCAGAACAGATGCGTCAGAAACGCTGACCCACCGGTGCGGTTGTTGTCGGTCACTTTCGGATGGATGCCCAGATATTCCGAGAGCGACAGGCCCGACAGAAAATCCTGTGGCAGACCAACGAAAAGTCCATCAACATCCGCCGGCGTCAGGCCCGCCTGCGCAAGCGCCTTGACGCTGGCCTGCACAGCCAGATCGATGGAGTCGAACCCGGGCGCTTCGCCCATGCCATGGGTCGCTGCACCGACGATTGCGGTCTGGCCGCGTGGAAAGCCGTCTTTCATGCCATGCCCTCCTCAGGCCACCGGATCGAAGACCACGATAAAACCGTCGCCCTCGGCTGCCACGCGCGCCTGCACTTTCATGCCGATGCGCACGGCATCCGGAGCAATGCCCTCCACGCGACTCATCATGCGCGGCCCCTCGACCAGATCAATGAGCGCCACGTTGTAGCTTTGCGCCGGATCGCGCTGGCGCACGACACTGGTGGCGTACACCGTGCCGAACCCGCTGGCAGGGACCCACTCCAGATCGGTGGCGCCGGTGAGCGGCTCAGCCACACGCGGATAGAACACATGGCGTCCGCTTGAGCGGCTGCGCTGGATCATGAAACGGCCCTGTGCAAGAAAGGCGAGGTAATCCTGTTCGGGTCTGGGCGCGATGGTCGGCGTGTCGGGCATGGTTGGATTCGCTGGAATGCAGACAAGGAAAGATGCGGTCACGCTGGCGACGGGCGCAGCACAGGACCGCCACTCAGCAGGGTGGCCTCAGCCAGGCAACTCGAGAACGGCCTTGGCCAGAATATTGCGCTGGATCTCATTGGAGCCGCCGTAAATGGTCGCCGGTCGTGACAGGAAGTACTGACCCGCCACATGGACCGAGGTGCCATCCGACAGGGGAACGGCCTCGTCCAGCGTGCCGGCTTCGGCCTGACATTCGAGCAGCATGTCCGTCACACGCTGCATGGTCTCGGTGACCCAGATCTTGAGGATGGATACTTCGGCACCCAGCTCATCACCTCGGCGCAGCACTTCGGCCATACGCATGAAGGCGGCAGCCAGATCGTCCACCTCGAGCCTCAGTCGATCGAAACGGGCGCGCTGCACCGGATCGGCCATGAGTCCCTGCGCTTGCATCAGTCCCTGAAGGAGCTGCAAGGGGTACCGCGCCAGGCGCGGACTGCCAATCGAAATCCGTTCGGAACCCAGCAGGGATTTGGCCATCGACCAGCCCCGATTGAGTTCGCCCACGATGTTTTCGCGGGGCACTTTCACATCGTCGAAAAACACTTCGCAAAATTCCGACTCGCCGGTCAGGTTGCGAATCGGCTTGACCGTAATGCCCGGGGTGCGCATGTCGACCAGCAGGAAGCTGATGCCATCCTGCTTCTTGGCATGGGGATCAGTGCGCACCAACAGAAAGATCATGTCGGCTTCATGGGCATAGGTGGTCCAGATTTTCTGGCCATTCACCGTGAAGGTGTCGCCCTCCAGCACTGCGCGCGTGCGCAGCGAAGCGAGATCGGAACCCGCGCCAGGCTCGGAATATCCCTGGCACCAGCGCACTTCGCCCTTCACGATCGCAGGCAGATACTTGCGCTTCTGATCCGGCGTGCCGTAACGAATCAGCAAGGGCCCCAGCATGGTCACGCCCATATTCGACACAATGGATAGCCCATGCCGATCGAATTCCTCGGCGAGGACGATCTGGTCGTAGGTGGATAAGCCCATGCCGCCATGTTCGCGCGGCCAGCCTGGCGCGATCCAGCCTTTGGCGGCCAGCGTTTTCTGCCAGGCATCGGTATCGCGAATGCTCATGCGGGTCGCGGGATAGCGCCAGGCCTGTGGAAAATGCTCGGCAAGCAAGGCACGCGCCTCAAGACGAAGCGGTTCGTCCGTGACCGTCGGATCAGAACGGCCCACAGTGCGGTCGGCCAACTGACCGTAACGCAACCGATGTGCATCCGCCCCACCCAGCCAGGCCGCCAGCACCATAGCGCGCTTGAGAAACATGCCGATATTGCAGTCGTCGGTATAGCCAATGCCGCCATGCAGCTGAATGCATCCCTTGACGACCTGCACGGCGGCATCGGATGCGCGCGCCTTGAGCTGACTGGCTGCCATGGCACGGGCCGCCGGGTCCTCTGTTTCGTCGAATTGACGCGCTGCGCGGCGCAGAACCGATCGCGATAATTCCACCAGCACCAGCAGATCGGTGGCGCGGTGTTGCAGCGCCTGAAAGCTGCCAATGCGGCGATCAAACTGCTCGCGCACCTTGAGGTACTCAATGGTGATCTCGAACGCCCGGCCCATCAGCCCGACGAGTTCAGCGCCAACCGCCAGGCGGCCTGCATCGAGTGCACTGTGCAGCGCAGCGCAGGCCGACTCGCCATGAGCAATCTCGGCTTCGGGCCCCAGGCTCACGCCATCCAGAACAAGTTCGCTCCAGTGACCGCCATCCACGCGGGGGCGCGTGACCATGCGCAGCCCCGCCGCATCACGCGGAATCAGGTACAGCGCGGGCCCCGAGGGGCCTTCGGCAGAGACGATGAACGCATCTGCACTGTCGCCGTAGGGCACGAAACGCTTTGCACCCACCAGGCTCACGCGGTCGCCCTGCGCAATCGCGCGGGTGGTCACGGGCCAGCCGTCCGATGCTCCACTGGGCGCACCCCCAGCGGACCCGGCGGCCTCCTCCTGCCAGGCAAGCACAGGCCTCCATTGCCCAGCCATCAACTTGGGCAGCCACAGCGCGTTCAGTGCTTCATGGCCACCGGCAAGCAGGGCCTGAGCACTCATGATGGCGCAGGCTGCCAGTGGCTCAGGCGCCAGTGAACGGCCAAATTGCTCGAGCATCAGCGCCGTTTGCGTGTGCGACAAGGCCATGCCGCCCAGGGACTCGGGCACACGGCAACCCAGCCAGCCCATGTCGGCCAGTTCCTGCCAGACGCTCGCATCAAAACCCGGGCGGGTACCGCGCAGAGCGCGGACTCTGCGCAACTCCGGATCACGCGAACAATAGGCCGCTGCCGCGTCGCGGATCATGCGGTCGTCGTCGCTTGGGGCATCGAGTCGTGCGCTGAGATCGATCATGGTTCAGTCCAGCGTGAGGTTGAGGCCCCTGTATGCATTCGATGGAGTATAGACCGCAGGCTCGGCCACTCAGCGCGTTCGGTCGAGCCCGCGCACGGCACGCGCTCGTGGCGCGTTCACGGCAAGCCGATGGCGCTGAGATCAGGGTGGCGCATTGCGCTGCCCGTAGCGGTTTCAAATGCCTGGCCGAGCGACAGGACCGTGCGCTCGGCATAAGGCTTGCCCACGATCTGAATGCCAACCGGCAAGCCATTGGCCAGACCGGAGGGCTGCGCCAACGCGCACAGTCCCAGGTAATTCGCAGGACGGGTAAAGAAACCCGGAATCGGTGAGGATTCGTCGACATCGTCCAGTGCAATGGCCGGGATCGCGACGCACGGCAGCAGGATCGCGTCAAAGCTGGCAAACCATTCCATGAACTCGGCGCGACGCTGCCCCATCGTGCGCAGCGCCTGGGTGTAATCGACAGGACCATACCGTTTGGCCATCTGCAGACGCTTGCGCACGACGGGATTGATGCGCGAGCCTTCGTCCTCGGCCAGGGCACCGTGCAGGGCATAGGCCTCGGCGGTGATCACCACGCCCGCCGCGGCGGCCAGATCAAGAAAGCCCGCCGGCAGGCGCACCGGTATCACCTGCGCGCCAAGCGCTTCAAACGTACGCGCGGCCGACTGCCAGGCTGCGGCCACACCATGGTCCACAAAGTCCGGAAACCCTGTGGTGTCGGGCAATGCAACCCGCAATCCGCGCACCGACTGTGGATCACGTGCGAAATGCTCCAGTGGCTGGGTGAGCGTGGTGGGGTCACGCGGGTCAGGTGCTGCCATCGCATCGAGCAGCAGGGCGCAATCCTGCACGCTGCGCGCCATCGGCCCGATGGTGTCGAGCGACCAGCTCAGCAGGCCCGTGCCATGCAAACTGATACGGCCATGGGTCACTTTCAGTCCGGTGAGCCCATTAAACGCGCAGGGGATACGTACCGAGCCGCCGGTATCGCTGCCAATACCAGCGGGGGCCAGCCCGGCTGCCACAGCCACCCCTGTGCCGCTCGACGAACCCCCGGGCACACGATGCACCGTCAGATCCCAGGGATTGCGGGGTGCGCCCATGTTCGCGTTCGTGCCCCAGCCGCCAAAGGCAAACTCTGTCATGTGCACCTTGCCAAGCGGCACCATGCCCGAAGCGAACAAGCGCTCCACAGTTGCCGCTGTGACTGGCGAGACCCGTGAGGCATAGTGCTTCGATCCGAATGTACAGATACGCCCCTCGATCTCCAGCAGATCCTTGAGCACGATCGGCAGCCCATGCAGCGGCCCCATAGGCAAACCCGATGCCCGTGCCGCATCGGCCGCCCGCGCGAGCGCGCGCGCCGCATCGTGATACACCTCGGTGAACGCATGCAGCGTGTTGTCGGCCCGATCGATGCGAGCCAGATACGCATTGGTCACCTCAAGTGCGCTTGCCTCCTTGCGGTCGATGAGGCGGCGAAGATCCGTGAGCGTGTGCCAGGCAATGTCCATGACGTCCTCCATGCCCGGATGATGACCTGAAGTGCGGCTAATGGCCATGTCGCAAATTCGAACCGATCCGGTTTGGCTTCAGATCGCAGCGGCGGTATGGTCTGTGTGGGAAGCGGCCTGTATCGGGTCCTTCGCACTCAAGATCCCCCAGACACCCCACGACTCACACACACGAGACAACGATGACCCTACGTCGCAAGGCCTGCATCGTGGGCGCCTACGAGCATCCGACTCGCAAAGCGCCCGACAAGACCGTCGCCCAGCTGCACGCCGAATGCGCGCGCGGCGCACTTGCCGACGCCGGCCTGACCATGGCCGACGTCGATGGCTACCTGTGCGCCGGCGACGCCCCGGGCCTGGGCGCCAACAACATGCTGGACTACCTCGGCCTGCGCAACGTGCGCTATGTCGACTCCACCGATACAGGCGGCTCCTCGTACATCATCCATGTGGCCCATGCGGCCGCTGCCATTGCCGCAGGCAAGTGCAACGTGGCGCTGATCACCCTGGCCGGGCGGCCGCGGAGTGAAGGGTCCAGCGGCGTGGCGCCGCGCGCAGTGGTGCCCAACGTGCCCGACGCCCCCTGGGAGTCGCTGTACAACCCGGTGACTGTGAACATGTATGCCCTGGTGGCCGC
>DGIT01000028.1:288-4436 GCA_002386465.1 Burkholderiales bacterium UBA4615 | reverse complement strand
CACAATCCTCACGCCATGCTGCGTGACGTGGTCAGCGTGCAGGATGTGCTCGACTCACAAATGATTTCCGACCCGCTGCACAAGATGGACTGCTGCGTGGTGAGCGATGGCGGCGGCGCGCTGATCGTCGCGCGCCCCGAAATTGCGAAGTCACTGAAGCGCCCGATCGTGAACCTGCTTGGCTCAGGCGAAGGCCTCAAGGGACAGCTGGGCGGCGAGGTTGATCTCACCTGGTCCGCTGCAGCGCTGTCAGGCCCTAAGGCGTTCGAAGAAGCCGGTGTCAAGCCCTCGGACATCCAGTACGCCTCGATCTACGACAGCTTCACCATCACGGTGCTGATGCAGCTCGAAGACCTGGGTTTTTGCAAGAAAGGCGAAGGCGGCAAATTCGTGGCCGATGGCAACCTGATTTCCGGCACCGGCAAGCTGCCTTTCAACACCGACGGCGGTGGTCTGTGCAATAACCACCCGGCCAACCGCGGCGGAATCACCAAAGTGATCGAAGCCGTACGCCAGTTGCGTGGCGAAGCGCATCCGAAGGTACAGGTCCCCAACTGCACGCTGGCCCTGGCCACAGGCATTGGCGGGCTGCTGGGCTCGCGCCACGGCTCGGGCACCGTCATCCTCGAGAGGGCATGAGCATGAGCACCATGAGCCAGGACCGTCCGCTGGGCGCCTCAATCACCGACGCCTCCACCACACCCTTCTGGGAAGCCGCCAAGCAGGGCGTGCTGAAAATTCGGCGCTGTACAGCCTGCAAGAAGCCCAACTGGTATCCCCGCCCGGTGTGCCCATTCTGCTTTGGCGATACCGAATGGGAGTCGTCCAAGGGGACAGGCGCGATCTACAGCGTTACGGTCACGCGCCGAGCGGGGCCCATCCCCTTCGCCATGGCCTACGTGACCCTGGACGAGGGCGTGACCATGCTCACCAACATCACGAACTGCGATCTGGACACCTTGAAGATCGGTCAGCGCGTGAAAGTGGTCTTCAAGCCCACCGAAGACGGCAACATGCTGCCGATGTTCACGCCGGCCTGATCCAGCGCTGCGCCCTTAGGGCGTGCCGTGCTCGGCCCTGGCCGTGCGCGGCGCCCGGCGCAGGGACAATCGGCCCAGGCACCCCGGCCGGGCGCTGCGCCTCTCGTAGCCGCCTCAGACCGCCTGAGCTCAGCCAGCGGCTGCGTCGAGCACGAAACCGGTGTACCCGCCTTGCGCGACGGCTGCGCACTTTTCGCCATACGCGGCCACGCCGCCCAGATATGGCATGAAGACCCGCGGCTTGCCGGGCACATTAGCACCGGTGTACCAGGAGTTGGCCTTGGCAAAGAGCGTGGCATCGGCCACTTCATTGACATGGGTCACCCAGTGTTCCTGGGCATCGGTGCGTGCCTCGATGCGCTGCTTGCCGTGTGTGCGCATCCACCCAATGCAGTCTGAAATCCAGTCCACATGCTGCTCGATCGAGACCACCATGTTGCTGAGCACCGACGGGCTGCCTGGCCCGGTCACCATGAACAGATTTGGAAAGCCTGCGACCGCCAGCCCCAGATAGGTCTTCGGTCCATCTGCCCAGGTGTCGCGCAAGGAGCGGCCCGCGCCATTGCGAATATCGACGGCGAGCATCGCGCCGGTCATCGCATCAAAGCCCGTGGCATAGACCAGCACATCAACCGGATGCAGCTGGTCGCGAGTTCGTACGCCCTGCGGCTCGATGGACACCAGCGGGTCGCGGCGCAGGTCCACCAGCGTCACGTTCGGACGGTTATAGGTCTCGTAGTAATCGGTGTCTACGCAAATGCGCTTGGTGGCGATGTAGTGGTCACGCGGTGTCAACGCCTCGGCCACTTCCGGGTTGGTCACCTTCGCATGAATCTTGCGACGCACGAAATCAGCGACCACCTCGTTGGCCGCCGGGTCCCTCACCACATCATTGAAGGTACGCCCCAGTCCTGTACCGCCGCGGGCCCATCCGGCTTCGAGCATCTGCTCGCGTTCCTCGGGGCTGACCTCCAGCGCCGAGCGGGTTGGAATCGGATACGAAGACACCCCGGTGGGTGAGCGGCGTTGTTGGGTGCGCATCTCACGGTAGTTCTGCTTGATGCGCTGCTGCTCCTGCGGGTCCATCGGCGCATTGCGCGAGGGCAGGCTGAAGTTGGGCGTGCGCTGAAACACCAGCACCCGCGCAGCCTGTTCAGCGACCTTGGGAATAAGTTGAATCGAGGTTGATCCAGTACCGATCACACCCACGGTCTTGCCGCTGAAATCCACCGGCTCATGCGGCCAGTGACCGGAGTGGTACGAGGCACCGGCAAAGCGCTCACAGCCTTCAATTTCAGGCAGCTTGGGCACCGAGAGGCATCCGGTGGCCATCACCAGCCAGGTGGCTTCAATCTGCTCGCCCCGGTCGGTCTGGACCCGCCAGCGGTTTGCACCGGCATCGTAAATGGCCTGGGTCACTTTGGTGTCGAACGTGATCTCGCGACGCAGATCGAATCGCTCGGACACATGACGCAAGTAACGCTGAATTTCAGGCTGCGCCGCGTAGCGTTCTGTCCACTGCCATTCCTGCTCGAGCTCGGGCGAGAAGGAATACGAGTACTCCATGCTCTCCACGTCGCAGCGCGCGCCCGGGTAGCGGTTCCAGTACCAGGTGCCGCCGACGTCCGAGCCCGCTTCAATGGCGCGGACCTTCAAACCCTGGCCGCGCAGGCGGTGCACCAGATACAGGCCGGCGAAACCTGCGCCGACAACCAGTGCATCAACGGTTGAGGGGGCTGTCAGTGGTGGGACAGGTTGGGCACTCATGGCAGTGGCGTCTCCGAACATTGATCAATACATTATGCCAATGCACATCCATCCGAAGCGCTTCGGATTTTGCGCAACGAGCGCCGCGCAGACGATCGGATAAAATCGCGGCCATGACGAATACCACCTATCGCACCTCGCTGCCCGGCACGCAACTGGACTACTTCGACGCCCGCGCGGCCGTGGAAGCCATTCGACCCGGTTCTTATGACACGCTGCCCTATACCTCGCGCGTGCTCGCCGAAAATCTCGTTCGACGCTGCGACCCGGCCACGCTCACGGCCTCGCTCACACAGCTGATCGATCGCAAACGGGATCTCGATTTCCCGTGGTTTCCGGCCCGTGTGGTCTGCCATGACATCCTCGGCCAGACCGCACTCGTGGATCTCGCAGGCCTGCGCGACGCCATTGCAGACCAGGGCGGCGACCCGGCACAGGTCAACCCCGTAGTGCCGGTGCAGTTGATCGTCGACCACTCGCTTGCCGTGGAGTGCGGCGGTTTCGATCCGGATGCCTTCGCCAAGAACCGCGCCATCGAAGACCGGCGCAACGAAGACCGCTTTCATTTCATCGACTGGACCAAGGCGGCCTTCAAGAACGTCGATGTCATTCCCCCTGGCAACGGGATCATGCACCAGATCAACCTGGAGAAAATGTCTCCGGTCATTCAGGTGCGCGACGGTGTGGCCTTCCCCGATACCTGCGTCGGCACCGACAGTCACACCCCGCATGTGGATGCGCTGGGCGTCATCGCCATCGGCGTGGGCGGCCTGGAAGCCGAAAACGTCATGCTGGGTCGCGCCTCCTGGATGCGCCTGCCCGACATCGTGGGCGTGGAGCTCAGTGGCAAGCCTGCCGCAGGCATCACGGCCACGGACATTGTGCTGGCCATGACCGAGTTCCTGCGCAAGGAAAAAGTGGTTGGTGCCTATCTGGAGTTCCGTGGCCCGGGTGCGGCCGCCCTCACGCTGGGTGATCGCGCCACCATTTCCAACATGGCCCCGGAATACGGTGCCACGGCCGCGATGTTCTTCATCGACCGTCAGACCATCGAATACCTGAAGCTCACCGGGCGCGACGATGCACAGGTCAAGCTGGTCGAGGCCTATGCCAAACACACCGGCTTATGGGCTGACAGCCTGGCCAACGCGCAGTACGAGCGCACGCTGCACTTTGATCTGTCCACGGTCGTACGCAATATGGCCGGCCCCTCCAACCCGCATGCGCGCGTCGCCACCTCCGATCTGGCGGCCAAGGGCATTGCCGGCGCATGGAAGCAGGAAGGCACACTGATGCCCGATGGCGCCGTCATCATCGCGGCCATCACCAGCTGCACCAACA
>DGIT01000028.1:0-143 GCA_002386465.1 Burkholderiales bacterium UBA4615 | reverse complement strand
ACTCGGCTTCGGCATCGTGGCGTTTGCCTGCACCACGTGCAACGGCATGTCGGGTGCACTGGACCCGAAGATCCAGCAGGAAATCATCGACCGCGACCTGTACGCCACGGCAGTGCTCTCTGGCAACCGCAATTTCGACGGCC
>DGIT01000137.1 GCA_002386465.1 Burkholderiales bacterium UBA4615 | reverse complement strand
GCAGCGATGACCCCATGCTCACGGCCACGCTGATTTGCGACAAGCTCACCGGTCTGACCGCCGCTCAGGCCATTACCGCAGCCCTGTTGGGGCGCACCCGCACCGGTGAGGGCACGCATGTGCAGTTGTCGATGCTCGATGCCGCGCTGGCCTTTCAATGGTGCGACGGCATGTTCAATCACACCTTCATGGATGACGCGCCCACCGCTTTTCCACGCGTGGGCGCCACCACACGGCCCTATCGCACCCGCAATGGGTTCGTTGCGCTCATGTCGCCGCAACAGGACGAATTCGAAGCGATGTGCCGAGGGTTCGGTGACGACTCCATTCCGAAGGACCCGCGCTTTGCCACCACCCCGATGCGCGCGCGCAATGCGCCGGCGCTGCGCGCACTGATCGAGCCGCTCGCAGCGCAACAGGACACTGATGAGTGCGTGGCCCGGATGCGCGCTGAGGGCACCCCCATCGGCAAGGTCAATGAACACGACGACGTGATCACGGATCCTCAGGTGATGCACAGTCAGAGCCTGGCCGAAGTCGATCATGGCGAACTGGGCCGGGTGCGGCTGGCGCGTGCAGCGGCACGGTTCGGATCCGGGCCTCGGCCACAGCCTGAGCCAGCCCCCGCGCTGGGTGAGCATGGGCATGCCGTCCTGCGCGATCTGGGCTACGACGAGACGCGTATCGGCTCACTGGCTGCCTGCGGTGCAGTCACGCTGGCGGACCGTCCAGGCTCCTGAATCTGGCACGAGGCGGCCTGGCGTCCAGGCCGCTGTTTCGCCCAGGCTGTGCCGTAGCATGTCGGGTTTTTTGACCGACCAGGACTGGATCCATGCTCTCCTTGCCTAACGTGATGCTGCGCGCCGCGCTCGCCTGCGCCACATGCCTGTTCGCCGCTGCCACGGCCCACGCCCAAAGCGCCGTTTCAGCCGGTGTGCTGGTGTGCGGCTCGGTCGCAGACGATGCCGAGCGGCTGGCGTGCTACGACCGCGCCGCGCGCCGTGCCCACGGCACCGACCCGACTGCTCCCGCCAGCGCGCCCACCAACGCGCCGGGCACCTCGCCGTCGCCCACGCTGCTCGATCCGTCCGCGCAGGCCGCCCGCGAGGAACGCCGAGCCCGCGGAGCGACGATGACCGACCGCTGGGAACTGGATGCCGCCAGCAAGCAGGGCACCTTCGTATTGCGGCCTTACAAGCAGATGTATGTGCTGCCCATCCGCTGGATGAGCTCGCCCAACCAGACCCCTACGAGCGACGGCGCCGGCAATTCTTTGAGCGAACCGCAGGGCCTCAAGAGCATCGAAGCGGAATTCCAAATCAGCCTTAAATCCAAGGTGTGGGAAACCATGTTCGGCAGCAATGTCGATCTGTGGGTCGGTTACACGCAGAGTTCGCAGTGGCAGGTCTTCACGCCGGCCACCTCGCGGCCCTTTCGCGAAACCAACTATGAACCCGAGATGTTCGCGGTCTGGGGCACCAACTGGGAGCTCTTCGGCTGGAACGCGCGCATGCTCAGCATCGGCATCAACCACCAGTCCAACGGGCGTGCAGAGCCGCTGTCTCGCAGCTGGAATCGGGTGATTGCGCAGGCCGGCTTCGACCGCGGCGACTGGATGGTGCTGGTGCGCCCCTGGTGGCGTATTCAGGAAGATGCGGCAAACGACGACAATCCGGGCATCGAAAATTACATCGGGCGTGGCGAACTGGTGATCGTGCGCAAGCTGGGTGGCCATCAGATTGCAGCCCAGCTGCGCCATTCGCTGCGCGGCGGGCAGAATAGTCGGGGCAGCGCACAGATCGACTGGTCGTTCCCGATCTCGGGTTACCTGAAGGGCCATCTGCAGATGTTCACCGGCTACGGCGACACGCTCATCGACTACAACCACCGCCAGACCACCATCGGCGCGGGCGTATCCCTGGCTAACTGGCTTTAAGCCATCGCTTCATGGCGTCGGGCAGCCTTGCACATGCTGCTCGCCGCTGGCGGCGGTTTCTGGCCCTGGCTGCCCCGTACTGGCGTTCCGAGGACAGCTGGCGCGCCGGTGTCCTGCTCATCGGCCTGATCCTGCTGCTGCTGGGGCAGACTGCCTTCAATCTGAGTTTCGTGGAGCTGAGCGGTGAGCTCACCTCCGCGCTGGCCGCGCGCGATGCCGACCGGTTCTGGAAAGCAATCCGCACATCGCTGGTCGTGCTGGCCGTCGCGGTGCCCATTTGGGCGCTCTACTACCGCGTGCGCGATACGCTGGGTCTGCACTGGCGCAGGTGGCTGACCCACCGCTTCCTCGACGCCTGGCTGGCGCATCGGTCGTACTACACCCTCAACGCGAGCGGCGATATCGACAACCCCGACCAGCGGATTGCCGAAGACGTCGCCACCTTCACGCAGCAGTCGCTGTACTTTTCGATGATCGCGCTGGGCGCGCTCATCCAGCTGGCCGCCTTCACCGCCATGCTGTGGTCGATCTCGCATGAGCTGGTGTATTTCCTGGGTGGCTATGCCTTGCTGGGCACACTGGGCACCACGCTGATTTTCGGGCGCCCACTGGTGGCACTGAACTTTCGCCAGTTACGGCGCGAGGGCGACTTCCGCTTTGCGCTGGTTCGCATCCGCGAACATGCCGAGCCGATTGCGATGATGCGCGGTGAACGTGACGAAGCCGAGCAGGCACGCGGCTGGTTTGCGGCGCTCTTTGACAACGCGCGCGCCTTGGTTCGCCGTCAGTTCGGACTGAACCTGTTTCAGTACGCCTTCAGTTTCCTGACCATCGTCTTGCCCAGTGCCATCATCGCCAACCGCGTGCTCTCAGGCGAGCTTGAAGTCGGCGCAGCCGTGCAGGCGGGCGGGGCGTTCACGGCCATCCTGTCTGCGCTGAGCGTGGTGATCGACCATTTCGAAGGGCTCAGTCGACTGTCTGCAGGCGTGGACCGACTGCACGACTTCTCTGAACGACTGCGCGAGGAAGCGCCAGGTCCCATCGATGGCACGCACATTCGTACCGTCATTGCCGGGCATTTGCGCCTGGAGCACCTGACAGTGTGCACCCCGGCACGGGAGCGCGTCCTGATCAAGGACCTCTCGTTGAATGTGCAGACCGGGCAGGGGCTGATGATTGTGGGCGGCAGTGGCGGCGGGAAAAGCTCGCTGCTGCGTGTCATCGGCGGGCTGTGGCGCTCAGGCGAAGGGCATATCGAGCGCCCTCCTGAAGACGAGCTGATGTTCCTGCCGCAGCAGCCCTACATGACACTGGGCAGTCTGCGTCGGCAGCTGCTCTACCCGGACTGCGCACGCGAAGTGGCCGACTCCGTCCTGCAGGAGTTGCTCGAGCGGGTCAATCTGGCTGATCTGGCGCACCGCTTCGATGGGCTGGATACCGAACGGGACTGGGGCAAGGTGCTGTCGATCGGAGAGCAGCAACGGCTGGCCTTCGCCCGGGTGCTACTGGCGCAGCCGCAGTTCGCGATGCTCGACGAGGCGACCAGCGCGCTGGACGCCGCCAATGAAACCAATCTGTATGCACAGCTGGCACAAGCGCGCATCACGCCGGTGAGTGTCAGCCACCGACCCGGGCTGCTGCCCTTTCATGACCAGGTGCTTGAGTTGCCCGGTGACGGCTCGTGGCGTGTCGTGCCATCGAAGGGCTACCAGTTTTCCTGAGTCCCTGACCTGCGCTGAGCGGTGAAGGGGAGCAGCACATGCATCACAATGCCAGTCCTGCCATGCGCTGCCCGCAACGCGAAGGCAGCGTGCATCCACCCTCGCCCGCTCTCATTGACCGACATGAATGCTCCTCACCCTCAGCCGCAGCCTGCATCTGATGACGCCCTGCAAGCCTTTACCGAGAGCGCCAAGGCGCTGCTCGGCTCGGTGTCGCCCCTGGCGCGGATCAGAAGGCTGCGCGAGTCGGTTCCGCGCTTCGAGCGCACCGTCTGGCAACAGATGGCTAACGCCGGCTGGACGGCCATCCTTGCGCCAGCCGAGCACGGCGGGCTCGAACTGGATCTGCGGCACGCGTGTGCCATTGCCCAGGCACTGGGCCGGCACCCGGCGCCCGAGCCCTTCACGGCCTGCGCTGTGCAGGCCGTGGCATTGCTTGCGAAGCTGCCCTCAAGTGTCGTTCGCGACAGTGTGCTGAGCGCAGTGGTGCAGGGGGCGTCCATCGCAGGGGTGGCCTGGCAGGAACGTGCGGGACAGATCGAACCTGATGACACGGCCCACGCGTCGGGCGGCACCCGGGCCACACGGGTGGCAGAAGGCTATTCAATCGCTGGCGAAAAGAAGTGGGTCGTGCCCGGTACGGGTGCTGACGGATGGATCGTGTCTGCTCAGGGACCAGATGGCCACGCGCTGTTCTGGGTGCCGCACGACACACCTGGCGTGAGCGTGCGTGAGCATGTGCGCGCCGATGGCAGTCCCTCCGCCACGCTTCAGTTGACCGATGTACGCGTGGCGGCGACGCATTGCCTGGCTGCCGGCGATGCCGCCATCGCAGCGCTGTCACAGGCCAACGACATGGC
>DGIT01000046.1:19024-36877 GCA_002386465.1 Burkholderiales bacterium UBA4615 | reverse complement strand
TGATGTCCTTGACGCGCTCTTCGCCCAGCTGGGAATCGCGCAGACGCGACACCGCGTCGTATTCGTACAGACCCTGCTGGGCCTTGGTGGTGGACTTGATATGCCACTGCAGCAGCGGCATGCCCAGGCCGGCGGCCACTTCTTCGGCCAGCATGGTTTTGCCCGTACCAGGCTCGCCCTTGATCAGCAGCGGACGCTGCAGCGTGATGGCCGCGTTCACCGCGAGCTTGAGGTCGTCGGTCGCGACGTATGAGGAGGTGCCTTCGAAACGCATGAATGGGTTCGCCTGTTGGGGAGTGGATCCGGACTTCACGCATGGGCCCGACAGCGGGTGGGCACTGCGTCATCTGCCTGGCCGAGTATACGGAAAAGCGCCCGCTCGGGTAGAATCCGCCCCGACGCAGCGCAGCATTGGCGTCCGTTTCATTTCCTCGACGCACACCCATACGATAATTATGAGAACCCACACAGCTTTCGGAAGATCGATTGCATCGGCGATGGTGCTGACCGCAGCGCTGGCAGCGTCTTCCGTCCATGCACAGGGCGCAGCCGCACAGGGCAATGCAGAGGCCGGTCGCGGCAAGGCGTCGATGTGCGTCGGATGTCACGAGATCCCCGGATACAAGGCCTCGTTTCCTTCGGTCTATCGCGTGCCGATGATCACGGGCCAGTCGGGCAAGTACATCGAAGCGTCGCTGCAGGCCTACCGCAAGGGCGACCGCAGCCACCCCACCATGCGCGCCATTGCCGGTAGTCTGACCGATCAGGACATCGCCGATCTGGCTGCCCTGTACGGCAGCAAGTGATCGATTGCGCGTCCTGCGTCCGCACCGAATTCAAGCTCATACTTTCATGATGTCGACACTTCAACACTCGATGACCCGTACTGCGCGTGCGCTCTCAGCCTCGGCCGCGTTACTCGCGCTGCTGAGCGTTTCCCCTGCTGTTTGCGCAGCGGATCGTGCGGCCGGACAAGCCAAGGCCGACGCGGTCTGCGCAGCCTGCCACGGCAAAGACGGCAATACGCCGGTCGACCCGTCGTATCCGAAGCTGGCAGGGCAGTATTCCGATTTCCTGATTCGCGCACTCTCGGATTACAAGACCGGAGCCCGCAAGAACGCGATCATGGCCGGTCAGGTCCAGGCTCTGTCGAAGGCTGACATCGAAAATCTCGCTGCGTACTACGCGGCCTTGCCGGGTTCGCTCTCTTCCAGGCGCTGACCGTTCAGGTCAGATCAACGCGGTTCAGATCAGCCCTTCAAAGCCGATCGCATCGACCCAGTCGCCGGCGGCCACATCGCCCTGATCATGGTGCAGCACGATCAGGGCATTGGCCTGACTCATCGAACGCAATACCCCTGAGCCCTGGTTGCCCGTGATGTGGGCCTGCAGCAGGCCGTCCGGGCCGACCTCGACGGTGGCCCGCTGATACTCGGTGCGCCCCGGACGTTTGCGCAGGGGCGCAAGGCTTCGGACACGCAATGGCAAGACTGGCCTGGGGCTTGCGCCCGACAGCCTGATGAGCGCATCGCGCACGAAAAATAAAAACGTGATCATGACCGCCACCGGATTGCCGGGCAGGCCGAAATACCAGGCGTTTGCGATGCGCCCGAAGGCCATTGGGCGACCCGGACGCATCGCGATGGTCCAGAAGGCCACTTCGCCCAGTCGGTTCATGACCGCGCGTGTGTAGTCGGCTTCGCCTACTGACACGCCGCCTGACGAGATCACCGCATCGGCCTGTTCGCTGGCGGTGCGCATGGCCGCCTCCAGTGCTTCGGGCGAGTCGGTCACCACCCCCATGTCGATCAACTCGACGCCGAGACGGCTGAGCAGTCCGTGCAGGGTGTAGCGATTGCTGTCGTAGATGCAGCCCGGGTCGAGTGGCTGGCCCAGCGAACGCAATTCACTGCCGGTGGAGAAAAACGCGACGCGCAGCCTGCGCTGCACGGGCACCTCTGCCACGCCGATCGAGGCGAGCAGCCCGAGGTCAGCCGGGCCGAGGGAGCGGCCAGCGACCAGCGCAGGCAGGCCGGCGGTGAGGTCTTCGCCACGCAGACGCCGGTTCTGCCCGGCGGATTGACCAGGAGGGATCAGGATGGATGCGCCGTCCTGGCGGGCCACTTCCTGAATGACCACCGTGTCGCAACCATCAGGCATCACAGCGCCGGTCATGATGCGCACGGTCTGCCCGGGCTGCACTGAGCCTGCGTAAGCCTGACCGGCTAGTGCAGTGCCGACCGGCATCAGTCGGGTCTGTGCGGTGGCGTTCAGATCCGAGGCTCGTACAGCCCAGCCGTCCATCGCCGAGTTGTCGTGCGGTGGTACATCGATCGGCGAGATGATGTCGCGGGCCAGAACACGCCCCAGAGCCTGGCGCAAGGCCACCCCTTCGGTCTCGGCGATCGGATATATGCATTGCTCGATGACAGCACATGCAGTGGCCACCGGAAGTGCCTTGCCAAGGCCATCGGGCAGGGCAGTCAGTAATGCGCTCAGGGATGAGGAGGCAGTCATGGTGAAGGGCGGGAGGCGTGCTGTTGCAGATCCTGCGGCGTGTTGATGTTCACGAAGGCGTCTTCATCGGCGAACGGGACTTCGACTGTGCGCAATTGACCGGTCCAGGCATCGATGCGTCGTCGGCCACTGGCAAGAAAGGCTTCGAGGTCTGTCAGCAGAGTGGTGCGCACCAGCGCAAACACCGGGTGGGTCTGTTGGCCCGTGCGGGCTATCGCCACCTGCGCGTTGTGCGAGATCACAGCATCGGCGAGCCGCTGCACCAGGTCGGTCGGCAAAAAGGGCGAATCGCAGGGCACAGTAACGATCCAGGGTGTGGTGCTGCGAGACATGGCGGCGTGCAAACCCGCGAGCGGTCCGGCAAACCCTTCGATGCGATCGGCAACGACCGGCAGGCCGAAAGCCTTCCAGTCAGGCAGGTTGCGATTGGCGTTGAGGAGTAAGTGGCCCACTTGCGGTGCGAGGCGATCGATCACCTGGCGCACCATCGGCTGGTGACCCAGCACCAGCAAACCCTTGTCTGTGCCCGCGCCCTGGGCATCCATGCGCCGGCTCAGGCCACCGGCCAGCACCACGCCTGTGATCTGTTCACGAGGGATCGCACTCATCGACTTAGCCTCGCTGTTCATACCGGTGAAAGCGGCGAATCAAGCAGGCGATCAGCGCCGGTATACAGGAGGTAATGGCGGCCCTGGCAGCGGGCAAACATCGTCAGACCCAGCTGCTCGGCCAACGCATGGCCCATGCCGGTCAGGCCCGAGCGGGACATCAGCACCGGAATGCGCATCTGGGCGCACTTGATCACCATCTCGGAGGTCAGGCGCCCGGTGGTGTAGAAGACCAGGTCGTCGCCGGACAGTCCTTCCCGCCACATCCAGCCTGCGATGGCGTCGACGGCGTTATGCCGGCCCACGTCTTCCACGAAGCGCAGCAATTGCGGCAGGCCAGGCTGGGCTTGCGAAAAGAGGGCGCAGGCATGGACCGCGCCGGCTTGCTTGTAGAGCGTGTCGTGTCCTCGCACCTGATCGATGACACTGTAGACGGCGTCACGCGTGAGGCCCGCGTGGTCACCCCATTGGACAATGTCCAGCGTGGACATCAGGTCGCCATAGACCGTGCCCTGGCCGCAGCCTGTGGTGACGGTGCGCTGCCCCAGGCGTGCATCAAGTGCGGCGGCCTCCTGGCCGGTCCAGAGCGTGCGCCCATGCTCGGCCAGGCTGCGCGAGGTGATGGCGACCGACTCGGTATCCCAGTCGACCTGTACGGCTGCGATGGCGTCGATGCTGGTGACGATGCGCTGATTGCGCAGCCATCCGAGGGCGAGGTCCTCGGGATGGGTGCCCAGCGTCATGAGGGTCACCAGTTCGCGCTTGTCCAGGTACAGCGTGAGGGGATGTTCGCCGCAGATCAGCGTCTCGCGC
Organism: Burkholderiales bacterium UBA4615; assembly: GCA_002386465.1. Classification (GTDB taxonomy): domain Bacteria; phylum Pseudomonadota; class Gammaproteobacteria; order Burkholderiales; family Burkholderiaceae_E; genus UBA4615. Next base: position 32,939 of record DGIT01000046.1, on the reverse strand, counting down.
ATCTGACCGGTTTCATCCAGTGCCTGCAAGGCGACGGTCGGCGCACGACCATGATCGCTCAGGCTCAGCGTGCGCTCGGAAACAGTCATGGTCCGGATCAGCCGCCGATGTAACTCATCTCGATCCTGCGCAGGCCCGCGGACTGGCTGGAGCGCACTTCGGAATAGTTGTCCTGGCGCGTTTGCCAGATGTGCGCAACGGCTGCAGAGAGCTGCGCATCGGTGCACTGCGAGCGCAGCAGTGCCCGCAGATCGTGCCCGGAGTTTGCGAAGAGGCAGGTGTAGAGCCGGCCTTCGGTCGACAGTCGGGCACGCGAGCAGTCTGAGCAAAAGGGCTGGGTGACCGACGAAATCACGCCCACCTCACCGCTGCCGTCACTGTAGCGCCAGCGCTCGGCGACTTCTCCTGGATAGTTAGGGTCGATTGGCTCCAGGGGATGCACGGCATGAATGGCCGCCACGACCTCACGGCTGGGCAGCACTTCGTCCAGGCGCCAGTCATTGGAGGAGCCGACGTCCATGAATTCGATGAAGCGAACGATCTGACCGCGCGCACGGAAATAGCGGGCCATGGGCACGATCTGGTCGTCGTTGACCCCACGCTTGACCACCATGTTGACCTTGATGCCATCAAAGCCTGCGGCCTGCGCGGCATCAATGCCGGCCAGAACATCGGCCACCGGAAAGTCGACGTCGTTCATGGCACGAAAGGTGGCGTCGTCCAGTGCATCGAGACTCACGGTGATACGGCGCAGCCCCGCAGCGCGCAGCGCCGCAGCCTTGCGTGTCAGCAGCGAACCATTGGTGGTCAGGGTGAGATCAAGCGGCGCACCAGCGGGTGTGCGAATGGAGGCAAGCATCGCGATCAGTCGCTCGATATCCTTGCGCAGCAACGGTTCGCCGCCGGTCAGGCGGATCTTTTCGACCCCATGCGCCACAAACACCCGCACCAGACGGTCGATTTCCTCGAAGCTCAACAGCGAGGTCTGCGGCAGGAACGCGTAGTGCTTATCGAATACCGATTTGGGCATGCAGTAGCTGCAACGGAAATTGCAGCGGTCGGTGACCGAGATGCGCAGATCGTGCAGCCGCCTGCCACGGACGTCCGACAGCAGACCGGTGGGCGCAGCGGACTCAAGTGGCACAGCCGGAACCGAGGCGGCATAGCGCTGGTCGGCGATGGGAATGATGAAGCGTTCAGACATGGTGCGCGTGGTTAGGGCCAGTCTAGCAGCGCAGGGGCGGGCAGCCGCTGAGGACTGGCTGGCGGAAGGGAATGGGAGTCGAACCCACCCGGCGACGCGTGGCGCCACCCACCGGGTTTGAAGCCCGGCCGACCCACCAGGATCGTTTCCCTTCCGTGCTGTGCAGACTGCTCTTTTGCGAAGATACCTCAGTCGTGCGATGGGAGCGGTGCAGTGGGCGCTGAGAGGGGATTCAAGGGGCGCTGGGCTGGCGCTTGGTTGCAGCCCCTGAGCCGATTGAGCAGGGATCGTTTGGTCGACTGCTCAGCTGTCCTGCAGGCGCGCATTCAGTGCCGGCAACTGCGACAGAAAGAGCATCGGATCTTCCAGGCAACGCAGATCGAGGATCAGCCGGTCATCGGCGATGCGCCCGATTACTGGTGTCGGCAATGCGCGCAGGGAGGCAGTGAGTTGATCCAGCGCGCGGCCCACCCCCCTGGTGCGCGTTGAGGCAATTGCGATGCCGGCGGACGGCAGCAGATCGACCGGCAAAGACCCTGAACCGATCTGACCTTGCAGTGCAACCACCTCGGACGTGTAGCGCGGCGCCAGGGCGCGCGCGAGGGCTGGCTCGACCTGAAGCGCCGTGGCATGAATCGAGGACGCTGAGCGGGTGAGCAATCGCAAGGTGGGAAGGTCGCGGGCCAGTCGTTCAGGGCGCAGGTACAGACGCAAGGTGGCTTCGAGCGCCGCCATGGGCAGCTTGCTCATGCGCAGCGCGCGCTTCATCGGGAAGCGGCGGATGCGGTCGATCTCCTCACGGCGGCCTACGATCAGACCTGCCTGAGGGCCACCCAGCAGCTTGTCGCCGCTGAAGGTGACTACATCGCATCCGGCGCTGACCTTATCCTGCACCATGGGTTCGCGAGGCAGTCCGAATGCACTCAGGTCGATCAGCGACCCTGAACCGAGGTCGCTGGCCAATGGAATGCCGCGCGCGTGTGCCAGGGTGGCGAGCTCAGCCTCATCCACGCTGTGGGTGAAGCCCTGCACCACGTAGTTGCTGGTGTGTACTTTCATGATCAGCGCAGTGCGCGGGCTGATCGCGGCTTCGTAATCGTGCAAGTGAGTGCGGTTGGTGGTGCCCACCTCCACGAGGGTGGCGCCGGCACTGGCCATGACGTCGGGCATGCGAAAGGCGCCGCCGATTTCGACCAGCTCCCCGCGCGAGACGATGACCTCGGCACCGCGTCCAAGCGCGGCAATCGTGAGCAGGACTGCGGCGGCGTTGTTGTTCACCACGGTGGCCGCCTGCGCGCCGGTCAGGGTGCACAGCAGGTCTTCGACCAGCTCATCCCGATCGCCGCGCTGCCCGCGCGTGAGGTCGTACTCCAGGTTGTTGGGCGCGGCCATCATCGCCATCACCTGGGCCAGCGCCTCATCGGCGAGCAGGGCACGCCCGAAGTTTGTGTGGAGGACGGTGCCGGTCAGATTGAGGACCCGCACCATCTGCGGCGCCAGGCGCGAGCGGACATGATCGGCCAAGGCGGCATCAAGCGCTTTGTCGGACAGATCGGCGCGACGCAGCTCACCGGCCAGCACCTGCGCACGGAGCGTGTCCAGCAGGCCACGGGCCTGGCCCGCGACAAGCGTGTGCCCGTGTTCGGCGATCAGCGCCTGCGCCATCGGCTGCCGAAGCAGCCGGTCAACCGACGGCAGGTGCTGCGGTTGTGCTGCGGCGTGCGCGTCATCCATGAATGGAGTTTCCGCGCACGCCTTCAGCCCGAGCGTGCTCAGACCGCCGGGCGATTACCTTCGGTCTCGATCTGAACCAAGGGCTCACTGGCGACCACCTGGCGTGGTTTGCGCACGCGCGGTACACGCACGACCGGAGCGACCGGCTCGGGCTCCTGGGCGGGGGCCGAAGTGGTCTGGACCCACTGCAAACCGGCCTGTTCGACCACAGCCTGCAGTGTGCCACTGTCGGCCGGTGCAGCGATCGGCGTCGGCGCAGGGGCTGAGACGATCGGCGCGGGGGCCGGAGTTGGTGCGGCCGCTGCAACTGGCGCTGCAGGCGCAAAGACTGGTGGTTCGACCTGGACCGCGGCCGCCGCAGGGGCTGCTGAAACGGCCTGGGTGACGATCGGTTGTGTAACGGGCGCCTGTGCGACAGGGGGAGGTGCCATCGGTTCAATCGCCGGGGCTGCGGTTTCAGCCATGGCCACAGGCTCGACCGGCGGTTGCGCGGCGATCGATGCCGGGATCACCCGCTGCAAGGGCAGCGCACTCGCTTCGGTTCGGGCTGCAGACGTGTACTCCCGCGGGGGCGCGGCCGAGGCCACCGGAGCCGGGGCTCCCACGGGAGCAGCCGGCGCCGTCACAACGGGTGCCACGACAGGCGCAGACGGCTCGCTCTGGGAGTCCTGGGCCACTGCGGGCGTGGACGGCTGCTCGCCGCCGGGTGCGGTCTGCATGGCTGTGGCGGGGCTGGTCGACTCAAGGTCTGCCGCTGCCGCTTCGAGATCCGAGCGCTCCTCCTGACCTTCGCCACGATCCCGACCGCGACCACCACGACGCCTGCGTCCTCGACGCCTCGCCTCGCCGCCTTCGGTTGCATCGACGCCGTCCTCGGTCAGCGGACCAGCTGCGCCTGATTCAGCGCGCGTTGCGGGTTCTGCCGAGGCAGCGGATTCACCTGCAGGGAATTCCATCTCTGCCTGCGCAGCGCCACCCGCACGGCCCTGCGAGCCGCGACGCGGCTCCCGGCGTCGACGCGGCTCCTCGCCTGCGGCAACGTCCGCTTGAGGCAGCGCATTGGCATCCTGCGTCGGTGCGGCAATTTGCAGCCCCGACACCTCGTTCTGTTCGACTGGGCGCTCTGATCCCTCGCGTGGGGCGCGATCGCCCTGGCGCCGATCGCCTCGGCCGCGCCGCGGCTCACGTCCGTCGCGCGGTTCTCTGGCTTCGCGGGGTTCGCGTGTTTCACGCGGTTCACGGGTTGAAGTCTCTTTGGGTTCGGCACGACCCTCCCGGGCCTCACGACCTTCGCGCCCGTCGCGTTGACGACCGCCACGTCCCCCACGCTCGTTGCGCTCGCCACGACCGCGCCCGTTACCCTCGGATGCCCGCTCGCTGGTCGATGAGGTGACGGCGATCGCACTGGACCCGCTGGCCGCAGCGGGCGCAACCGGCTGCGTTGCAACGGGTGCCGGCGCATCAGCCGGTTTGCGGCGGAACAGACCCAGGATCATGTTGAGCAGGCCGCCTTCAGCCGCAGCCGGTGCCGCTGCGACCGGAGCCGGCAAGGCCGGTGCAGGCGAAGGTGCAGGCGCCACCTCAGTGGCCTTGGGCGGCGCCATCGGGGCCGGCTGATCAGGCGTGATGCCTTTGACCATGGCCTCCTGGCGAGGCTTGCCCGCCTCGAACTTGCGATCGAGGTATTCGCCCGACTCATCCGGGCCGTCGGCAATGCTGTAGCTCGCGCGGTAGGTGGACAGACGTTCGTCGTCGTGGCGCAGGCGCTCGAGTTTGTAATGCGGGGTCTCGATGTGCTTGTTGGGGATCAGCACGATCTCGACTTTCACGCGTGCTTCGAGCTTGGCAATTTCCGCGCGCTTTTCGTTGAGCAGATAGGTAGCCACTTCGACCGGCACCTGCGCATGAACGGCTGCGGTGTTCTCCTTGATGGCCTCTTCCTGGATGACCCGCAGCATGTGCAGCGCCGAAGACTCGACGTCTCGGATGACGCCGGTGCCATTGCAGCGCGGGCAGGTGATGTGGGTGCCTTCATTGAGCGCCGGGCGCAGCCGCTGGCGCGAGAGTTCCATCAGGCCAAAGCGCGAGATCTTGCCAGCCTGGACCCGAGCGCGGTCGTAGTGCAGGGCATCTTTGGCGCGCTGCTCGACTTCACGCTGGTTTTTCGTACTCTCCATGTCGATGAAGTCGATGACGATCAGGCCGCCCAGATCGCGCAATCGCATCTGGCGGGCCACTTCATCGGCCGCTTCTAGGTTGGTCCGGAAAGCGGTTTCTTCGATGTCGGAACCGCGGGTGGCGCGCGCCGAGTTGACGTCGATAGCGACCAGCGCCTCGGTATGGTCAATGACAATCGCGCCTCCCGACGGCAGCGGGACGACCCGCGAGTAAGCGGTCTCGATCTGATGCTCGATCTGGAACCGCGTGAACAGCGGGGTGTGATCCCGGTAGCGCTTGACCCGGGACACCATGTCGGGCATCACATGGCTCATGAACTGCTGAGCCTGCTCGCAGACGTCGTCGGTATCGAACAGGATCTCGCCGATATCGGGCGTGAAGTAATCGCGAATGGCGCGAATCACCAGGCTCGATTCCTGGTAGATCAGGAACGCACCGTTTGCAGATCCGGCTGCACCTTCAATGGCGCGCCACAACTGCAGCAGATAGTTCAGGTCCCACTGGAGTTCTTCCGCCGCACGGCCGATCCCTGCAGTACGGGCAATCAGGCTCATGCCCGAGGGCACTTCCAGCCGGTCCATGGTTTCGCGCAACTCCTGGCGCTCTTCACCCTCGACCCGACGCGACACGCCGCCCCCGCGGGGGTTGTTCGGCATGAGCACCAGGTAGCGGCCGGCCAGAGAAATATAGGTTGTGAGCGCTGCCCCTTTGTTGCCGCGCTCTTCCTTGTCGACCTGGACGATCAGCTCCTGGCCCTCGGCGATGGCATCCTGAATACGCGCCTTGGATGCTTCCGTGCCGGGCTTGAAGTAAGCCTTGGAGATTTCCTTGAAGGGCAGAAAACCGTGACGCTCTTCACCATAGTTGACGAAGCAGGCCTCCAGGCTGGGCTCGACCCGCGTGACCACGCCCTTATAAATATTGCTCTTGCGGGATTCGCGCCCCGCAGACTCGATGTCGATGTCGATCAGCTTTTGACCATCGACGATCGCGACGCGCAGCTCTTCCGAGTGCGTCGCATTGAACAGCATGCGTTTCATCCGATACCTTTCACTCGCGCATCCGGCGTGGTGCGCGTGGCCAGCGGATCAACGCAGAGACTGTCCGGTCAGCGCACGGGGCGTGACCGGCGAATACGCATCGGGCTTCGACCATGCAGGACCCGATGCGCGGGGTGCAGGGCACGGCGCGCGAATGGATGGGTGGCTGGCATGGGAGAGAGCTGCATGATGGGAGGGGGGCGGTGCACGGTGGGGCGGAAGATTGGGCTGCTCCGTTGGGGTCAGCGCCATCCGCCGGACCGCGGGCCTGCCGGCCTCGGTTCGTTTCGGGTGTCTTACGTAGTCTCCGCGCGCCGAACCATTCGGCGCCGCGCTTGAATTCGGTTGGCTGCGTGGGCGGAACTGCCGTCCCACGTCTGGCCGCTACAATGCGGCTGTGGGCGTTCGGCATGGGCCGGTTTCGCAACTTCCGGAAGTATACACAAGCGCATGAATGCCTTAGCGGCCAACCGCTTAGCGGCCAAACCTGAGGCATCTCCTGCGCCTGACCCGGGCATGCGTCCGGAGGTCCGGCAGGTGCGCATCGACGAAGACCACGCCGGTCAACGGCTGGACAATTTTCTGATCGGCGAGCTCAAGGGCGTCCCCAAGAGTCGCCTGTACCGCATCGTGAGAAGCGGCGAAGTCCGGGTGAACAGTCGCCGGGTCACGCCTGAATACCGGTTGAATGCGGGCGACCTGGTGCGACTGCCGCCGGTGCGTACCGCAGCCGAACGGCCGACATCTGTACCAGGCGCGGAGTTCCCCATCCTGTATGAAGACGATGCACTGCTGGCAATCGACAAGCCGGCGGGTGTGGCGGTGCATGGCGGCAGTGGCGTCAGCTTCGGCGTCATCGAGCAACTGCGGGCAGCCCGACCCCAGGCGCGCTTCCTCGAACTTGTGCACCGGATCGATCGCGAAACCTCCGGCGTCCTGCTGGTAGCCCGCCGGCGCCCCGCGCTCCTCGCGCTGCATGAGGCGATGCGTCAGGGGCAGGTCGCCAAACGCTATCTGGCGCTGGTACAAGGCGACTGGACCGGCACTGCGCAGGCTTTGCGCTTTCCGCTGCACCGCTATCTGACGCCCGAAGGTGAGCGGCGGGTCATGGTGCGCGATGGGGGCCAGGTGGCCGGCACCCGGGTGAAGGCCCTGGCCCGCCGGACGCATCCGCGCTTCGGACCGGTCACGCTCATGCAGGCCGATCTGGAAACCGGCCGCACCCACCAGATCCGTGTCCATCTGGCGCATATCGGTCACCGCCTGCTGGGCGATGAAAAATACGGTGACTTTGAACTTAATAAATTACTTCAGAAAGAAGGTCATAAGCGCATGTTTTTACACGCTTATAAAGTCAGACTCAAGCATCCGTCCAGTGGTCAGGACCTCCATCTGGAAGCCCCAGTCCCAGAGGCCTTCGAACAGTTCTTGAGGGCCTGTCATGCGCCGCTTTGACCTGGTCGTCTGGGACTGGGACGGCACCATCATCGATTCAGTGGGCGCGGTCTCCGACGCCATGATCGGGGCGGCCACCGACCTGGGCCTGCCCGTTCCGACCGAGGCGCAGGCGCGCTGGGTGATCGGGATGGGTCTGCTGGAGGCGGTGCACTACGCCGTCCCCGCGATTCGCAGGGAGCAGATGCCGGCATTCATCGAGCGTTATCGTGTGCATTATCTGAAGCGCGATGCCGAGCTTAAACTGTTTGAAGGCATCCCCGAGGTGTTGCGCGGGCTGGATGCGGCTGGCGTGCCCTTGGCTGTGGCGACCGGCAAGTCGCGTGCCGGCTTGAACCGCGCCCTGGTCCAGACAGGACTGGGCCCCCGGTTTGCTGCCACCCGTTGTGCGGATGAGGGCGCTCCGAAGCCTGATCCCTGGATGCTGCGCGATCTGGGAGAAACCCTGCAGATCGATCCGAGCCGCATGGTCATGATCGGCGACACCACGCATGATGTCGGGATGGCACAGGCGGCGGGCGCGTCCAGTGTGGCGGTCCTGTACGGCGCACATGATCCGGACGCCCTCCAGGCTATCGCACCGGATGCCCTGGTGAGCAAGGTGGCTGAACTGGCCGCCTGGCTGGCCGACGCCTGCGAGGTTCCGGGCGACGTGCTGGGTCTGACGCAGCAGCGGCGCTGAACGGCGCCGCCAGTCCCCTTTGACATAAATAAAAACGCGAGAGCGATCGGCATCGACCATGGAACACCACGCATCTGAGAGCGCTTCGGCGGGCGGCAACAACTCTGGCTGGGAACGACGGCTGATTGAGCAGGCCGTGCTGGCCAATGTCACTGAACAGCGGCGAGCCCGCCGGTGGCGCACGTTTTTCCGACTGCTGGCCATCGGGGGAGCGTTGTTGGTCGCGCTCTGGGTCTTCTTGCCCGAGGCCCTCAATCTGGGCGGCCATCACCCTGGCGGGCGGCATACGGCGCTGATCGACATGGACGGGGTGATCGACTCCGGCGGCCCGGTGACCGCCGATGGCGTGATCGACGCCTTGCGCGCAGCATTCAAGGACACTGGCACCGCAGGCGTTGTGCTGCGGATCAACAGTCCCGGTGGCAGCCCGGTTCAGGCTGGCCTGATCAACGACGAAATCCGCCGGCTGCGGGTAGAGCATCCGAACATACCTTTGCACGCGGTGATTGAGGACATCTGCGCCTCGGGTGGTTATTACGTGGCCGCCGCCGCTGATCGTATTTATGTCGACAAGGCCAGCCTGGTTGGCTCGATTGGTGTGCTGATGGATGGCTTTGGCTTTACCGACCTGATGAACAAGGTGGGTGTGGAACGAAGGCTTCTGGCTGCCGGAGAGAACAAGGGCTTTCTCGACCCCTTTTCGCCGATGTCGGAAACCCAGCGTGCGCATGCGAAAAAGATGCTCAGCAGCATTCACCAGCAGTTCATCGACACCGTGAAGGCCGGACGCGGCCAGCGCCTGAAAGACGCCCCGGAACTGTTCTCGGGCTTAGTCTGGACAGGCGCCACCAGTATCGAACTGGGCCTGGCCGATGAACTGGGGTCGGTGCGCTCGGTGGCGCGCGATGTGCTCAAGGCCGAGGATATCGTTGACTTTACCCGCCGTGAAACCCTGCCCGAACGGTTGGCGAAGCGGGCGGGTATTGCGGCTGGCCAGACCATTGCCCGCTCAATCGGGGCGGGGGGCGAAGCGCTCAGGCTGCGTTAGGACGAGCCGGCCTGATCAGTCCTCAGCCCTAAGCGCTTAGCCCGCCAGAAACAGAAAGACCGTCGGCACCTTGTCCAGCTGTGGCGGTGATGCACGCCACTCGGATACGCGGCGGGTGCGCAAGGTCTGGCGGGGGCCGGTGAGGTCTGCCGCGACACAGAGCCAGGTCGCAGGCTGCAGGGCGGCGAGTAAAGCTTCGAGCATGACCTGGTTGCGATACGGCGTCTCGATGAAGAGTTCGGTTTCGCGCTCGCGTCTTGAGCGCTGCTCCAGTTCGCGCAGCCGCTCCCGACGGGCTGCAGCCTCGGTGGGCAGGTAGCCAGCAAACGCAAAGCGCTGGCCATCCAGGCCCGACCCCATCAGGGCCAGGAGCAGCGCGCTGGGCCCGATAAACGGTTCCACATGAATGCCCGACTGATGAGCGGCCAGCACCAGCTTGGCGCCCGGATCGGCCACCCCGGGGCACCCCGCCTCCGACACCAGCACGCCGTCGCGCCCGGCCATCAGCGGATCGAGCATCGGCAGGATCGCCTGCTCACGGGTGTGCTCGTTGAGTTCGACAATCTCGATCGACTGAAGCGGGCGGGTCAGCGGCAGTTGCTTCAGAAACGCGCGGGCTGATTTGGCGTGTTCGGCGATCACATAGTCCGTGTCGGCCAACGCCAACAGGCTGGGCGCGGGCAGATCGGTGCCCGCTGTGCGCACACTTGAAATAGGTGTGGGCACACAGCGCAGCCGCCCGATCCGACGCGGGGCTGGCTGGGCTTCGAGCCCTCCAGACTCAGTACCGTCGGTCTCGCTCAGGGCAGCCTCACACCGGATTCGCGCAGCATTGCGGCCAGCCGCATGAGCGGCAGTCCAATCAGTGCGGTGGGGTCAGGCCCCTCCTGCGACTGCATCAGCGTGACGCCAAGCCCTTCGGATTTGGCTGAGCCGGCGCAGTCATAAGGTTTTTCGGCGAGCAGGTAGCGCTCGATTTCCTCGTCGCTCAAGTCCCGGAATCGCACGCGGGTCGCGATGCAGTCGACTAGCGCTGGCGCATTCGGCCGCCACAGGCACAGCCCGGTGTAGAACACCAGTTCGCGACCCGATGCCGCGCGCAGTTGCGCCACCGCCCGTTCATGCGTGCCGGGCTTGCCCACGGTGTTCAGCCCGTCAATCGAGGCAGTCTGGTCGGAGCCAATGACCAGCGCGCCGGGGTGCTGCAGCGCCACCGCGCGTGCTTTTTCCTGCGAGAGCCGGCGGGCAATCTGCTCGGGCGTCTCGCCGGGCAACGCAGATTCGTCGACCCCGGGTGCCTGCGTGTCGAACGGCACACGCAGACGCTGCAGCAGTTCGCGACGGTAAACAGAGGTGGACGCCAGGATCAGAGCGGGGTGGGGTGGCGCGAGAGGTGAGGCCATGGATGCACAGCAATCAGAGAAGAGCGAAACGATGGTCGGGCGTATGATCCCACGACCTTGCGAGGTGCCATGAGCCTGCCCAGTGTCGATACCCATGAATTCTGCCGGCGCGCCGATACTGCGCGCGGCACAGAGCCGCTCAGCGGGCTCCCGCGCGTGGCGTCGCTGTTGGCCGATCCGCAAGGCGACGTGTCCTGGCAGCTCACCGGGCGCAGCGCAGTGCGCGCGGACGGCAGTCGCCTGGCCTTCATGGCACTTGAACTGCAGTCCACGGTCACCATGCGCTGTGTGCGTTGCCTGGAAACCGTTGCGCTGCCATTGTCCGAGCATCGTTCCTATCGCCTGGTCGGCAATGAAGAGCAGGCGGCTCAGGAAGACGCGGACGACGATGATTACGATGTCCTGGTGGCCTCGCGTCGTTTCGACCTCGCCGCGCTGATCGAAGACGAAATGATCATGGCGCTGCCGGCCGTACCGCGCCATGAGGACTGCCAGGCGCCGGCGGGTGTGGCGCCCGCTGCATCGTCGGCGGACTCCGGCACACAAGTCGAGCCCGCGCCCGAGCATCCGTTTGCGGTGCTCTCCGGACTCAAACGTCCTCGTGCCTGACGGCGACTTGATCGGTGACTTGATCCGTGCGAATGGTCCGGGCTTTGCATGCACTTGCAGGCGTCTGCTATAGTTTCGGATTAACTTTTTGCCATGGAGCGCCTGAAGTGGCCGTCCAGCAGAACAAAAAATCGCCCTCCAAGCGCGGAATGCACCGCTCCCATGACTCGCTGTCCAAGCCGCCGCTGGCCGTTGAGCCCAGCACGGGCGAGGTTCACCTGCGTCACCATGTGAGCCCCAACGGCTTTTATCGCGGCCGCAAGGTCGTCAAGGTCAAGTCCGACGAGTGAGTCGGTGTGCGAGCCGCGCGGCTTGCAGGTCGAACAGCGCCTCTGACCGGTATGCCTGTCTCGGGCTGATCTGATCCATGACTGTTCGCATTGCCATTGACTGCATGGGCGGAGACCACGGTGTTTCGGTCACGCTGCCGGCAGCGCTGGCGTTCCTCGATGCTCATGCCGATGCCCGGCTGATCCTCGTGGGTCAGCGTGAGGCACTGGTGGCGGCGTTGACGCGCGTTGGCCGGGCTGCCGACGCCCAATCTGATTCGCCAGACGCCCCACTGCGTATCCATCATGCTTCCGAAGTGGTGGGCATGGATGAGCCGGTCGCTCAGGCGATGCGCGGCAAGCGCGATTCCTCCATGCGCGTGGCCATCGAACTGGTGCGCGACGGTCAGGCCGATGCCTGTATCAGTGCCGGCAACACCGGCGCGCTCATGGCGATCTCCCGGTTTGTCCTCAAGATGGTTGAGGGCATCGACCGGCCTGCCATTGCAGCGCCATTGCCCAACCGGCAGGGCGGTCGCACGATGATGCTCGATCTGGGAGCGAACGTTGACTGCGAGCCCGCACACCTGCTGCAGTTCGCCATCATGGGCAGCGCCCTGGTCTCGGCCCTGGAAGGCACGGAGCGGCCCAGAGTGGGCCTGCTCAACATCGGCGAAGAGGTCATCAAGGGCAACGAGGTGGTCAAGCAGGCCGCTGAACTGCTGCGCGCCAGTGGCCTGAATTTCGTTGGAAACGTTGAGGGCAACGACATTTTCGCCGGGGTCGCCGACGTGGTGGTCTGCGACGGCTTCGTCGGCAATGTGGCGCTCAAGACCTCGGAAGGTCTGGCCCAGATGCTTTCGGGTTTCATCCGCGAGGAATTCACGCGCGGGCCGCTTGCCAAGGCGATTGCGGCCCTGGCCTGGCCGGTGCTCAGCCGCTTCAAGCGTCGGGTGGACCATCGCCGCTACAACGGTGCGAGTCTGGTCGGCTTACGCGGGATCGTGATCAAGAGTCACGGTTCATCTGACGCGTACGGTTTCGAGCAGGCCATCGGGCGCGGGTATGATGCTGCGCGCAACGGTTTGCTGCGTCGGATCACCGACGCGATCCCCACTGTCCAGGTGTCGCGATGAGTGCCTCCGAACCCCGTTTTTCCCGCATCGTCGGTACCGGCAGCGCGCTGCCCGAACGCTGCGTCGACAACGCCACCTTGTGCGCCGAACTGGCCGCCCAGGGCATCGACACCTCTGACGACTGGATCGTCGGGCGCACCGGCATTCGCCAGCGCTACATCGCTGCGCCCGATGTCGGCAGCTCGGTCCTCGGAGCGCAGGCTGCGCGCGCAGCCATCGCCGCTGCCGGCCTGCAGGCCCAGGACATCGACCTGATCATCGTGGCCACGTCCACGCCCGATTTCATCTTTCCGAGCACGGCCTGTCTGGTGCAAAAAGAGCTGGGCATCGTGGGATGTCCCGCGTTTGATGTGCAGGCCGTGTGTTCAGGCTTCGTCTATGGCCTGACGGTGGCCGACGCCATGATCCGCAGCGGCGCAGCCCAGCGCGCGCTGGTGATCGGCGCAGAAGTTTTTTCGCGCATTCTTGACTGGACCGACCGCGGGACCTGCGTGCTCTTTGGCGATGGCGCCGGCGCAGTCGTGCTGTCGGCTTCAGCCACGCCGGGCATCCTTGCGGCGCGTCTGCATGCTGACGGCCGCCACGAATCGATCCTGCGCACCGCCGGCAGCGTCTCGCATGGCCAGGTCATCGGACACCCTTTTCTCACGATGGACGGCCAGGCTGTTTTCAAGCTGGCTGTCAGTTTCCTCGATGAGGTCGCCCGCGAAACCGTCGCAGCCGCAGGTCTCACAGTCAATGACATCGACTGGCTGATTCCGCATCAGGCCAATGTGCGCATCCTGCAAGCCACGGGCCGCAAGCTGGGCTTGCCCGCCGAGCGGGTCGTGGTCACGGTCGATCAACATGCCAATACCTCGGCGGCCTCTGTGCCGCTGGCACTCGATACCGCCGTGCGGGATGGTCGCGTCAAGGCAGGTCAGCGGATCATGCTGCAAGGGGTGGGTGGCGGCTTCACCTGGGGCAGCGTCCTCGTGCAGTTCTGACGCCACCGCACGCAGGCGTCGGGTGCCTCAGCTCGCAGGTGCGGTTGCAAATCAGGTCGCAACATTCTTGAACGGATACATTGCATGAAGCTCGCATTCCTGTTCCCGGGTCAGGGTTCGCAGGCCGTTGGCATGCTCGATTCGCTGGCGGGTGTGCCCGTGGTGGCTGAT
>DGIT01000046.1:7003-18998 GCA_002386465.1 Burkholderiales bacterium UBA4615 | reverse complement strand
AGGCCGACGACGCACTCGGCGAGCGGCTCTCCCAACTGATCGCACAGGGCCCGGCCGAAGCCCTTGGGCTGACTGTCAACACTCAGCCAGCCATGCTGCTCGCAGGCTTGGCCTGTTATCGCGCCTGGCGCGCTGCCGGAGGTGCTGATGCAGTGGCCATGGCAGGCCATAGCCTGGGCGAATACACCGCGCTGACCGCCGCCGATGCCTTCGAGCCAGCCGAAGCGTTTCGTCTGGTCCGGTTGCGTGCTCAGGCCATGCAGGAGGCCGTCCCGGTCGGTGCAGGTGGCATGGCCGCCATTTTGGGTTTGACCGATGATCAGGTGCGCGAAGCCTGCCGGGTGGCCAATGAGGCCATGGCCGGGGTGGCCCCTGCGTTTGCAGGCGTTGCCGAAGTGGTCGAGCCCGCCAACTTCAATGCGCCGGCGCAAGTGGTGATCGCCGGCAGCAAAGCAGCTGTCGAACGTGCCTGCGAGGCAGCCAAGGCGCTCGGCGCCAAGCGCGCCTTGCCGCTGCCGGTTTCGGCGCCATTTCATTCCTCGTTGCTGCGACCCGCTGGTGAGCGCCTGGCTGCGGCGCTGAAGGCACGCCCGCCGCGCAGCCCGAGGGTCCCGATCGTGAATAACGTGGATGTCGCGCATCCTGCCGATCCGTCCGCTATTGTCGATGCGCTGGTGCGTCAATCATTTGGCCCGGTGCGATGGGTCGAAGTCGTTCAGGCACTGCAAGCCATGGGCGTGACCCACGTGATCGAATTCGGGCCAGGCAAGGTGCTCGGTGGACTGGTCAAGCGCATTGCCCCCGCGCTGGGCGTCTCTACGGTGTTTGATGCGGCCAGCCTGGACGCTGTGCTCAAGGAGCTCTCATGAATGCTGCCGCTGCTGCCCTGGATGGGCGCATCGCTCTGGTAACCGGAGCCTCCCGCGGGATCGGTCGTGCCATTGCACTGGAACTTGCCCGCCTGGGCGCCACCGTGATTGGCACTGCCACGACTGAAGATGGCGCTCGAGGCATTGATGCCGAGCTCGCGGCATCGGGTGGCAAAGGCCGCGGCGCAGTGCTCAACGTGTCGGATGTGGCCGGCACCGAGGCGCTGATCGATGCGCTGGCCAAGGCCGAAGGCGCTCCGCTGATCCTGGTGAATAACGCCGGCATCACGCGTGACAATCTGGCCCTGCGCATGAAGCCCGATGAATGGTCCTCGGTCATCGATACCAATCTTTCCGCCGTGTTCCGCCTATCTCAGGCCGTGCTGCGTGGCATGACCAAGGCGCGCTGGGGGCGGATTGTCAACGTGACATCCGTGGTGGGCGCCTCGGGTAATCCCGGCCAGGCCAACTACGCCGCAGCCAAGGCGGGCGTGGCCGGCATGACCCGCGCGCTCGCACAGGAAATCGGCAGCCGCGGTATTACGGTGAACTGCGTGGCGCCAGGATTCATTGACACCGACATGACGCGTGCGCTGACCCAGGCGCAGTCCGAAGCCATGTTGCAACGCATTCCGCTCGGACGTTTCGGCGACGTGGCCGACATCGCCGCTGCGGTTGGTTTTCTGTGCTCGCCACAGGCGGGCTACATCACGGGCAGCACCCTGCATGTGAATGGCGGGCTGTACATGTCCTGAGGCCGTGCTGTCACCTCACCATCAGGCCTAATCCCCGGGGCTGATCTGAATACCGGAGAGCGCGGCGCGGGGTGCTAGAATCGCGCGCCGGATTTAAGACCGAGGCACTTCAAAGCCTCGCGTCGTTCACACTGAAAAGGACAGGAAATGAGCGATTTCGAACAACGCGTCAGAAAGATCGTCGCCGAGCAGCTGGGAGTCAACGAGGCCGAGATCAAGAACGAGTCCTCGTTCGTCGATGATCTGGGCGCCGACTCGCTCGACACCGTCGAACTGGTGATGGCTCTGGAAGACGAATTCGAGACCGAGATTCCCGACGAAGAAGCCGAGAAGATCACGACGGTTCAGCAGGCCATCGACTACGTCAAGTCGCACCCGAAGGCCTGAGCGGCCCAGGGTCCGTGTCACCGGCAGATCGCCGGGCCCGATCGAGGCAGGCGTTGTCAGCGCCGGGCAGTGTTCCGGAGCGCGCAGCATCGGTGCCGATCATGGGCATCACAAGGGTTGAGCAAGGAGCAGCACAAGGATGAGCCGTCGCAGAGTGGTCGTCACCGGACTGGGTCTGATCAGTCCGGTGGGCAACGACATCGCTACAGGTTGGGGCAATCTGGTGGCCGGTCGCAGCGGCATCGGGCGCATCACCCGCTTTGACGCCAGCGCATTCACGTCGCAAATTGCCGGCGAAGTGAAGGACTTCAAGGTCGATGACTGGATGCCGGCCAAAGAGGCGCGCCACTTTGATACCTTCATTCATTACGGCATCGCGGCCTCTTCGCAGGCGGTTCGCGATGCAGGCATCACGGCTGACAACACCAACCCCGAGCGGGTGGGCGTGATTGTGGGCTCGGGCATTGGTGGCCTGCCCATGATCGAGGACAACCACACCGAACTGGTCAACCGCGGACCGCGCCGTGTGTCGCCCTTCTTTGTGCCCGGTTCCATCGTCAACATGGTCTCAGGCCAGGTTTCGATCATGCATGGCTTTCAGGGCCCCAACTATGCGGTGGTCTCAGCCTGCACCACGGGGCTGCACTCCATTGGCGATGCCGGCCGATTGATCGAATACGGCGATGCAGACGTCATGGTGGCGGGTGGGGCGGAAGCCACCGTGTCGCCGCTCGGCATCGGTGGGTTTTGTGCAGCGCGCGCCATGTCGACCCGCAACGACGATCCCGCCACCGCCAGCCGGCCCTGGGACAAGGACCGCGACGGCTTTGTGCTTGGCGAAGGCGCCGGGGTGCTGGTCCTGGAAGAGCTCGAGCATGCGCGCAAGCGCGGCGCGCGTATCTATGGCGAACTGGTGGGCTTTGGCATGAGCGCCGATGCGCACCACATCACGGCGCCTGATCGCGATGGCCCGAAGCGCGGCATGCTGGCCGCGCTGCGCAATGCCGGTCTCAACCCCGATCAGATCCAATACGTCAACGCGCACGGCACGTCTACACCGCTGGGCGACAAGAACGAGACCGAGGCCATCAAACTTGCGTTTGGCGACCATGCAAGCAAGCTGGTAATCAACTCCACCAAGTCCATGACCGGGCACCTGCTGGGCGCGGCAGGGGGCGTTGAGTCGGTGTTTACCGTGCTAGCGGTGCATCATCAGATCTCGCCGCCCACGATCAACATCTTCAACCAGGATCCCGAATGTGACCTGGACTACTGCGCCAACACGGCCCGCCCCATGCGGATCGACGCAGCAGTCTCCAATTCCTTCGGATTCGGCGGTACCAACGGCACGCTGGTCGTCAAGCGATTCGCCTGATCGTCCTGCATTCGGGCGCACCGCCATGCATGTCGGCTTTCACCTGCACGTGGTGGACAGCCGCGAGGCGCGCCTGCTGCACGCACTCACCTGTGCCGTGCCCGCCGCGGGTCTGCTGCTCGCCGCCTGGCACTGTGTCTGCGGTCCGGTATGGCTGATTGCGTCGCAGGGGCTGTGGTCATGGGCCTTGGCCGCTGCGTGTTTGATCGCGTCGATCGTGCTGGGCAGGTTGGCGTGTCTGCCGCCCCGGCGCGCATTCAAGGCAGATGCGGCCAAGGTCTGCAGTCTGCGTGCAGATGCTCAGGGCCTGTGTGTTTCAACTCAGGAAAGCCAGGGTGGGCAGCGCACTGAAGATCAGCCGGCGACGGTGTCGCGGGTACTGCGTTTGCCGGGGTTGATCGTGATGGAATTGACCCCAACTCCCCAAACGGGCCTTAGGATGCCTCGCTTGAGCGTTGCAGTCGGGCGCAGCACTGTGTCGGCGCAGGCCTGGCGCCGGCTCAACGCCTGGCTGATCTGGGTCGAGCGCGGCACTGGCGCGATGTAGCCTGGCTCCTTCGCGGGCCCATTTCTTTCACCTTCTCTGTCGAGCATCGAGATCAATACGATGAAGCGCGTTCTGTCTGCCTGGTGTCTGGGTCTGTCATTGGCCATCTTCGCAGGGAGCATGCCGCTATCCGCGCAGGCTCAGGCGACCCGTGAACTCCCCGATTTCGCCGACCTGGTCGAGCGCACCGGTCCGGCCGTGGTCAATATCCGGACGACCGCCCGATCGCGCTCAGCGAGCGGGCCGGGTGCCGGTCCGCAATTGCCCGAGGGCATGGAGGACAGCGAGCTCTACGACTTTTTCCGCCGCTTCATGCCGCCTCGTCAGGGGCCGTCGCCGCGGGGGCGTGGTGAAGGCCGAGGCGAGGGCGGCGGTGGCGGGTCCGAGGTGCCGCGCGGGGTGGGTTCCGGCTTCATCATCGGTGCCGATGGCTATCTGCTCACCAATCACCATGTGGTTGAAGGTGCCGACGAAATTTACGTGACGCTCACAGACAAGCGGGAATTGAAGGGCCGCCTCATTGGCTCCGATCGCCGCACCGATGTGGCATTGGTCAAGATCGAAGGCACCGGTCTGCCCTCACTCAAGATTGGTGATCCCTCCCGTTTGCGGGTCGGTGAATGGGTGGTGGCGATCGGTTCGCCCTTCGGGCTCGACAACACCGTGACCGCGGGCATCGTGTCGGCCAAGGGGCGCGACACCGGCGACTATCTGCCCTTCATCCAGACCGACGTCGCGGTTAACCCCGGCAATTCGGGCGGACCACTGATCAACCTGCGTGGCGAAGTGGTGGGCATCAACTCCCAGATCTACAGCCGCACGGGCGGGTTCATGGGCATTTCGTTCGCCATTCCCATTGACGAAGCCATGCGCGTGGGCGACCAGTTGCGTGCCACGGGCCGCGTGACCCGGGGCCGTATTGGCGTGGGCATCGCCGAAGTCACCAAGGACGTGGCCGAACCACTGGGGTTGCCGCGTGCTGGCGGTGCCCTGGTGCGCAACGTCGAGCAGGGCGGGCCAGCCGATAAGGCAGGCATCGAGGTGGGCGACATCATTCAACGCTTTGATGGCAAACCGATCGAGCGTTCCAGCGATCTGCCCAGGCTAGTCGGCAATACCCGCCCGGGTGCAAAAGTGCCGGTGACGGTCTGGCGCAAAGGTGCAACCCGTGATCTCAGCCTCACGGTCGCCGAGATGCAGCAGGAAACCACCGCGCAGAGCAGCAATCCGCGCGGCCAGGCGCCAGGAGCCTCGGGCGGGGCCGCGGCAGCCAACGCGCTTGGGCTGGTGGTCTCCGATGTGACCGACGAGCGCAAATCGCAGTTGCGCATCAAATCGGGGGTTCTGGTTGATGCGGTTGATGGCGCGGCGGCCCGTGCGGGTGTGCGCACGGGTGATCTGATTCTGTCGATCAACAATCAGGACGTCACTTCGGCCAAGCAGTTCAATGACGTGGTGGCCAAGCTCGACAAGTCCAAGACGCAGATCCTGCTGGTGCGTCGCGGCGACAGCGCCCAGTTTGTCCCGATCCGACCTGCTAACTGATCAGACCATGTGCTGCACCGGCGATCGGCTATGATCGTAGGCTTTACTGCCGTTGCCGCCCACACGCGGTCGGGACCGTGCAACACATCCGAAATTTCTCGATCATCGCGCACATCGACCACGGCAAGTCAACGCTTGCCGACCGTCTGATTCAACGCTGCGGCGGCCTCTCCGATCGTGAGATGGCCGAGCAGGTGCTCGATTCCATGGATCTCGAGCGCGAACGCGGGATCACCATCAAAGCCCAGACCGCCTCACTGCGCTATGCCTCGCGCAGTGGCCAGGTCTATCACCTGAACCTGATCGACACGCCGGGCCATGTCGACTTCTCCTACGAGGTCAGCCGCTCGCTGTCGGCCTGCGAGGGCGCATTGCTGGTCGTGGATGCCTCGCAGGGTGTCGAGGCGCAGACCGTGGCCAATTGCTACACCGCGATCGAGCTGGGCGTGGAAGTTGTGCCGGTCCTTAACAAGATGGATCTGCCCCAGGCCGACCCGGATCAGGCGCGCGAGGAAATCGAGGATGTGATCGGCATCGATGCCACCGATGCCATTCCTGCCAGCGCCAAGACCGGCATGGGGATCGACGACATCCTGGAAGCCATCGTGGCGCGCGTACCGCCCCCGAAGGGCGATCCGCAGGCACCGCTGCAGGCGCTGGTCATCGACTCCTGGTTCGACAACTACGTAGGCGTCGTGATGCTGGTGCGCGTCATGAATGGCGTGCTGCGACCCAAGGACAAGATCCGCCTGATGGCCACCGGAGTCGCCGTGCTGTGCGAGCAGGTCGGTGCGTTCACTCCCAAGTCGACCCCGCGCGAGTCGCTCTCGGCAGGCGAAGTCGGATTCGTGATCTCCGGCATCAAGGAGCTCAAGGCCGCCAAGGTGGGTGACACCATCACCCTGGACCGTGCGCCGGCCCCGTCCGCCCTGCCAGGGTTCAAGGAGGTCAAGCCTTCGGTCTTTGCCGGTTTGTATCCGGTGGAAGCCAACCAGTACGAAGCGCTGCGCGAGGCCCTCGAGAAACTGCAACTCAACGATGCCTCGCTGCAGTTCGAGCCCGAAGTGTCGCAGGCACTGGGCTTTGGCTTTCGCTGCGGGTTTCTGGGCCTGCTGCACATGGATATTGTGCAGGAGCGCCTGGAGCGCGAATACGACATGGACCTCATCACCACGGCACCCACCGTGGTCTATGAGGTCCTCATGCGTGATGGCACGCTCATGCAGGTGGAAAACCCGGCCAAGCTGCCTGACCCGGGCCGCATCGAGGAAATCCGCGAACCGGTGGTGTCGGTTACCGTCTTTGTGCCGCAGGAATACGTGGGTTCGGTGATCACCCTGTGCATCGGCAAGCGGGGCATGCAGACCAATCTGGCCTATCACGGCAAGCAGGTTCACCTGACCTACGATCTGCCGATGAACGAAATCGTGCTCGATTTCTTCGACAAGCTGAAGTCGGTCTCGCGCGGTTACGCCTCGATGGATTACGAGTTCAAGGAGTACCGGGCAGCCGATGTGGTCAAACTCGACCTGCTGGTCAATGGCGACAAGGTCGATGCGCTCTCGCTGATCGTGCATCGGGCGAATGCCATTTACCGCGGGCGTGAAGTGGCCTCCAAGATGCGCGAACTGATCCCCCGCCAGATGTACGACGTGGCCATCCAGGCGGCCATCGGCGGCAATGTGATTGCGCGCGAAAACGTCAAGGCGCTGCGCAAGAATGTGCTGGCCAAGTGCTACGGCGGCGACATCACCCGCAAGAAAAAGCTGCTGGAAAAGCAAAAGGCCGGCAAAAAGCGCATGAAGCAGGTCGGCACTGTGGAGATTCCCCAGGAGGCCTTCCTGGCGGTTCTGCAGGTCGAAGACCGCTGATGTTCAGGGCTGTTGGATCCCCGCGCGGCTGCCCATTCACCTCATTGCGAGAGGCCAGATGAATTTCGCCCTGATTCTCTTTGTGCTGCTCCTGCTGTCGGGTGTGGCCTGGCTGCTCGATCTGCTGTGGCTGGCCCCGGCGCGTCGGCGTGCCGGTCGGGCAGGGCGCCCGGCCTGGCTTGAATACACCGCGGGGCTGTTCCCCGTGATCATGGTCGTGTTCATGCTGCGCTCCTTTCTGGTGGAGCCGTTCAAGATTCCCTCGGCCTCGATGCTTCCTACGCTCCTGGTGGGCGATCTGATCCTGGTCAACAAGTACACCTACGGCATCCGTCTGCCGGTGATCAACACCAAGGTGATGGACCTGAATTTGCCGCAACGTGGCGATGTGATGGTCTTTCGCTTCCCCAAGGACACCTCGGTCGACTACATCAAGCGTGTGGTCGGCATTCCGGGCGACGTGGTCACCTACGAAAACAACCGGCTGACCCTCAATGGGCAACCCGTGCCCCTGGCCGATGCGGGAGAGTTCTACGATCCGGAACGCCTGGTGTACTACCGGCAATATTCAGAGAAGTTGGGAGAAATCGGTCATAAGATATTGACAGAATTGGATAAACCGTCTTTCATCTCCGGGGTCGACGCGTTCCCGTTCAGGGAGCGATGCACCTACGTCAGAACCGGGGTCACCTGCACGGTGCCGCCAGGTCACTACTTCGTGATGGGCGATAACCGTGAGAACAGTCTGGACAGCCGCTTCTGGGGTTTCGTTCCGGAGAAAAACATCGTGGGCAAGGCTTTCTTCATCTGGATGAACTTCAGCGACCCGGGTCGCATCGGACGGTTCCATTGATGAGGCGCCCAACCAGTCTGGTGCGTCGGGGCGCTCGGGCGCGTCAGCGCGGGCTGAGCCTCATCGGCCTGATCGTGCTGGGCGTGCTGCTCACCTTCGGCGCCATGCTCGGCATGAAGCTGTACCCCACGGTGAGCGAGTTCATGATGGTCAAGCGTGCGGTGGCGAAGGCGCGCAACGATGGCAACGATGTCGCCGGCATTCGCGCGGCCTTCGATCGGGCCGCTGCAATCGACGACATCACCTCGATCAACGGCCGCGATCTGGAGATTGCACCGCTGCCAGGTGGGGGTTTCAAGGTGTCGTTCGCTTACGAAAAGCGCATCCCTCTTTTCGGGCCGGCCAGTCTTGTCCTCGATTATCGGGGCGATGCGGGTACACCGCTCAAGGACGCACGCTGATGACCGCTGCGCTGCGGGCCAAGCCGTCCCGATGACCTTCGACGCCCTTCAGGAGCGCCTGGGCTATCGGTTCAATTCGGAACCACTGCTGCGTCAGGCGCTCACCCACCGCAGCTTCGGGGCACAGCACAACGAGCGACTCGAGTTCCTGGGCGATAGCGTGCTCAATTGTGCGGTGGCAGCCCTGTTGTATCAGCGCTTTGCCAAGATCGACGAAGGTGACCTTTCCCGCGTGCGCGCTAATCTGGTCCGCCAGCAGTCGCTCTACGACATTGCGCAAAAAATCGAGCTCAGCAGCTGCCTGCAGCTCGGCGAAGGCGAGCTAAAGAGCGGGGGATTTCGACGCCCCTCCATCCTGGCCGATGCCCTGGAGGCCATCTTCGGCGCCATCCTGCTCGATGGCGGCTTCGATGCGGCTCAGCAGGCCATTCACCGCCTGTACGACCCGATCCTCAAGAGCGTCGATCCTCACACCCTGGGCAAAGACGCCAAGACGCTGCTGCAGGAATGGCTGCAAAGCCGCAAGATGCCCTTGCCAGTGTATGCCGTGGTGGCCACCCACGGGGCGGCGCACAACCAGCTCTTTGAAGTCGAATGCGCGGTGCCCAAGCTTGAGATCCAGGTTCTTGGCAGTGGTGGCAGCCGTCGCGCTGCCGAACAGGCCGCAGCCAAGCTCGCGCTCGAGCAGGCGCAGACCCTGGAGCCCACGACACCCAAGCGCCCCCGGCGCAATGCCGCACGCTCAACGCGCCCGATCGATGCCGCCCCTGCCTGACGCCGAACCAGTGCCAGGTTTTGAGCACCCGCTGCCGTCTGTGCCCCCTGAGAGTGGGGCGCGATCGACCACATCGGAGCGGCCGCACCGCTGCGGCTATGTGGCGATCATCGGTCGGCCCAATGTCGGTAAATCCACTCTGCTCAACAGACTGGTCGGCGAAAAACTTAGCATCACGTCCGCCAAGGCGCAGACCACGCGCCACCGGATCGTGGGTGTGGTGACCCGGCCAGGTGCGCAGTTCCTGCTGCTCGATACGCCGGGCTTTCAGACCCGCAACCGTGGCGCGCTGAACCGTGTGCTCAACCGCACCGCCTCGCAGGCCGCGCTGGAAGCCGATGTGGTGGTCCTGGTTGTCGATGCCCACGGTTTCAACGATGCCGACGAACAGGTGCTGCGGCTGGTGCCGGCCGATAAGCCCCTGATCGTTGCGCTCAACAAGGTCGATGCCCTGACCGACCGCAACCGGCTCTTGCCTGTGCTGGCCCGTCTGGGCGAGCGCGCACAGATCACCGCCATGGTGCCGATCAGTGCGCGCAACGGCCGTCAGGTCGATGAGCTGCTCGAGGAATGCGCAAAATATCTGCCCGAAGGTGAGCCGCTCTTCGAGCCCGATGCCTACACCGATCGCAGTGAGCGCTTTCTGGCGGCCGAAGCCATTCGCGAAAAGATGTTCCGTCTGCTGGGCGACGAATTGCCCTACCAGAGCACGGTGATCATCGAGCAATTCGAGGAAACGCCCACGCTGCGCCGGATTTTCGCGGCGATTGTGGTCGAGCGCGATGCCCAGAAGCCAATCGTGCTGGGCGCAGGCGGCGAGCGCATCAAACGCATCGCCAGCGAGGCGCGCCAGGACCTCGAGCGGCTCTTCGGCGGCACGATCTATCTCGAAGTGTGGGTAAAGGTCCGAGGAGGCTGGTCGGACAACGAACAGCGTCTCAAGACCTATGGCTACGACTGAATCCGGGGCCAAGGCGCCCCGCACACGGCGCGCTGCCGCCACCGGGCGCTCGGCAGACCGTGTGGTCGAGGAGCCGGCCTTTGTGCTGCATGCCACCCCCTGGCGCGAAACCAGCCTGATCGTCGAGCTGCTGACCCGCAATTACGGGCGCATTGCATGTGTCGCCAAAGGGGCGAAGCGGCCGCGCTCGGCGCTGCGTGGTGTGCTGTTGTCGTTTCAGCCGCTCTCAGTGGGCTTTTCCGGGCGCCAGGAGCTGCGCACGCTCACCGCAGCCGAATGGCTTGGAGGCATGTGTGCGCCACAGGGCGATGGCCTGCTGTGCGGCTTTTATCTGAACGAGCTGCTGGTGCGCCTGCTGCCTCGTGACGACCCCCATCCCGTGCTCTTCGATGCCTATGCCGAGGCGCTGGTGTCGCTGGGCTTCGAAGGTTCGCCCGAGGCCTGCCTGCGCCGCTTTGAATGGCGATTGCTGCGCGAGATCGGCTATGCCATGGACCTGTCGCACGATGCCCAGAGCCGTCCAGTGCGGGCGGACGCGCGCTACGCACTGCTGCCGGGGCGCGGATTTCTGGCCACCGATGGCAGCGACCCCGCAGACTTCCAGGGCCATACGCTGCTCGATATGGCCGACGAGCGTTACGATTCAGTCCGCACACTCGCTGAGGCCAAGCGGCTGACCCGCACGCTGCTGGGTCGCCATCTGGATGGGCATGTTCTCAAGACCCGCCAGATCCTGATGGATCTGCACAAACTCTGACTCTCGAACCATGATCGAACTCGGCGTCAATATCGACCACGTCGCAAGCGTGCGCCAGGCGCGTCGCACCTATGAACCCGACCCGGTCTGGGCCGCTGTGGAGGCGCATCTGGGCGGCGCAGACGGCATCACGGTGCACCTGCGTGAAGACCGCAGACACATCAATGATGACGACGTGAGGCGGCTGCGTGAGCTCACCCATGTGAAGCTCAACCTCGAGATGGCGGCCACCGATGAGATGGTTGGCATTGCCTGCGCAATCCGCCCTGAGATGGCCATGCTGGTGCCTGAGGGGCGCCACGAAGTCACTACCGAAGGCGGGCTCGATGTGGCGGGGCAACGCGCCCGCATGCGTGAGGTGATTGCGCGGCTGGCCGATGCCGGCATCGTCACCAGCGTTTTCATCGATGCCGAGCTGGCGCAGGTTGAGGCGGCAGCGCAGGTCGGTGCTCGGGTGTGTGAAATTCATACCGGCCCGTATGCGCATGCGTTTCACAACGGTGGGCGCGACGCAGAAGGCCAAGGCGTTCAGGCAGAGCTTGATCGCATTGCCCGTGCCGGTGCAGCTATTCGTTCAGCCGGGATGCGTTTTAATGCCGGCCATGCGCTCAACTATGTGAATGTGCAGCCGGTGGCGGCGCTCGAAGGGGTGCGCGAGCTGCATATCGGTCATGCGATCGTGTCGCGGGCGGTGTTCGTGGGCATGCGCGAGGCTGTGCGCGAAATGAAGCGCCTGATGCGCGAGGCGCGCCCGGCATGATCTATGGCATCGGCACCGATATCGTGCTGATTTCGCGCATCCGCAGCCTGCAGGCGCGTTGGGGCGATCGGCTGGCCAGACGTGTGCTGGGGCCCGACGAGCTGATCGAATACCACCGCCGCCACGCTCGCGGCACGCC
>DGIT01000046.1:0-6894 GCA_002386465.1 Burkholderiales bacterium UBA4615 | reverse complement strand
CTCAATGATCGGCGCGGCAAGCCGGTCGCGGTGCCTCGCAAGGCGCTTGAGCCCTGGCTGCGTGAACGCGGGCTGGTGGCGCATGTCTCCATTTCCGATGAGATCGACAGTGCGCTGGCTTTCGTGGTGGTCGAGCAGCATTCGCCTGCGGACCCGGCGTGATCTCCGACGCATCTTCGGGCGCCTCTGATCAGCCTTCAGAGCCGACAGCGCCTGCGCCTCCCGCATTCGATATTCGCGCCTATCTGGCGTCGCTGCCGCATCGCCCGGGTGTGTACCGCATGCTGGCCGAGGACGATGCGCTGCTCTATGTTGGCAAGGCCCGTGACCTGAAAAAGCGGGTCTCGTCTTACTTCCAGAAAAACCTCGCCAGCCCGCGCATTGCGCACATGGTGGCGCGTGTGGTGCGCATCGAAACCACGGTCACCGGGTCGGAAGCAGAAGCCCTGCTGCTTGAAAACAACCTGATCAAGACCCGGCAGCCGCGCTACAACATCCTGTTTCGCGACGACAAGTCGTATCCGATGCTCAAGTTCAGCGCGCATCGGTTCGCCCGGATTGCCTATTACCGCGGTGCTACTGATCGGCGCAGTCAGTACTTCGGTCCGTACCCCAGCGCCTGGGCGGTGAAGGAAAGCATTCAGGTGCTGCAGAAGGTGTTTCGACTGCGCACCTGCGAGGACTCGGTCTTTTCCAACCGCTCACGCCCCTGCCTGCTGCATCAGATCGGGCGTTGCAGCGCACCGTGTGTGGGTGCAGTGGATGAAGCCGGGTATCGCGCCGATGTGGATGCAGCGGTGCGCTTCTTGCGCGGTGGTCACCAGGAGGTGCTGCAGGAGTTCGAGCAGCGCATGCATGCGGCGGCTGCCGAGTTGCGGTTTGAGGAAGCGGCGGTGCTGCGCAATCGCATGACCGCGCTCTCGCGCGTTTTGCATCAGCAGTCGATGGAAACCGGCACCGATGTAGACGCCGACATCATCGCGGTGGAAGCGGCCGGTGGTCGTATCTGCGTGAATCTGGCGATGGTGCGTGGGGGGCGGCATCTGGGCGATCGGGCCCATTTTCCAAGCCATATCGATGCCATCGACGAGCAGGTGCCTGGCGAAGTGCTGGATGCTTTCCTGTCACAGCATTACGCCGATGGCGAGGTGCCGCCGCTGATCGTCTGCGCGCTGGAGCCGGCCTCGCCCGATACCGTGTCACTGCTGCAGGAGCAGGCTGGCCACGCGATTGTGTGGGCCCGCCAGCCCAATGGTCCGCGGCGCAGATGGCTGGAGCAGGCGCACGACAATGCACGGATCGCGCTGGCGCGCATGCTGGCCGAGGAGGGCTCGCAAAAAGGCCGCACCCGCATGCTGGCCGAGGCGCTGGGTCTGGATGACGATCTGGATGCCCTGCGCATCGAATGCTTTGATGTCAGCCACACCATGGGCGAAGCTACGCAGGCTTCATGCGTGGTGTTTCACAGTCACGCGATGCAGCGCGGCGAATACCGGCGCTTCAATATCGATGGCGTGACCCCAGGCGATGACTATGCCGCGATGCGACAGGTGCTGATGCGCCGCTACGAGCGCTTTGCAGAGACATCCGAGGCACAGGTGCCTGCCGATGTGCCTATCCCCCATGTGGTGCTGATCGATGGCGGCAAAGGGCAGGTTGAAGTGGCGCGTCAGGTGTTTGAGGAGCTTGGGCTCGACATCGGCATTCTGGTGGGTGTGGCTAAGGGCGATCACCGCAAGGCGGGGCTCGAGACGCTGGTGTTTGCCGATGGCCGGGAGCCACTCGTGTTGGGTGTGGATTCGCCTGCGCTGATGCTGGTGGCTCAAATCCGCGACGAAGCGCACCGGTTTGCAATCACCGGCATGCGGGCGCGACGCGCCAAGGCGCGCAATACCTCGCGCCTTGAAGACATTGATGGGGTGGGGCCACGAAAACGGCAGCGTCTGCTCGCAAGATTCGGCGGCATGCGTGGCATCATGGCGGCCAGCGTCGAGGACCTCACAAGTGTTGAGGGCATTTCCAGGGCGCTTGCCGAAGACATTTACAAGCGCCTGCACTGATGCGTTGGAACCTGCCCAACATCCTGACCTGGCTGCGGATGCTGGTCATTCCGCTGCTGGTGGCCGTCTATTTATGGCCCGACCCAACGCTCGACATGTCGTCCCGCAACCTGATCGGCACCTGGCTCTTCATTGCAGCAGCGATCACTGATTGGGTCGACGGCTGGCTTGCACGCCGCCTGGGTCAGGTCTCAGCGTTTGGCGCTTTTCTGGATCCGGTTGCAGACAAGCTTCTGGTGTGTGCCGCGCTGGTGCTGCTGCTTGAGCTGAATCGGGTCGGGGCATTGGTGGCCGTGATCATCATCGGCCGTGAAATTGCCATTTCTGCGCTGCGCGAATGGATGGCCTCAGCGGGCGCACGCGCCAGTGTGGCGGTCCATTCGGTGGGCAAGCTCAAGACGGCTGCCCAACTGATCAGTATCCCGATGCTGCTGTTTCATCAGCCGTTGTTCGGGGTAGTGCCCACTCAGCGGATCGGTACCTGGCTGATTTGGGTTGCGGCAGGCCTGACGCTGTGGTCGATGTTTTATTACTTGCGCCAGGCCTGGCCGCATCTGCGTGATGCTGACTGAGCAACCGGTCACGCACAAAGCGTCAGCGCTTTGACTTTTTATTGCGGCGCTGCTATATTTCGGAGTCTGTCGCAGTTGTCTTAACGCTGCAGCAGCTTGCGGGAGTAGCTCAGTTGGTAGAGCGCAACCTTGCCAAGGTTGAGGTCGAGAGTTCGAGACTCTTCTCCCGCTCCATATTCCAGAAGGGAAGCTCCACTCAGCTTCCCTTTGTTTTTTCCGGATGTTGCGTCAGCATCAGGCGGCCGTTCATGCGGCTCTTGCATCGGCACACAGCATCCAGCGGCGCGATGGCAGAGTGGTTATGCAGCGGCCTGCAAAGCCGTGTACGTCGGTTCGATTCCGGCTCGCGCCTCCACAACCCCCAAACGGTATTGCGATTTCAGGGCTAAGCCCCAGAAAAGAGCGAAGTCCTGACGTGTCGGCATGCGCCAGATGCCTGTTGTGCCTGTCCCGACTGTCAAATTCGATGCCCATTGCGACTGGGTCGCGTAGTCCTTCGAGCCATTCAAATTCCAATCGCGCAGCCAGACTAGATCTGTAGTTTTGCCCCAGACCTGATCCTGATTGACGCCAATAATTTCGAGCGTCCTGGCGTGAGCCGCACCCGCCACCAACCCAATGGCCATCCCAAGCACTGCAACAAACCGTTTCATTGTCGATCTCCAGAAAATGATTGAAAAGGAGTCGCGCAACAGGTCCTATGCGGCTACACGGATCACCCGAAAGGATGAATGCACTGCATGTTCCAGTCCGTGCAGACCTGCATGGTTGCGGGTTATACATGCAGGGGTGTAGCGTAGACATTGGGATTCTGTAAGGCCAGCCGACACTTGGCTTGTGTCACGCGTGCCGGCAAAGAAAAAGCCCGCCGAAGCGGGCCTGTGGCTGAGCGAGGTCTCTCAGGCTTGCTTACGACGTGCTGCTCCGAGTCCGACCAGTAGACTTCGGCTCGCGCCGCCAATGTTTCACGATCGTCTCCAGCGTGCCTTGTTGATCTTCCTGGTCCGGTGCATCTGAGCCAGTGTTCGCGTTGACACCCTTCGGCCGGCACCTGTATAGCGTCGGGTGCGCCGCATGCGCCCAACGATCGGAGGCATGCGCATCAGATCCATTGAGGACATGCTTGAAAGCACCAGAACTGCAATTTGGCCTGAATGATCGGCCGAAGATATGGGTGACGCTGGGCAGTGCCATTCAGCATGTCATGCTGGGGCTTGTCACGCTGACGTTTCCCTTGACGATCATCAGCGAGATTTACCCGGCGTCGTTGTTGCCCCCTGATCAGGTCTACACCCTGATGGTGGCGTCGTTCATTGCGCTGGGCATTGCAACCCTGCTTCAGGCGGGTCTCGTCCGAGGGATCGGATCAGGTTTCCTGGCTCCGGCGGTGTTTACCGCCGCATACCTTCCGGCGTGCATTGAGGCAGCCCAAGCGGGTGGTCTGGGCCTTGTGTTTGGCATGACGATGTTTGCCGGCTGCCTTGAGATCGCTCTGGCGTTTGTCATTCGCCGATTCCCGCAATTGTTTCCGCCCGAAGTGGCCGGATTCGTCGTCATGTTCGTTGGGTTGGTGCTCGCGACCGTATCCATCCGAATGATTTTCGGCCTGTCGAGTTCCGGCAAGCTCAACCCCAGCAGTGAATCGTCAGTACCGCTTGCGGCGATCGTCTGCATCGTGACGATCGTCACCTCCATCTGGTTTTCCGGATCAATTCGAGCGTTTGGCGTGATCATCAGCCTAGTGATTGCGATGCTGGTCGGATATCTGGGCGATTTTCTTCCGCCTGCCACCCTGCACAATCCTGCGCTCCAAGGCTCATTGAACTGGCCCATCGCTGTGCCTCGATTCGATGTCGAATTCATTCCGTCTTTTGCAGCCTGTGCGCTGGCTTCTGCATTGCGTTCGATGGCCGATATCACGACCTGCCAGCGCATCAACGACCCCCAGTGGAAACGCCCCGAACGGGTTTCCATTCACCAGGGCGTGATTGCTGGCGGATTGGGCAATCTGATTGCTGGCATCGTCGGCACTGCGGGTCTGAACACCTATTCCGGCTCGATTGGTCTGTCGGCTGCAACAGGCATTACTTCCCGGTGGGTCGCGTATGCGGTCGGGATCCTGTGGATCGTGCTGGCACTGATCCCCGGGGTGCCTCAGGCAATCGCCCTGATTCCGCGTTCCATTCTGGGCGGTGCCTTGTTGTTTACCTCGTGCTTCATCGTATTCAACGGCATTCAGATCATTGCCGACAGAATGCTCGACAATCGCAAGGTCATCGCGCTTGGGATGGGCCTCTTTGTAGGGATGAGTCACATGGTCTATCCGGAGATCTTCAGCGGGGTTCCTGATGCGCTGTCGTCGCTGGTGCGCTCTGACTTGACCCTGGCAACGCTGGTCGTTTTATTGCTCAACGGCATCTTCCGGTTCGGTGCGACCCGAAACGCAACAATCAGCATTCCTGTTGATGCAGACCGGTACCAGGCCGTCGCTCGCTTTTTGCAGATCACCGGTGCATCCTGGGGCGCACGTCAGGAGCCGATCTGGCGCTCGGTTTCCGCTGCGACAGAGTTTCTCGAATTAGCGCCTCAATTGGTGTCCCCTGGTACGCCGATCGGATTGTCGATGGCATGCGATGACCAATTATTGCGAGTCAAAATCAGCTATTCAGGGCTTCCGATAGATCCGATTGGGGGTGATCTCGACCCGAATGATCTCGAAGCAGGAGGCGTCGGGCAACGTCGTTTTGCCGCAGCCCTGATGCCCCGGTTGTGCGATGACGTCAAATTTTCCAGGCATCACGATGATTGCGTTTGCGTGCTCGCCTTCCGTCAGTAGCCAGGGCTTCAGCACAGGCGAGCTTGCCTGACATCGATTCATGCCTGGCTGGTGCAATCGTGAGACGTCGCGGACTGAACCTATGCGGCCGCAGATGAGCCCGTCGGCCCTCAGCCCCTTAGCTCTTCAGCCCCGCCGCCAGCCTTGCGCGGCGCACCACTTCGGTCATGTCCGCACCCGGAGCCGCCGTGCGCTGTGCCTCAGCCCAGATGGCTGCATTGGCCTGTGCCAGGACCGTCTGCATGCCGGTCGATTCGATCAGCGACATCGCAATGCCGACGTCCTTGTGCATGAGTTGCAAGGCAAAGCCGAAATCCCAGGTTTGCGGCAATACGGATTTCGGCCAGACGCGTTGGCTCATGAAGCTGCCGCCACTCGAGGCGTCGATGATGCTGTGCATGACCGCAGGGTCCAGGCCAAACTTTTCGCCTGCGGCAAAGACCTCGGCGCTGGCCGCGAGGATGGTAGCGCCCAACAGATTATTGAGTGCCTTGACCGCATGACCTGAACCCACCTCACCGGCCCGAATGACTTTTCCGCCCATGCACTCAAGCAGTGGCTTGAACCGGGTAAACATGGCCTCTGACGCACCGACCATGATGGCAAGGCTGGCTGCCTCGGCGCCGCCAACGCCCCCTGAGACCGGCGCATCCATGAACACGATGTCCCGCTCTCGGGCGGCCGCAGCATTTCGGATGGTGCGTGCAGGTGTGGACGAGCCCATGTCGATCACACACGCACCGGGCTTGAGGGCGCGCAGCAGACCCGCCTCGCCAGAGCCATAAAGCACCTCATCCACCACATCGCTGTCGGGCAGCATCAGAATCACCACATCGGTCTGGGCGAAATCCTGCACTCCCTTAGCCGCCCAGGCATGGTGCGCACCACTCAGTTCTGCGGCCATTGCTTGCGCGCGCGCGCCATCGGCATCGTGCAGCACGATGCCGGTTGCGCCGCGAAGATGGCGCACCATCCGGCTGCCCATGGCCCCCAGGCCGATGAATCCGACCTGACCTGGTGCGGGCTGCGGCCCGGTGTGCTGATTCGTCATGCGTGGACTCCGTGATGTGGCCGTGTGATGGCCGGAATGCGCTTTCGTATCAGAGACGCGCAAAGCCCTGGTCACCCAGGCTGACCGAGACCTGCTTGGTGTCGGTGTAGCTGTCGAGAATGCCTTCAAGCGAAAACTCGCGCCCGGCGCCGCTTTGCTTCATGCCGCCGTACGAATGCCCAAGCGCCTGGCCACCGCCCTGATTCACCATCACCCAGCCCACCTGCAACGCATGCGCTACTCGCAGCGCGGGCGCTCCGGCTCGCGACCACACGAACGCAGCCAGCCCGTATTGCGAAGCATTGGCTCGCTCGATGACTTCGTCTTCGGTTTTCCAGGTGCTGACCGACAGCACCGGCCCGAAGACCTCCTCGC
>DGIT01000122.1:31605-43687 GCA_002386465.1 Burkholderiales bacterium UBA4615 | reverse complement strand
TCGGGCGGTGTGCCGGCAGGCGCCAGAATGCCCACCCAGGAGTCGCCCACCACACCGGGCAGACCGGCCTCGGCGGTGGTCGGCACATCAGGCAGCGAAGCCGCGCGCTGCTCGCTGGTCATGGCAATGGCCCGCAGGCGACCCTGCTTGATGAACCCAGTGGTGGCCGACACGGACGACACGCTCAGGTCCACATTGCCTGCCATCACATCCAGGATCGCGGCACTGTCGCCCTTGTAAGGCACATGGGTCATCTGCAACCCGGCCTTGATGCGAAAGAGTTCCGTGGTCAGATGGCTGGGACCGCCCGTGCCCGAGCTGCCGTATTTCAAGGGGTTCTTGCGGCCGTACTCGATGAGCTCTTTCAGGTTGCTCACCGGCAGCTTGGGGTTGATAACGATGAGCAGCGGATTGACCACCAGCAAGCTCACCGTGGCGAGATCCTTGAACGGGTCGTAGGGCACCTTCACCAGATGCTGGCGATAAGCCACGCCCACGCTGGTGAGCAGCAGCGTCGTGCCATCGGGTACGGCCTTGGCCACCAGCTCGGTGCCGATCTGGCCGTTGGCGCCTGCGCGGTTCTCGATGACGATCGGTGTGCCCAACTCGCGCGACATGCGCTCGCCCACCACGCGCGAGGTGTTGTCGACCACGCCACCCGCCGTGTAGGGCGCAATGAAGCGAATGGTTTTTCCTGCGGGCTGTGCCTGCACGCCGACCACCGCCAGCGACAGGCCCCATGCGCATGCTGCGCGTACCCAGATGCGTGTGCTGCCCATCGTTCCTCCCTGATAAGTGCCTGCTGCCGCTCCGATTCGAATGTCGGGGTCGGCTCAGGTATTCAAGAACTCAGACGATAGGCGCTGCGCGGTGTTCCGATCCAATACATTTTTCGGGCTGCGGTGATTTGAAAATCAGATCACCACGTTGAACTGAGGTGCATGTGTATCAACCCCATGACGCAGGGCGAGACCCACGCGTGGCGCGCTCAGCCAGCCTGCTCCAGATCGAAGGCCTTGTGCAGCGCACGCACCGCCAGCTCGAGGTACTTGTCCTCGATGACGACAGAAATCTTGATTTCACTCGTGGAGATCATCTGGATGTTGATGC
Organism: Burkholderiales bacterium UBA4615; assembly: GCA_002386465.1. Lineage (GTDB taxonomy): Bacteria > Pseudomonadota > Gammaproteobacteria > Burkholderiales > Burkholderiaceae_E > UBA4615. The sequence continues at coordinate 42,577 of DGIT01000122.1, read as the reverse complement.
CCTCCTGCGAGAGCGTCTGGAACATCCTGCTGGCGATGCCCACATGCGAGCGCATGCCGATACCCACCACCGACACCTTGGCGATCTTCGGGTCGCCCACAATGCTGCCAGCTTTGACCGCAGGTTTGACCGTGCCGTTAAGCACATCGAGCGCCTTCTGGTACTCGCCACGGGCCACCGTGAAGGAGAAGTCGGTCATGCCGTTGACGCTCTGGTTCTGAATGATCATGTCGACATCGACATTGGCGGCCGCCACCGGCCCCAGGATCTGATACGCCACGCCGGGCCGATCGGGCACATTGGTGAGCGTGATCTTTGCTTCGTCGCGGGCAAATGCAATGCCCGAAATGACTGCCTGTTCCATCGTTGCATCTTCCTCGAAGGTGATCAGCGTGCCGGACGCCATCTCGGTGGCCAGATCCATGTCGGGCGCCGTGAGGCTGGAGAGCACGCGCGTTTTGACCTTGTATTTGCCCGCAAATTCCACCGAACGAATCTGCAGCACCTTGGAACCCAGGCTCGCCATCTCGAGCATCTCCTCGAAGGTGATACGCGGCAACCTGCGGGCTTCGGGCACGATGCGCGGGTCGGTGGTGTAGACGCCGTCCACGTCCGTGTAAATCAGGCACTCCTCTGCACCCAGCGCTGCGGCCACCGCCACGGCCGAGGTATCGGAGCCGCCACGACCCAGCGTGGTGATGTGCCCGTTGGGGTCGACCCCCTGAAATCCGGTGACGATCACTACGCGTCTGGCGTCGAGGTCTGCGCGCACGCGGGCATCGTCGATCGACTGGATACGCGCCTTGGTGAAGGCACTGTCGGTGCGCACCGGGACCTGCCATCCGGCGTAACTGATTGCGTCGACACCAATGGCCTTGAGCGCCATGGCGAGCAGCCCCACCGAGACCTGCTCACCGGTGGAGGCAATCATGTCGAGCTCACGCGGGTCGGGCGGCGACTGCAGCTCGGTGGCCAGGCCAATGAGACGATTGGTTTCACCCGACATGGCCGAGGGCACGACCACCATCCGATGCCCGGCCTTGTGCCACTTAGCCACACGCTGGGCCACGTTACGGATGCGTTCGACGGACCCCATGGAGGTGCCGCCGTATTTGTGAACGATGAGAGCCATCGGTGCGCGCCGCCCATGCAAGGCAGCTTTCCTGCTGAGAAAACCGTCGATTTTACTCGATCGCGGCACCGGGTTTGAGGCGCGGCAACATCGCGTCGGGATCAAATGCGCGCGACTCAAACCATGTGAGCTCCGGATCGATCTGCGCACCCTCGGGTGACCACTGCAAACGGATGCCCGGCGAGGACGACGGCCAGTCGCTACTGCAATCCATCCCAAACGGTGCTGCCATGAGCACCCTGCCCTGCACGCACAGCACTGGCAGCGCAGGGCGCACCCAGGGGGGAATGCCCGCTTCCTGCCACAGGTTGCGCAGCGTGCGCGCGCGACCCGACGGATGCGTGCGCAGGCGATCGGACCCACTGCCGGCGCGCAGGGACAGGGTTTGCGCCCGCAACCATTCGGGCGACAACCCCTGTGGCGCCTCCTGGACATACAAGCTGCCTGCGCCCGGCAATTCGATGTGTGGCGCTCCCTGCCAGGGGGGCAGACTGCAGGACAAAGCGAGCAGGCGGTTCGCTGACGAGGCGGCTTCTTGCTGCGCAAAAACGCAGTCGCGGTAACGGCGCAGCAGATGGCCATCGTGCCGGAGCTCGGCCTGGGGCCCGCCGGCATCGATCAGCTGCGTGCGCATCTGCGCAAGCCGGGCAACCGTGGGCATCCCGCAGCCGATTGCACGCAGCCACGCCCGCAGCAGCATCGATATGCGCGCATCCGGCAGGCGCTGCACGGCGCGCCGGTCAATGGCATTCAGGTGCTGGGGCGCACAACGCGCGGCCGTCAGGTCAGCGCTGGCCTGCGCGTGCACCACCTCGCGGGCCTGACGCAGTTGCGCCAGCACCTCGGGCAGGTGTTCATTCAATTCGGGCAGGGCCTGGGCGAGCGCCGGCAACACCTGATGACGCAAGGCATTGCGACGCAGGCGCACATCGGCATTACTGGGATCTTCGATCCACTGCAGGCCGGTCTGTTGCGCCTCATCGCGCAGCATGGCGCGGGGCAGATCGAGCAGCGGGCGCAGCAGCAGCACGCCCTCACGCACATCACGCGGCGCCATGCCACACAGACCATCCAGCCCGCTGCCACGGGCCAGCGCCAGCAGCAGCGTCTCGAGTTGATCATCCGCATGGTGCGCGGTCAGCAGAGCCTGCGCCTGCGCCTGCGTATCACGACATGCGGCATACAGCAGTCGGTAGCGCTGCTCGCGCGCCCAACCTTCCACGTTCGCCCCCCGAGGCACGGGCCCTGGTACACGCAAGCAGTCAAAGCGCACCGCAAGCCGGGCGGCCTGATCGGCGCAGTGTGCGGCCCAGCTGCCCGCCGCCGGCTGCAGCCCATGATGCACATGCAGCGCGATGACCGAGGCAGCGCCCACCTGTCGGGCTGCTGCGTGCAAGAGAACGGAAGAGTCGAGGCCACCGCTGAACGCGATGGCCAGAGGCTGCGCGGGGCTGGGCGACAGCCCGCTGAGCGCAGCCCTCAGCGCATCATCAACCGAGTTCCTTGACCTTGCCATAGGCCAGGATCCGCTGCTGGCGCTGTCGCACCAGATCGGCTGGCTTGATGTTCTGGAACTGGCGCAGCGCCTCGCCGAGCGCGCGCTTGAGCATCAGACCCATCTGCACAGGGTCACGGTGTGCCCCGCCGAGCGGCTCATTGACGATGCGGTCGATCAGGCCCAGCGCCTTGAGCCGATGCGCGGTGATGCCCATGATCTCGGCCGCCTCGGGGGCTTTTTCAGCGCTCTTCCACAAAATGGCAGCACAGCCTTCGGGCGAAATGACCGAGTACACGGCGTGCTGCAGCATCAGCACGCAATCGGCCACCGCAATGGCCAGCGCCCCGCCCGAGCCCCCTTCACCGATCACCGTTGTGATGATCGGCACCTTCAACTCGGCCATGGCGAAGAGGTTGTGCCCGATCGCCTCGGACTGCCCACGCTCCTCAGCACCAATGCCGGGAAACGCACCGGGCGTATCGACGAAGGTCAGCACCGGCAGCCCGAATTTCTCGGCAGTGCGCATCAGGCGCAGCGCCTTGCGATAGCCCTCGGGACGCGGCATGCCGAAATTGCGCAGCACCTTTTCCTTGGTGTCGTGCCCCTTCTGATGGCCGATGATCATGACCGCCTGCCCATTGAAGCGGGCCAGCCCGCCCACGATCGACGGGTCGTCCGCAAAGCTGCGGTCGCCGTGCATTTCGTGGAAGTCGGTGAAGATCGAAGCGATGTAGTCGAGCGTGTAAGGGCGCTGCGGATGCCGGGCCACCTGGGCGACCTGCCAGGGCGTGAGCCGCGTGTAAGTGTCCTTGACCAGCGCATCGGCCTTTTTCTGCAGGCGGGAGATTTCGTCTGCAATATCAACCGCGGAATCGTCCTGCACGAAGCGCAGTTCTTCGATCTTGGCCTCAAGTTCGGCGATCGGCTGCTCGAAATCCAGAAAGCTTGTCTTCATGTTGAGCTCAATACTCCACGGGTAGCGGATCGAGACTGCGCCACAAATACCAGGTGGCCACCGTGCGCCACGGCTGCCAGCGCTGACCATGGCCGGCGGCTTCAGCGCGGCTGATGGGCTGACCGCCGTTGTACTGCATGGCGATCGCCTTGAGAAGCCCCAGGTCATCCAGAGGAAAGACGTCGGGGCGCAGAAGGTTGAACATCAGAAACATCTCGGCCGTCCAGCGGCCGATGCCCCGTACCTGAATCAGCTCGGCAATGATCTCCTCATCGTCAAGCTGCGGCCAATGGGCCGGATCGACTGTGCCGCTCACGAAATGGCGCGCAAGGTCCCGGACATACTCGGCCTTGCGCGAGGACAGCCCGGCACCCGTGAGCGTGGTCAGACGCATGCGCGACACCCGTTCAGGTACGACCGTGCCCGCCGCCTTTTCGAAACGCAGCCAGACCGCCTGCGCGGCCTTCACTGAAATTTGCTGCCCGACGATAGAGCGTGCAAGCGTGTTGAAGGGATCGCCCCGCGAACTCAGTTGACCCACGCCCTGCCAGGTGCGCACCAGGGCGGCCATGGCCGGGTCGGCTTCAGCGAGCGCCGCGCTGGCCTGCTGCCAGTACGGGGGCGTGAGGGCCGACGCGACGATGGTCATGCTCAGGCCCGACGCCAGCGGGTGCCGGTGGCGCTGTCTTCGAGCACGATCCCGGCGGTCTGCAACTCGGCGCGCAGGCGGTCGGCCTCGGCGAACTGCTTGGCACGCTTGGCTTCGGTGCGGCGCAGGACCAGCGCATCGATGTCGGCGTCACTCAGGCCTGCGACCACGGGGGCTGCACGCAGGCCGCTGCGCACCACCGATGCGCTGTCGCGCTCGAGCAGCCCCAGCACACCCGCCAGGGCGCGCAACTGGCGCTCGACCGCTGCGTCTCGGGTGCGGTTCAATTCGCCAGCAAGCTCGAAGAGCACCGACACCGCTACGGGCGTGTTGAAATCGTCATTCATGGCATCCCGGAACCGCTGGGCTTCGGGGGTTGACCAGTCGACCTGCGCAGGCGTGTGCACACCCGGTGTGAGTGCCGTATATAGGCGCAGCAGGCTCGCGCGTGCATCGTCCAGATGCGCATCGGAATAATTGAGCGGGCTGCGGTAATGGGCACGCAGCACGAACAGTCGCAGCACCTCGGCATCAAACTGGGCCAGCACCTCGCGGATCGTGAAGAAGTTGCCCAGCGACTTGGACATCTTTTCATCATCCACGCGCACGAAGCCGTTGTGCATCCAGTAGCGCACAAAGGTGCCCGGATGCGCGCCCTCGCTCTGGGCGATCTCGTTTTCGTGGTGAGGGAACTGCAGATCTGCGCCGCCACCGTGAATGTCGAGCGCTTCACCCAGCAGCGCTGTGGCCATCGCCGAACATTCAATGTGCCAGCCGGGCCGCCCGCTGCCGTAGGTCGAGGGCCAGCGCGCTTCCTGCGGGTCGGCGTCCTTGGAAGCCTTCCAGAGCACGAAATCGAGCGGATCCTGCTTGGCGTCAGTCACCGCCACGCGCTCGCCGGCGCGTAATTCGTCCAGGGACTTGCCCGACAGACGACCATAGGGCGCAAACTTGCGCACCGAGAAATTCACATCGCCGTCGGTTGCGCGATACGCCAGGCCGTTTTGCTCAAGCAAACCGATCAGGTTGAGCATCTGGGGCACGTATTGCGTGGCGCGGGGCTCGTGATCGGGCCGCAGCACGCCGAGCGCATCCAGGTCCTGGTGCATGGCTGTGATGAAGCGCTCGGTAAGTGCGCCGATCGTCTCGCCGTTTTCAATGGCACGCCGAATGATCTTGTCGTCGATATCGGTGATGTTGCGCACGTAGGTGAGCGCAAAACCCGAGGCACGCAGCCACCGGGCCACCATGTCGAAGACCAGCATCATGCGGGCGTGTCCGACATGGCAATGGTCGTAGACCGTGATGCCGCAGACATACATGCGGACCTTGCCCGGCTCAATCGGGGCGAAGTCTTCCTTGCGACGGGTGAGCGAGTTGTGGATGCGGAGCATGGCAAGCGGGGGACGCTGGGCCGGCCTCAGGTGTGGGCCGGGTTGTTAGAATGTGCGGATGCCTTGCGCCCTGGTTTTGGCCCCGCCTGCGATTGCAGACACCCTGAGCAGCACACTGCAAAGTGAACGCTCAAGTATAACAGCGCCGCCTGTGGTCGCTGCGCGCAGCGCTGCCCCGTGGGACCGCCTGATCGGGAAGGTGTCGCAGGTGCTCACGGTGCGCGCACTGCTCACAGCACTACTGACCGCACCACTGGCGGCACTGCTGTCAGTCTGCAACCCTTCCCCGGCTCTGGCCCAGACCACCGCCGGAGGTGTGCGCATGGGCGCCTCCATTGGCGCTCCCGAACCGATGCGCCCTCGGGTATCGGTGCCCTATGACGGCGCGATTGCCGCTTACCGTGCCGGGCGCACCGACGAAGCGTTCGAGCTCACCGAAGCCGCCCTGAAGTCCGACCCGCGCAATGCCGAGCTGCGTTTTTTGCGCGGTGTGCTGCTGACCGAGCGCGGCCGCAGCGACGAGGCGCTGGACGTCTTTCAAACCATGGCCGACGACTTTCCCGAGCTGCCCGAGCCCTACAACAACATCGCGTTCATCCAGGCCAGCCGCGGGCAGTGGGAGCAGGCACGGCGTGCACTAGAGCAATCGATCAATGTGGTGCCCTCGTATGCATTAGCCCACGAAAATTTGGGCGACATTCATCTGCAACTGGCAGCACAAGCCTACGCGCGTGCCGGTCGGCTCAACCCGCAAAGCACCTCGGCGCGCAGAAAGCTTGCCACCTCACTGGACCTCATCGGACGCACGCAGGCTGTGCCGGCCGATCCTTCCACTCCCCCCAACCCGCGCCCCGGCGCCCCTTCCCAGGTAAAACCACAATGAAGAGAACCCTCCCCTTCCTGAGCGCCCTGCTGATCTCGATGGCCGTGCCAGAAGGCGCGGCCGCGCAAGCCAACCCGCAAGTGCTCATCAAGACGTCCAAGGGCGAGATTGTGCTGGAGCTCTATCCGGCCAAAGCACCCATCACGGTCGAGAATTTCCTAAAGTATGTTGACGACAAGCACTACGACAACACGATCTTTCACCGCGTGATTGGCAACTTCATGATCCAGGGCGGTGGCTTTACTGCCGACATGAAGCAAAAGCCCACCCGAGCGGGGATCAAGCTGGAGTCGCAAAACGGCCTGAAAAATGACACCGGCTGGGTGGCGATGGCGCGCACCTCGGTTCCCGATTCGGCCAGCTCCCAGTTCTTCATCAACGTGGTTGATAACGGCATGCTGAATCATCCGCAGCCCGACGGTCACGGCTATGCGGTGTTCGGCAAGGTCATCAAAGGCATGGATACGGTTGAAGCGATCAAGAGCGTGCGCACCACTCGCACAGGCATGCACAGCGACGTGCCAGCCGAAGCCGTGGTGATTCAATCCATGAGCCGCGTCGCCGCAAAGTAAGCTGGTTTCCTGGCACGCAGACAGCCCTTGAGGCACGCCAGGTGAACGCCCCTCCTGTGCAGCTGCGCATTGCGCGCGAGGCACGGGTGGCGTTCGCCTCTGACCTGCATCTGTCGGTCAGCGAGCCCGACACCGCCGAGATGGCGCTGACTGCGCTGCGGGACCAGGCCCGCGGTTGCGCCCACCTGTTTTTACTTGGCGACCTCTTTGAAATGTGGGTGGGTGATGACGGGGCTGATGCGCTTGCCCAGCGCCTGGCGAGCCTGCTGAGCGACTTAGCCTTAGAGGGCACGCACCTGTGGCTCATGCGCGGCAACCGCGATTTTCTGCTGGATGTTCAAGCGCCACAGCTGCATGCAGCGAGGTTTTCTTCGCGCTGTTCAGCCACGCTGCTGGACGACCCCTGCCTGATTGACCTGCATGGGGCGCGAACACTGCTGGCGCATGGCGATGCCTATTGCACCGACGATACGGTGTATCAGCAGTGGCGCGCCACCTGCCGTCAGCCAGCCTGGCAACAGGCCATGCTGAGTCGGTCATTGGCCGAGCGCGAAGCGCTCGGGCGCCAAGCCCGCGAACATAGCGAAGCAGGCAAGCGCGAGCAGTCAGATGCGCTGATGGATGTCAACCTGATGGCCGTGGAAGCGGCGATGCAGGCCGCACAGGCAGACCAGCTGATCCATGGCCACACCCATCGGCCTGCGCTGCACCGCTGGCGCGATGCGAGCGGAACCGAACGCACCCGGCTGGTTCTGCCTGACTGGGACGCACGGGCCGGTCGGGGCCATGTAATCGTCTGGCAGGATGGAGCACCCTTAGCACCAGGCTGACCCGAAAGGGCCCGCCAAGGGGATGGACTGAGCGGACTTAGTCGACCATGCGACTCAGGCGGGAGGCATCAAGCGGTGCAGGCTCACAGCCTTGCGGACACATGCCTGCCTGCTCCAGCGCTTGCACCAGGCGATCGATACGACGGTCCTGCTCGGCGACATGATCGATCAGCTGGTGCAGCGCCACTGAGAGCGGGTCATCCGCGCCTTGCATCACGGCGTACGCCGAAAAGCCCATCTTGTTGGCTTGCGCTTCACGGCGCTGATCGAGGTCATCGCCGATGATCCGCGCGGGGATCCCAACCGCCGTGGCACCGGGCGGCACAGTCTTGACCACCACCGAATTGGAGCCCACACGCGCCCCTGCACCGACGGTAAAGCCACCCAGCACCTTGGCGCCGGCACCAATCACCACGCCGGCCTCAAGCGTGGGATGGCGCTTGGCGCCACGCGTGAGCGATGTCCCGCCGAGCGTGACGCCCTGGTAAATGGTGCAGTCATCGCCCACCTCGGCGGTTTCGCCGATGACCACGCCCATGCCGTGGTCGATGAATACGCGCCGACCGATCGTGGCGCCCGGGTGAATTTCGATGCCGGTGAACATCCGCCCGAGATGCGAAATAAAGCGTGCAGGCGTGGTCAGACCGGCCTTCCACAGGCGGTGAGCCATCCGATGCATGCCCAATGCATGCACACCCGGATAACAAAGCAGCACCTCCAGCCGGGAACGGGCAGCCGGGTCGCGCTCGCGCACAACCGAGACATCTTCGTTGAGTCGCTCAAACATGGGCGCTTTCGGCTCGGGGACAGGGGACGATTTTAGCCTTGATCGTGACTGGGCACCGGATCACCCGGCCGCGCCGGGGCAATCGGCTGCTCCATCCGCTTGCACAGTCCGCGCAGCAGATCGACTTCCTCCGGGCTCAGCCGCGCACGTTGCAGCAGCCGGGCCAGCCTGGGCATGAGCTTCTTGGGATGCGCCGGATCAAGAAATCCGACTGCAATCGAGGCCCGCTCAAGGTGCTCGAGCAAACCCTGTACGGCGCGCTGGTCGGCCAGACGTTCGGTGCCCGGCGCCACCATCGATGCATCAGGCGAAACGGTATCGGAAGCTGAACCGGCTGCCCTCAGCGCTTCACATCGCAACACATAAGCCACCACTTGCAATGCCTGGGCCAGATTGAGCGAGGCATACACCGGACTGGCCGGAATACTGAGCATCTGCGCGCAGGCCTGCACCGACTCGATCGACAGGCCGGTGCGCTCGGGCCCGAACACGAAGGCGACCCGGTGCGCTGGGTGCGCCTGCAGGACCTCGTGGGCAGCCTGCGCGGCGGCTTCCGGTGGCTGCGGCACCGGCCCGAATTCGCGCGCCTCGGCGCTCACCGCCACGGCCATTGTGCAATCGGCCAAGGCATCGGAGAGTTGGGGAAAGATGCGGGCCGCCTGAAGGCGATCGGTTGCACCGCTGGCAAACGCGATGGCCTCGGGTTGCTGACAGACATCGGCAAAGCGTGGGGCGACCAGACGCAGATCGCTCAGGCCCATGGTTTTCATGGCCCGCGCGGCCGAACCGATATTGCCCGGATGGCTGGTGCCCACCAGCACAAAGACGACCCGATCGAGTACGAGCGGGTCAGCCCGATGCAAGGCTGCGGGCGTGTGGCGCTCGTAGGCGTTCGAGGACAGAGTCAACGTGCCCCGGTCGATGCGGTCGGTCGGCCAAACTGTTCGCCCAGGATCAGCGGGTCGTGGCGATTAGCGATGGCCTGCGGCCCGATCGATCCGATGATCATGCCCACCGCAGCGGCGAGTACGCCTGCCAGTTGTGCGGGGAACGCCTCACCGGCAGGCGTTGCCAGAAACAGGATCCAGGTGAGCAAGCCCAGCGTGGTGGAGAAGATGGCGCCTTGAGTGGTGGCACGCGACCAGTACAGCCCGGCCAGCAGCGGCACGAAGGCCCCTACCAGCGGCACCTGATAGGCCGCCGAGACGAGTTCGTAGATCGGCGTGCCTTCCATGAGGATGGCGTAGGTCAGTACCACCAAGCTGAAGACCAGCGTGGCCACGCGCATGTCGCGCAGTTCTTCGCGATCGCCCATGCGCGGCTTGAACTGGCGCCAGATGTTTTCGGTGAAGGTCACCGAGGGCGCCAGCAGCGTGGCTGAGGCGGTCGATTTCAGCGCCGACAATAGCGCGCCGAAAAAGATCACCTGCATCACGAAGGGCATATGTTCGAGCACCAGCGTCGGCAGCACTTTCTGCGGATCGTCTTCGATGAGCGTGGCCGCCCTGTCCGGCATGATCAACAGCGCGCTAGTGACCAGGAACATCGGGACAAATGCAAAGAGGATGTACAGGGTGCCACCGATCACCGGACCGCGAGTGGCGGCCTTGAGATCCTTAGCCGACATGACCCGCTGAAAGACATCTTGCTGCGGAATGGAGCCAAACATCATCGTGATGGCTGCCGCGATGAAGAACAGCACCTCGCGGGCGGAAGGCTCGGGCCAGAATTGAAAGAGGTCCTTGCTTGAGGCCAGCGCAATCACCTTGTCGGCGCCACCCGCCAGCTCGCTGGCATAGAGGGCAATGATCATCAGGCCCAACACCAGGATGATCATCTGGATGAAATCGGTAACGGCCACCGACCACATGCCACCGAACAGGGTGTACGCCAGGATCGAGGCCGTGCCCAGCACCATGCCGGCGGGGATGGAGATGGCGCCCCCAGAGAGGACGTTGAACACCAGGCCCAACGCCGTCACCTGCGCCGAGACCCAGCCCAGATAGCTCACGATGATGATGATCGAGCAAACCACCTCGACCCAGCGCCCGTAGCGGGCGCGGTAGTAATCGCTGATGGTGAGCAGCGTCATGCGATACAGGCGCGCCGCAAAAAAGAGTCCGACCAGGATGAGGCAAAAGCCCGCTCCAAATGGGTCTTCGACCACTGCGCCGAGCCCGCCCGATGCGAACTTGGCCGGAATGCCCAGCACGGTTTCAGCCCCGAACCAGGTGGCAAAGGTGGTGGTGATCACCATCACCAGCGGCAGATG
>DGIT01000122.1:19911-31521 GCA_002386465.1 Burkholderiales bacterium UBA4615 | reverse complement strand
GTCACGAGCAAATAGGCGAACACCAGAGTAAGCAGCATGTCAGTCGGCCGAGCAAAAGGAGGGATCGGTTGAATGAGGATAGGTCGGGAGAAAATGCGTAGACCGTGCCAGACCCCCCACCGCGGATACAGGGCATACCCGGCAACGCTGCGCGGCGTCGAGGCGCTGGCTTGGGTGGATTATCTACGGGAACCGCCGCCCGGCAAGCCTTGCCCCGTCGCGGTGCCTTACAATGCACGGTTTAAGCCGATCGTCGCTTCATGCACCCCATGCTGAATGTCGCGGTGCGCGCAGCGCGCGCCGCAGGCCGGATCATCACCCGGGCCAGTCACGACCTCGAGAAGGTGCGAGTCGCCTCCAAGCAGCGCAACGACTTCGTCACGGAAGTCGATCAGGCTGCCGAGAGCGCCATTATTACCACCCTGCAGCAGGCCTATCCGGGCCATGCGTTTCTGGCCGAGGAGTCGGGGCATTCAACGCCACAAGGCGATATCCCGCCGAATGAAGCCGAGCACATCTGGATCATCGATCCGCTGGATGGCACCACTAACTTCATCCATGGACTGCCGCAGTACGCGGTCTCGATTGCACTGATGCAAAAAGGGGTGGTCACCCAGGCCGTCGTCTATGACCCCAACCGTGACGAGCTCTACACGGCCAGCAAGGGTCGGGGCGCTTTTCTGAATGATCGGCGCATTCGCGTGTCAAGCGCCATCAAGCTGGACGGCGCGCTGGTGGGGACGGGTTTTCCGTTTCGGCGCATCGAGGACCTTGATCACTATTTGCCGATCCTGAAGGCGGTGATGGAAAAAGCGGCTGGTGTGCGCCGCCCCGGGGCTGCTGCACTTGATCTGGCGTATGTGGCCGCAGGCCGGTATGACGCCTTCTTCGAAATTGGACTCATGCCCTGGGATGTGGCCGCCGGCAGCCTGCTGGTGAGTGAAGCAGGCGGCCTGATTGGCGATCTGCACGGCGAAGCCAACCATATCTTCACAGAGCAGGTCCTGGCCGGTACGCCCAAGGTGTTCAGCCAGATGGTGGCCTTATGTGCACCTCACGCAGCCCAGATCCCTGCGGTGCGCAACTGAACTGATCTGCCCTGCGCGTCAGCTTGCTGGCGCCTGCTGCGCCGGAATGATCGAAATGTCTGCGCCCGGCATGGAAGAGCCGATTGCCTGGCGCAAGCGCTCGATGCGCTGCATGATCTCGCCCATTGGCAGCTCACGGCTGAATTCGAGGAACACCTCGACATAAACGCGGGGGCCCGAGCGGCGGGTGCGCACACCATGCAGCCGATCGTAGTCGTCGAAATGCTCGACCAGGCTGCGCATGATGACCAGCTGAAACGTTTCATCCAGCGTGGCGTCGAGCAGATCGCTGACCGAGGATGACATGACAGCCCACGCCCCGTAAAACAGAAAGCACACGCCCACCAGTGCGGCGATCGGATCGATGTACAGGCTCCAGGGTTTGTCACGAAAGACGAGTGCCGATACAAGCGCCAGCGCCATGAGGGCATCCAGAAGCGCCTTGGAAAGCCACAGTTGCGCCTGCGACTGAAGGATGGCTGAGTGCTGCGTGCGTAAGGCCCATTTGTTCTTGAGCCACAGGCCCATCCCGATCAGGGCGTAGACCGAAAATATCGCGATACCGGGCAGCGTGCCTTCAGTGGCCTGGGGATGACGCAGATGCTCGATCGATCGAAACAGGATGAAGATCGCGCAGGCCAGCATCAGCACGCCGATGCCCATACTCACCAGATTTTCGAGTTTGCCCACCCCGTAGGCAAAGCGCTCGTTGGGCGCCTTGCGCACGGCCCGCACGGTGAGAAACGCTGCGAGAACCGCCATGAAATCGGCGGCCTCCTTGAAGGCATCGCTCAGGATCGTGACCGAGTTGGAGGACCAGGCCGCCATGCCGATCAGGACCACATCGATCCCACAGACAAGGAGCGCCACACGCAGGCCGCCCTCGCGGCTCGCGCTGCCCTCGGGCGTGGCGCTTGCCGGGGCGTGCGAACGGGGAGTCACTGTCGCAGTCACCGGGCTTGGGTCAGCCGAGAGGTCCACTTGGGACACGACTGGTCAGCATGTACGGACCCGTCAGCGCCGCCAGCCAATCACGCGACCGCAGCCAGGCGGCTGGCCTGGTTGATCGCACGTTTGGCATCGAGCTCGGCGGCCTCGAATGCACCACCAATCAGGCTGGATTTCACCCCAGCCGCCTGCAGCGCATCAAACAGCCCTCTGGCAGGCTCCTGCCCGGCGCAAACAATGACCGTGTCCACCTCGAACAAGCGGGGTTCGCCGTTGACACGGGCATGCAAGCCCTGGTTATCAATTTTCAGGTATTCGACTCCGTTGATCATCTGCACGCCACGGCGCGCCAGGGTCATGCGGTGCGTCCAACCGGTGGTGCGCCCCAGCGACTTGCCTAAGGGATCGGCCTTGCGCTGCATCAGATAGATGGTGCGATCAGCCGCAGCCACATGCGGTGTGACGCCTGTGACGCCGCCACGCGGATGGTTCACAAAGTCGATCCCCCATTCGCGGGCAAAGACTTCGACATCGGTGGCACCCGACACGCCTTCATGCGACACGAGCTCCGCCACGTCAAAGCCGATCCCACCCGCGCCCATGATCGCCACTCGCTTGCCGATCGGCTTGCGCCCCAGAATCGCGTCGATATAGAGCACGACTTTGGCGTGGTCGATGCCTGGCAGCGACGGACGACGAGGCTCGATACCCGTGGCCACGACCACCTCATCAAATCCCATGGTGGACAGTGTCTGTGCATCGATGTGTGTATTGAGCCGCAGCTCGATCCCGAGCACATCGATCATGCGGCGGTAGTAGCGCAAGGTCTCGTAAAACTCTTCCTTGCCGGGAATGCGCTTGGCGAGATTGAACTGCCCGCCGATTTCGGCTCCGGCATCGAACAGCGTGATGCGGTGGCCACGCTGGGCTGCCACCGTGGCGTAGGCCAGTCCTGCAGGACCCGCGCCTACCACTGCGATGCGGCGTGCCGCGCCGGCTGGCTCGTACTTGAGCAGTGTTTCGTTGCAGGCACGCGGATTGACCAGGCAACTCACCTGCTGACGACCGCCGAAGGTGTGATCCAGGCACGCCTGATTGCAGCCGATGCAGGTATTGATCTCGTCTTCACGACCCTGCAGCGCCTTGATCACCAGATCGGCATCGGCCAGCATGGGCCGCGCCATGGAGACCAGATCGGCATCGCCGCGCGCCAGCACGTCTTCAGCGACTTGCGGCATATTGATGCGGTTACTGGTGATCATGGGTACCTTCAGTTCCTTGCGCAGCCGCCCGGTGACCTGGGCGAATGCTGCACGCGGCACCATCGTGGCGATGGTGGGCACCGGCGCTTCGTGCCAGCAAAAATGCGTGCTCATGATGTTCACATGCGGCTCGATGGCCTTGCCCAGCGACACCACCTCGTCCCAGGCCAGACCGCCATCGAGCATGTCCATGGCCGAGATCCGGAAGATCATGATGAAGTCGGGGCCGACCGCTTCACGCACCTGGCGCACCACTTCCACAGCAAAGCGCATGCGGTTCTCCCAGGAGCCGCCCCATTGATCGGTGCGCAAGTTGGTCTTGCGAACCAGGAAGGTACTGATCAGATACCCGGCAGAACCGATGATCTCCACGCCGTCATAGCCGGCCAGTTTGGCCATGCGTGCGCACTGCACGAAGTCGGCGATCTGCTTTTCAATGCCGGGTTCGTCCAGTTCGCGAGGCGTGTGGGCACCGATGCGCGATTTGATGGCCGACGGCGCGACGCACTGCGGGCTGCGCGATAGCGGACCCGAGTGCAGGATCTGCATGCAGATCCTGACGTCCGGGTCGGCTGCATGCACGGCCTGGGTGATCAGGCGATGCTGCGCCGCTTCCTCAGGAGTAGAGAGCTTGCTGCCGACACCGCCTTCGGCATTGGGCGCAATGCCTCCGGTAATGATCATGCCCACCCCACCGCGGGCGCGCTCTGCGAAATAGGCCGCCATGCGCTCGAAACCCTGCTCGGCCTCTTCCAGGCCGGTGTGCATCGACCCCATCAGAATGCGGTTTTTCAGGCGCGTGAAGCCAAGATCGAGTGGGGCGAAGACGTGTGGATAGCGGGTCGTACCGATCATGATGGGGGCTCGCAGGACGGATGGGTGGCGATCATTGGGCCGGAGATGCCTCCGGGCGCAACTCCGGATCGTGCCACAGGCTGCGTCGAACGATCATCCGTCGGATGAGGCAACCGTCCCCGCACTGTGAATCCCGGAGATACTTGTCGGCACTTCCGGGAACCGGTTCATGCTGCAGCGTTTTCAGAATGCACATGCATATCGATGTGCACATCAGCAAACGGGCACACGACGCCGCCAGTGTCATCGCGTTCGACCAGGCCCAGTTCGGTGAGCACCTGCACATCCTCATGCACGCGCTTGATATCGCGGCCAGCTCGGCGAGCCAGTTCGCGCACCGCCATGGTCCCTTGCCCCTGCAAAACAGTGACCAGAGCCCAGCGGCGTGCGGTCAGTCTGCCGAAGAACGCGCCGGGGCTCTCGAAGTTAAGCGTCTCGCCTTGGTAGCCTTCGGCCTGGCCTGCCTTGCCCGCTCGCCTCAAAGCTGTACGCCAATCGGGCGTCATGGTGATGGTGAGCATGCGTCGTGTCGTCATGGCGTTCTCCTTGCCGCTTGCACCGCGGCGATGAAATCTTCCACCAAGGCGTCAACCGTGGTGAAGTTGTAAGGCAACTCCCGTCCATGCAGATGGCAGTGGTCGCCTCGCCCCGTTCGTTGTCGAATCCGATCACGCGCACGCCATTCACGGCATAGACCGCGCGGTACTTGTAACCATGACCCGAAGGTGGCACCGGTTGCGGCACGCGCCAGACAACAAGTTCCGTCACGCCGCCATCCTCGGCAACGCTATTGAAGCGGGTGATCAACTCGGCCTTCATGTTGGCAATTTTGCCAACAGTCTGTAGCTTCTGGCAAGATGGGCTTCAGGGATCAGATGGGATACGCACGGCCCGGCAAGGGTGGCGCCCGACACGACTCTGAGATGCCCGTACTCCCTATCCGGTCTGCTCTGAGTTGTCGTTGCCAAGACCATCTGTAAGCGCGATCAGGTACTGACAACACCGCATGCAATGTGTATCGCCTGTCAGCCCATCAAAGTTCTGATTGAGCCATCGGCGGATGTCGCCCAACAATCGTGCCTGATACCTGACGGGCGCCTACTTCAAGACCGCCGCGATATGAAGCCAAGCCATTAATGCAGCAAGACAATTCACCACCCATCGCGAAGAACACTGAGCTTTCCGGCCACACGCCGATGATGCAGCAGTACCTGCGCATCAAGGCCGAGCACCCGGGTGTGCTGCTGTTTTACCGCATGGGCGACTTCTACGAGTTGTTCCAGGACGATGCCGACATGGCCTCGCGGCTGCTGGGCATTACGCTCACGCGACGGGGTGCATCCAATGGCGAGCCGATCCGCATGGCGGGGGTGCCCTTTCATGCCGCCGAGCAATACCTCGCCCGATTACTGCGACTGGGTCGCTCCGTCGCGATCTGCGAGCAGATTGGCGATCCGGCCACCTCCAAAGGCCCAGTCGAGCGCAAGGTCGTGCGCGTGGTCACCCCCGGCACGCTCACCGATGCAGCGCTCTTGCCGGATCGGGAGGATCGCCCTCTGCTGGCCGTGCAGCCCGCTGCAGGCGGCAAACGCCTGGCACTGGCCTGGATGATCGTGGCAAGCGGAGAGTGCTGGCTCGCAGAGATTGCACCGTCTCAGTTCATCGGGGAAATCGACCGACTGCGGCCCGCCGAACTGCTGGTGCCTGAATCGGCGGTGGCCTCTCGCACCGGACAACCCGTCGGCGGCCCGCAGTCGGCATGGCTGGGCGCACTGCGCGAGCTTGCCGAGTCGGCCGCTGCCCTGCCGCTGACCGCCTGCCCTGCCTGGCAGTTCGACGCGGAGCGTGCCCGCCGTCAATTGGCCGAGGCGCTGGGCCTGGCGAGCTTTGCGGGCACCGATGCCGAGGCAGTGCCATCGGCCCTGGGCGCAGCCGGCGCGCTGCTCGACTATGTCAGTCGCACGCAGGGTCAGGTGCCGCGTCATCTGCAGCCACTGCGTGTGCATCATGGTGATGCGTGGGTGGTGCTCGACCCAGTGGCCCGGCGCAATCTCGAGATCACCGAAACCCTGCGCGGCGAGGCAGCGCCCACGCTGCTGTCGCGAATGGACCACTGCGCGAGTGCTGCAGGCGCGAGGCTCATGCGCCGCTGGCTGCAGCAACCCGTGCGACATCGGCAGGAGGCTGCGCGCCGTCATCAGATGGTCGAAATGCTCTTGCCGGTTCGCGAAGCCCTGAAGGCCGAACTCTCGCGCATGGTCGATTTTGAACGGATCGCGTCGCGCATTGCGCTGGGCACCGTGCGCCCGCGTGAGCTCGCCGCGCTGCGCGATGCCCTGCAGGCACTCGGGGCTCTCGATCGGCTGTTGCAGCGTCTGGTTGCACACGACACCGACTTGGGTCTGTACGTGGCGCCTTATCGCGACGCCTTCGGGATCGATCCGTCGCTCTGGCAGCGCTTGTCCGACACTCTGCTCGATGAGCCCGCCGCCATGGTGCGCGATGGCGGCATCATTCGCACGGGGCACGATGCGCAACTCGATGAGCTGCGTGCGATCGATGCAGGCTGCGACAGCTTTCTGGCCGAGATGGAAGTGCGCGAACGCGAGCGCACCGGTATCAGCAACCTGCGGGTCGGCTTCAACAGCGTGCACGGGTTTTTCATCGAGATCACCAACGGCCAGGCCGACAAGGTGCCGCTGGATTACCGCAGGCGCCAGACGCTCAAAAATGCCGAGCGCTACATCACCCCCGAACTGAAAGCCTTCGAGGACAAGGCACTCACCGCACGCGAGCGGGCACTGCAGCGCGAAAAGCTGCTCTTCGAAAGCCTGGTCAGTGATCTGTCGGTTTATATCGGCAACCTGCAGCGACTGGGACAGGCCACCGCAGAGCTCGACGTTCTGGGCGCGTTTGCGCAGGTGGCGGGCGATGCCGGCTGGGTGCGACCCCACTTGCAAACCGTGCCCGGCCTGGAAATCCGCGCAGGACGCCATCCGGTGGTCGAAGCCAATGTGGAACGCTTCACCCCCAATGACTGCATCATGAGCCCCGAGCGGCGCATGTTGCTGATTACCGGCCCCAACATGGGCGGCAAGTCGACCTTCATGCGACAGGTCGCACTGATTGCCCTGCTCGCGCACTGCGGCAGCTGGGTGCCCGCCGAGCGCTGCGAGATCGGCCCGATCGACCGGATCTTCACGCGTATCGGCGCATCGGACGATCTGGCTGGCGGACGATCCACGTTCATGGTCGAGATGACCGAGGCGGCCACGATCCTGTCGGCCTGCGGACCACAGTCGCTGGTGCTGATGGATGAGATTGGTCGTGGCACCTCGACGTTCGATGGCCTGTCACTGGCGCATTCCATCGCCGAGCGCCTGCTGCAGCACAACCGGGCCATGGTGCTCTTTGCCACGCACTACTTCGAACTCACGCAGTTGGCTGCAACAACGCCCGCTGCAGTGAATCTGCACCTGGCTGCGGCGGAGCATCAGGGCGGGATCGTGTTCCTGCATGAAGTGCGCCCGGGCCCCGCCAGCCGCAGCTACGGGCTGCAGGTGGCGCGCCTGGCCGGTCTGCCTGCGCCCGTGGTGCGCAAGGCAGGCCAGCTGCTGGAACAACTCGAAGCGCGCGCACGCGAGCATGACGATCAGCTCGATCTGTTTGCGCAGGCAACAGAATCGGCCAGCCTTGCACCTGAGCACGATGCCGCACAGGCATCGTCTGAACATCACGGGGACCATGCGGCAGCCGGCGATGCGCTGGTGGCGGCCCTGCGGGCGATCGACCCCGATGCACTGAACCCACGCCAGGCACTGGACGCGCTCTACGCCCTGCATGCGCTGCTCAATGACGGGGGGCGCCCGTGAACCAGCGCCGTCTGATCACCGCACTGATCACGGCTCTGGGCGCGGGCGGTGCGCTTGCGCAGGCTGCACGCGTCATGGCCCGAAGCAGCGATGGCACGCCTGCCTTCGCAACACGCGAGGCTTTTGCCTTCGGGCTGATCGGCGACTTGCCATACTTTGAGACCGACGAGCAAAACCTCGCGAGTCTGATCGAGGACATGAATGCCGATGGTCTGGAATGCGTGATCCATGTGGGCGACATCAAGACCTCGATGGAGCCCTGTACAGACGCGCTTTATGCGCGACGCAAAGCCCTTCTTGAGCGCAGCGCGCATCCGCTCATCCTGCTGCCGGGCGATAACGACTGGACCGACTGTCATCGCACACCTTCCGGCGGCTACGATCCACGCGAACGGCTGGCTGCGCTGCGCAAGCTGTTCTGGTCAACGCCTTACGCGCTGGGCAAGCCTGAGGCCATGCAACGCCGCGCGAGCCGTCCTGAACGACAGGCAGACTGCCCTGAAAACGTCCGCTGGCGGATTGGCTCCGTGCATTTCGTTGCGCTGCATGTAGTGGGCAGCAGCAACGGCTTGAACAAGTATCCCGGCAGCCGCTCCGAGTTTGAGTGGCGTGAATCGGCCAATCGGGCCTGGCTCAGCGACAGCCTGTCACTGGCCCTGCGCAGCCAGGCCGACGCACTGGTGCTGGCCATTCACGGCAACCCCGGGTTTCAGCGCACCCCTGCCCCGGGCTACAGCGGATTCATGCAGAGTCTTCAGGATCTTGTGCAGGCCTTTCAGCAGCCGATTCTGCTGCTGCATGGCGACAGCCACCGGTATCGGGTCGATCGGCCGCTGCGTGATGCGAATGGACAGACGGTTGAGCACCTCACGCGGATCGAATGCTTTGGCGCACCGATGACCCAGTCGTGGGTCAGGATTGCCTATGACCCGCTACTGCCTGCCCGCTTTCGTGTGAGTGCGATGCATGTGCGACCCCGCACGGTGCCCTGATGTCAGACCGCCTGCGCCATGCACTGCCACGCCGTGTACCTTGCAACCGACCGCAGTCCCTCAGGGTTGCGCACGGGCACGTTCGGCTTCGACTTCCTCGGCCGTCGCGAGCCTGAGATCATCGATTTCGATGTCAAAGCGCAGACCCATGCCGGCCAGCGGATGATTGCCATCAAGCACGACCGCTTCATCGGTGAGATCGGTCACCGTGTAGAGCAGACCATCATGCGGTTCGCCCGGTACATCCTCGAAGGTCATGCCGGGTTCCAGCACGCCGGGAAAGCGATCTCGGGGCACCACCTTCAACAGCTCCGCGTCGTAGTCTCCGAAGGTATCCTCAGGCTCGAGGTAGAACGATGCGGTCTCACCCAGCGAGCGCCCCCCCAGGGCCGCTTCGATACGAGGAAACACCGCCCCGTACCCGCCGTGCAGGTAGGTCCATTCCCGCTCGCCTTCTTCGATCGGCTCGCCCTGCGAATCGTAGAGCCGGTAACGCACGGTCACCCACACATCCTGTTCAATCTGCATTGACGGCAACCCCATGACAGCCAGCCCCGCGGGCATTCTCAAAACCATTGGCGAACTGAGTGTAGACGAGTTCATGCAGCGGTACTGGCAACGCAAGCCGCTCCTGGCGCGTGCTGCGCTACCAGGCTTCGAGTCGCCGGTCTCGCCAGAACTGCTGTGGGAGATGGCCTCGCGCGATGATGTGCAGGCCAGGCTGATCGCGCGCCGTGCAGAGCAATGGACGCTCGATCAGGGCCCGTTCGATCGCCTGCCCTCTCGTCGTCGGGCAGGCTGGACCGTGCTGATCAACGGTCTGGATCGACATCTGGATGCAGCGCATGCGCTGCTGCGCCGCTTCCGCTTTCTGCCCGATGCGCGCCTGGACGACCTGATGGCGAGCTATGCCACCGACGGTGGCGGGGTCGGGCCGCATGCAGACTCCTATGACGTTTTTCTGCTGCAGGCGCATGGCCAGCGTCGCTGGCGGGTTGCACCGCCCGATGACGGCCGCCTGGTGCCAGGCGCCCCAGTAAAACTGCTGGCCCGGTTCGCACCCACCGAGGAGTGGATTCTCGGTCCTGGCGACATGCTCTACGTTCCCCCAGGCTGGGGGCACGAGGGCACGGCAGTGGGCGAATGCATCACCTTGTCGATCGGATTTCGGGCCCCGTCGCGACATGAATTTCTGAGCGCCTTTCTGGCGGCAAGCGCTGACAGCCCCGGCGGCCCGGATCCTCGCTTCTCGGACCGTGGACGTGCGGCCTCTACCCAGCCCGGTGCATTGCCACAGGATCTGGTGGCGCAATTGCAGGGGTGGGCCAGCGACTGGCGCCCGCGTCGTCGTGAGATCGAGCGCTTCATTGGCTGCTATCTCACGGAACCTGCTCAGGATGTGTGGTTCGAAGGCTCGGATCGCACGCGATCGGCGTCGCAATTCACGAGCCAGGCAACGCGCCTGGGCGTGGTGCTGGACCGCCGTACCCGCATGGCGTGGCGGGGCTCGCAGGTCTTCATCAATGGCGAGGTCTGCGATCCGGCACCGTCTGAACGTGTAGCGCTGCGCGCACTCGCCAATCACCGTGAGCTGAGCGCCGCGCACTTGCTGACAGCGCTACAAGACCCCGCCCTCGCGCAACGAATGCATGCATGGTCGCAAGACGGGTGGTTGCACCTCAGTGCGCCGCGGGACACGGGTCACTAAGCCCATGACCATGCCGAATACGCCGGGCATGCCCGCGCAATTTACCCATCGCAGTGCATTCGAGGAGGCTGTCCTGACGGTCATCGGTGCGTGCAACAGCGAGTTGCTGCTCGTGGATCGGGACTTTCACGACTGGCCCCTCGAATCGCCGCAAGGCGAATCCGTGCTCGGTGAATGGCTGCGCCGTGATCGGCGCGCGAGGGTACGCTTGCTGGTGCATGAACCCGCATGGCTCGCACGGCGGGCACCGCGCCTGGCGCGGCTGCGCCGCTTGCATGCCGAAGCCTTCGAATGCAGGCAATTGCCCGATGAGGCATTCGATGGAAGCGGCCTGATGCTGGGTGATCGCCTGCATGTGCTCAAGCGTGCGCACTTCGACAGCTTCAGAGGTGCGCTGGAAACAGGCACGGCCTCACGGGCACGTGCGCTTTGGGTGCAATGGGATCGCGTCTGGCAGGCCTCCCCGGTGTGTCTGCCAGGCACCACGCTTGGCCTCTAATCCTGAGTACACCCCTTCAGGAGCGGCGCAAATGTGTCTTTGTCGCAGCAGTTTGCTAAAATACAAGGCTATCGCCAATTCGCCCTCTCCCTTTGCCCCTTAAGGATCGTCACCATGAAGAAGTCACTCCTCGCCGCATCGCTGATTGCCCTGACCCTCGTTGCCTGCGGCAAGAAAGAAGAAGCGCCGCCCCCCGCGCCCGCAGCCGCCCCGGCACCCGCCCCCACCCCGGTTGAGGCTGCCAAGGACGCTGCCGCCAAGGCGGTTGATGCTGCCAAGGATGCTGCCGGTGCAGCCGCCGATGCTGCCAAGGACGTGGCGAAAGATGCCGCCGCCACTGCAGTGGATGCCGCTAAGGACGCTGCCAAAGACGCCACCGCAGCAGC
>DGIT01000122.1:4065-19872 GCA_002386465.1 Burkholderiales bacterium UBA4615 | reverse complement strand
AGCATCGGCCGCCGGCGCAGCCGCCTCGAGCGCTGCCGGTGCCGCGGCTGACGCTGCCAAGGATGCAGCGGCCAAGGCAGTCGAAGCTGCCAAGGACGCCACCAAGAAGTAAGTTGCCTGAGCAAACCGCCTCACAGGCTGGTTTGCAAGGAAGAAGGCCGGCTTGGGCGAACCAAGGCCGGCCTTTTTTTCGCGCGTTGTCCTGTTTGCCTGACTGGCCTGCGGTCAGCGCACCAGATCCAGGATGGCGCGCGCAAATGCCTGAGGCGATTCCTGCGGCGGGTTGTGGCCCGCGTCGTCAATCAGCCTGCGCTCATAGCGCGGGCCAAAGAACCGCTCGTGACCGAAGGAACCCGCAGGCGGATTGACCCCATCGCTGAGCCCGTGCAAGGCGATGCTCGGCACGAGAATAGGCGGACGCTTCGCGAGCAGGGATTCAGTGTGCGCATAGCGCGGATCGCCAGGCGTGTAGCCAAAGCGATGGCGGTAGGAATGCAGCACCACGTCGACGAAATCGGGGTTCTGGAACGAGGCGGCGGTGCGGGCAAATGTGGCGTCATCGAACGCCCATGCAGGTGACCACAGACGCCAGAGCTCGCGGCACAGTGCGTCGCGGTGCGTGCTCAGACCGGCTCGCCCACGCTCGGTATGAAAGTAGTACTGGTACCACATGCGATGCTCGGTCTGCGGATCCGCAGGCACCACTGAAGCTGCAATGTCCTGGATCTGATAGCCGCAACAGGTGACGAGACCCCGCACACGATCGGGCCACAGCGCAGCGGCCACGCATGCTGCGCGACCACCCCAGTCGAAGCCTCCGAGCACAGCCTGGGCAAGCCCCAGACAGTCCATCAGATCGAGCAGATCATGCGCCAAGGCGCCTTGTTGCCCAGAGCGCATGGAGTCGGCCTGCATGAAACGCGTGGGGCCATAGCCGCGCAAATACGGTACCAGCACGCGACACCCGGCCTGAACCAGTTGATCGGCCACCGCATCGAAGGCGCGCGGGTCGTATGGAAAGCCATGCAACAGCAGCACGGCCGGCCCGTGCGCGGGCCCGCTTTCCTCGCAGGCAATCTCGAGTGTTTCGGTGACGATACGCAACAGGCGTGTCATGGCGTTCGAGTCTCGTTCAAGCGTGCCGCCAGGCCAGACCCTCATCCTGATCGGCCACGGCCACCTCCTCCCGGGACCAGCCCAGGACGGGTGACAAGGCGGCGCGAGCCAGATCAGCCCGATTGTTCTGGCGACTCAAATGGGCTGCGACGACCGTTTTGAGGCTCGAACGATCGAGCGAGGCCAGGATGCGCGCGGCGTCGGCGTTTTCCAGATGCCCGTATCGCCCCGAAATGCGCTGCTTGAGCGATGGGGGATAGGCGCTGCCTTCCAGCAAGCCGGCATCATGATTGGTTTCGAGCACCAGCGCGGTCAGCCTGCTGAGCGCTGACGGCAGATGCGCCGTAGGGTGGCCGATATCGGTCAGGACACCCAGGCGGGCTGCCCCGTCATCCAGCACATACTGGACCGGCTCGCGCGCATCGTGAGGCACGGGGAAGGGCTCCACACGCAGCCCCGGCAAGTCAAAGGCGGCGTGGGAATCGATGACACGAATGTCCTCGCAACCCTGGGCCGCGCGCTCGCAGGCACGCAGGGTGCCGTGGGTGAGATAGACCGGGATACGGTGGGCACGCGCCAGACGAAACACCCCGCCCACATGATCGCCATGTTCATGCGTCACGAGAATGGCCGACAGGCTCTCTGGCTCACAGTCCAGTCGCGCAAGGCGACGCTGAGCCTCGCGCAGCCCGAATCCGCAATCAAGCAGGATGCGATAAGGGCGCTGCGCGCCCGCCGCTTCGATCAGGAGCGCATTGCCCTCACTGCCACTGCCCAGACTGGCAAAGCGCACGGTCCGATGGCGACTTAGCGCAACTGGTCTTGAAGCACTGCAGCGATCTGATTGGCCACGCGCCGATCGACATCGGTGGCCGGCGGCTGGCCATCTTCTCCCAGGATCGAGACCCTCGAGCCCGGGGGCGCGTCGGCGACCACAATCCGATAACGCCGCCCGCTCAGGTCTTTCTTGGGGCCAGAGCCCATGATGCGATCGAGCAGACCGGACTTCGGCGTGGGCTGCTCCGGGTCGACATAGCGGACAAAATACGTCCCGCTTGAGCGGTCGCGATCTTCTACGGTGAAGCCGCTGCGATCCAGCACCAGCCCGACCTGACGCCAGGCGCGGTCAAACCCATCCTGCATCTGTACGGCGGAGCGGCCGTTCTGATCGATGAGCGCAGCCCGTGGCGCCACCGGCACCGCAGCGGCAGCGGTCACGGCCGCCACTTGCGCACGCTGAGCTTGCTTTTCGGGCGTAAAGCGCAGCATGAGACGGCGCAGGTACTCGGCCTCAAGGTCGGGGTTGGGCGGGGTGGCAGCCCAAAAGGAGGAGTCTTTCAGTGCGCCGGTGAGTTCTTCTTTCAGGCCACGATGGCTGACGTAGACTTCTGTGCTGGCGGCTGCAGGCTCCAGGCGGGTGCGGAACTTGTCTCGGGTGCCCGCGGTGTAGATCGAGCCAAGCGCCTTTGACAGCACACTGCGAATGTAGGAGTCGGGAACGGGCGGGCGGCTCTCCGCCCAGTCGGTCTCGAGGATGCCTGTCTCAGGCGCGTCCTTGACCAGGTTGAAGCCTGCCCCGGTCCAGAAGTCGCGCACCACCGGCCAGACACGGTCGGGCGGCAGATCGACCACCAGCCAGCGCCGATCGCCTTCGCGTTCGATGCGCGCACCCGGCGGCTGCGTGAGGACACCAGGTTGCGCGGCGGGCGCAGCGGCCTCGGCGGTGCGGTTTTGGGTGTAGGCCGAAAACGTGGTGGCTGAGCCAGCGCGCTGCGGTATGGCATAGCGGTCATCGCCACCCGGAGTCAGCAGATCGGGGGGCACTTCGAGCGGACGCCCCTGCGAGGCCGACTTGTAGTCGATCCGGGTCATGTCGCTAAAGGTTTGTGTCAACGAACAGCCCGCGAGGCTGACAGCGATGAGCGCGGCAACAGTGCTGCGAGTCAGCGCCCGGCGTACGAACGTGCCCGAAGGCCGGGTCATGCGATCACCTTCGCGCGCTGCAGTGCATCCAGGATCGTGGCGTGGTGACGCGACTCGAGTTCGGTCATGGGCAAACGGATGCCGCCTTCGATACGTCCCATCTTTTTCAGAGCCCACTTCACGGGAATCGGGTTGGCTTCCACAAACAGCTTCAGATGCAAAGGCAGCAGCTGACGGTTGATGCGCCGCGCCGTGATCAGGTCGCCACCGAGTGCCGCACGGCACATTGCGGCCATCTCGGCAGGCGCGACATTGGCCGTGACCGAGATGACGCCATGCCCACCCAGCGCCATGAGCGCCAGTGCGGAGTCATCGTTGCCGCTGTACAGCGCGAAGGATTCGGGCAGTCGGTCAAGCAGATCGCAGGCCCGCGGCATGTCGCCGGTGGCGTCTTTCAGACCCACGATGTTGGGGATCTGTGCCAGCCGCACCGTGGTGTCGTTGGACAGATCGGCCACGGTCCGGCCGGGCACGTTGTACAGGATCACCGGCAGATTCACGGCCTCGGCCACTGCACGGAAATGCTGGTACAGGCCTTCCTGGCCGGGCTTGTTGTAGTAGGGCACAACCTGCAGCGAGGCAGCCGCACCGACCGATGCCGCATGGCGGGTGAGGTCGATCGCTTCACGGGTGGAGTTGCCCCCGGTACCGGCAATGACCGGTACGCGCCCCGCGCACTGTTCGACCGCGACGCTGATGAGCTGCGCATGCTCATCGACATCGACGGTTGGAGACTCGCCCGTGGTGCCTACTGCGACGATGGCAGCCGTGCCGCTCTGGATGTGCCAGTCGATGAGGCTGCGGTAGCGCGCCAGATCGAGGCTGCCATCCTCGTGCATCGGCGTAACGATGGCAACGATGCTGCCAGTGATCATGTTCGCTTGCCCGACGAAAAATCGCGAAGCTACGATTCTATCCCAGCACCCTGCCTTGCCGGGGCGACGGCCAGGCAGTCGGCACGGATTCAGTCGAGCGCAATCAGCGCGTCGTCGAGTGGCGCACGCACCGCAGCCAGACGCTGCACACGCGCCGCTCGCGGCACGCTGAGCACGCCGTCTTCGTAGGCCACGACATGCAGGCCTGCCCGATGAGCCCACTGCAGCAATTCGCCGGGGCGCAGAAGGAACGCCGGATTGGAGGGTCGCCCGAAGCGCTCGTTGCCCTGTGCAAAGGTTTCGTAGAGCAGCCGCCCCCCGGGTGCGAGCAGCGAAGCCAGCAGATCCAGCCGGGGTCGAAAGAGGTAATGCGTACACACAATCAGGTCGAACCGCTGAGCGCAAAATGACCACCGTCCGTGCTCCAGGTCTTCCTGCAGCGGCTGCACCCCACTACCCTGAATTGTTGCCAGTGCCTGCGCGTCGCGATCGACGGCCAGTACCCGGTACCCCAGGTCGCGTGCCAGCAGGCTATGGCGCCCGGAACCGCAGGCCAGATCCAGGGCAAGACGATCACCCTGGGCCGCAGGCAGCCAGCGCCGGATCCAGACGGACGGGGCGGGTGTGTCGCGGATGGTCGCGCAGGCGGATAATTCAGGGCGGTTGTCGGTCATTATTCGCAGTGCAGGCTTGAAAAGCAGGAAAGGCTTTCCGGTACACATCCGATCCATGGCACCCCAACCCAGCCCTTCCCACCCATTCTACGGGCGGCTGCGCGAGCAGCCGGCGGGACTGCTCATTCTGGTGGGCACCCTGCTGGTGGCGGTCGCCTACTGGGCCGGGTCGGTGCTCATGCCGCAGGTGCTCGACCGCCCAGGACCCCAGGCGGCCGTCATTGCACTGCTGACCCTGGGCCTGATCGGTTTTGTGCTGCTGAGCGTCTTTGAGCGTTTCGATGGCAGCCGCGACATCGGACGGCGACTCGATGGCCTGCAGGCGCAATATGGCGCCGCAGAAAGCCTCGCGGTCATGGGATCCTGGGTGTTCGACCTCTCCTCCCAGCGCTACTTCTGGAGCGACGGCACGCACCGACTGTTCGGCAGTGAACCGGGGCGCAGCCCGCTCGAACCACGGGCATTCCTCGAGCAGATTCACCCCGAGGACCGCAAGCGCTGGCAGGACGCACACCGTCGCGCGATCAGGCAGGGCGAAGAAGCTCGCGTTGAATACCGCTTTCGCCGCCCCAACGGCGATCAGGTCTGGGTGCGCAGTGTCGCCCGAGCCGAAAGCGGGCGCAGCGGGCGCGTGCGCAGGCTCGCGGGCATCGTGCAGGACATCACCGCCATGAGTGCCATGGCCCAGCAACTCGCAGCGAGCGAAGCCAAGTTTCGCGACCTGACGCAGCTGTCAGCCGACTGGGTCTGGGAGACCGATGCGCAGCACCGATTGAGCTACGTCTCGGACAGTATCGTGAGCGCGCTGGGCGGTGAATGGGCGCGCGCCGGCCTGGGCAAGCGCAGCTGGGAATTCGATTCGCTTGATCTGACCCAGGTTGACTGGGACAAACATCAGGCCGACATGCAGGCGCATCGGTCCTTCGAAAATTTCGAATTCGGGGTGAGAGATCCGCAGGGCAACCTGCACCGGGTTTCGCTCAACGGCCGGCCGATCGTCGATGCGGCGGGTCAGTTCATGGGGTATCGGGGGGTCGGACGGACCATCACCCGCGAGTACCAGCAGCAGCAGCTCTTGCAGTTCGAGAGCGAGATGGCTGCGATCATGCGCGAGCAGACCGAACCTGAACGGGTGCTCACCGAGCTGATCACCGCCCTGTGCCGCACCATGGGATGGTCGGGCGGCGCTCACCTTGTTCAAATTCCTGGCACAAGGGCGCTCAATGTGCGCGAGCGCTGGGGCACGCCTGCCGTGTTGCGCATGCTGGCGGAGCTGCCTGCGCAACTCGCCATGAGCCGCGAGAGCGTGGAAGGACGCGCCTGGACGAGCGGCGAGCCTTTATGGTTGCCCAGCCTCACCGACGAATATGAATTTGCCATGCGCTACCAGACCGGATCACTCGGCCTGGACGCTGCGTTCATTGCGCCGATCGTGGACGAAAACCACAACGTGCTGTCGGCGCTGCTGTTTTTCAGCCCCAACGGCTATCGGGCGGACGCCTTGCTGCAGCAATTGGCCGAGACGCTGTCCAGCACGATCTCGCTCTACCTGCAACGCAAGACCGCCGAGCAGCGGCTGCTGCATGCCTCGTTGCATGACGCACTCACCGGGCTGCCCAACCGGGTGTATCTCACACATCAGTTGGACGAGGCGATCAAGGTCGGGCGTGCCGCAGCGGTCCTGTATGTGGACCTCGATCGCTACAAGCTGATCAACGACACGCTGGGCCATTCGGTGGGCGATCAGGTGCTGATCGAAGTGGGGCGACGCTTCAGAGAATCGATTCGAACGGGCGATGTGGCGGGGCGCATCGGCGGCGATGAGTTCATCCTGCTGCTGCTTGACCTGCGCGACCGCGTTGAGATTGAAGACATCGCACGCAAGGTGCTCGCAGCAATCGAGCGCCCCTTCGTGCTGATGAACCGTGCGCATTTTCTGTCCGCCTCGATTGGTGTCGCCATCACGCCCGATGACGGGCGTGATGCGCAGGCCCTGATCAAGGCTGCCGACAACGCCATGTACCGTGCCAAATCGGCAGGGCGAAACGATGTGCACTTCTTTGCAGGCGATCAGACTGATGCCCGCAGCGAGCAGCTGCAGCTGGGTATCGAACTGCCTCTGGCGCTGCAACGCGGTGAAGTCGATCTGTATTACCAGCCGGTGATGGCGGTTGGCGAACGTCGACTGGTGGGCGTGGAAGGGCTGATGCGCTGGCGACACCCCACTCGCGGTCTGCTGCTGCCTGATCAGTTCCTGCCGGCAGCCGAGGGCAACAACCTGGTACGCGAGATTGGCCTGTGGGCGATTCGACGGGCGATCGACGACCGGATCGATATCGGTCTCGACCGGTTTGAGGATGTGGCGGTCTCGGTCAATCTCTCGCCCCGACAACTGTCCGAGGACGGTTTTCTCGCCCAGGTCAACGGGCTGCTGGCCGAGCGAAAATTCCCGGCCAACTTGCTGCGCCTGGAACTCACGGAAAATGCACTGATCGACAACAGCGACAAGACCATTGCGCTGTTGGGCGAGCTGCGTCGCCTGGGTATTCAGGTGATCATCGACAACTTCGGTACGGGCTACGCCTCGCTGTCGTACCTGAAGAACCTGCCAGTCGACGGCCTGAAAATCGACCGGACCTTCATTCGGGGTCTGCCCGAAGACCGCGGCAATGCGGCCATCGTCCAGGCCATCACCACCCTGGCTGGCAAGCTGGGGCTGCAAGCGATGGCCGAAGGGGTGGAAACCGGGGCCGAATTGAAGGCCCTGCGCGCGCTGAACTGCGAGCGCATGCAAGGTGCCTTCATCAGCGAACCGCTGCCACTGGCTCAGCTCAAGGATTTCCTGGAATCGCTGCCGCAGATGCGGCAAATGCACCTGGTGAAATCGCCGGCTGGCGGTTGACCGCAACGGTTGTTCAGTCGCGCAGTCCGTAGTTCAGACCCATGACCTCGCGCACATCGCGCATGGTGTCTTGCGCGACCTTGCGCGCCTTGCTGCAGCCATCTTCGATGATGGCACGCAAGAGGGCCGGATCGTCCAGATAGGGTTGGGCCCGCTCTATGAACGGCTGCTGCTCGGCGATCACCGCGTCAATGACCGGTTGCTTGCAGTCCAGACATCCGATGCCGGCACTGCGACAGCCCTGCTGCACCCAGGTGCGGGTGTTGTCATCCGAATAGACCTGATGCAACGGCCAGACCGGGCAGCGCTCGGGATCACCCGGGTCGGTGCGGCGCACACGCGCCGGGTCGGTCGGCATGGTACGAAGCTTCTTGGTGACCGAGGCGGGGTCTTCACGCATGGCAATGGCGTTGCCATAGCTCTTCGACATTTTTTGTCCGTCGATACCCGGCAAACGAGAGGCCTCGGTGAGCAGCGCACGGGGCTCGGACAGGATCATCTTGCGCGAGCCTTCGATGAAACCCAGCAGCCGCTCGCGGTCGGCCGCAGACAGACTGCCGCTGGACTCCACGATGGCCCGTGCATCGGTCAGGGCCTGTGCATCGCCCTGCTCCTGGTATCGGGTGCGCAGATCGCTGTATGCCTTGCCGCGCTTGCCGCCCAACTGCTTGATGGCCGCAGCCACCTTGTCCTCAAAACCCGGCTCGCGGCCAAAGAGATGATTGAAGCGGCGGGCGATTTCGCGGGTGAGCTCGATATGCGGCACCTGGTCTTCGCCCACCGGCACCGAACTGGCCCGGTAGATGAGGATGTCGGCCGCCTGCAGAAGCGGGTAGCCCAGAAAACCGTAAGTGGTGAGGTCGCGGTCGGTGAGCTTTTCCTGCTGGTCTTTGTACGTGGGAACGCGTTCGAGCCAGCCCAGTGGCGTGGACATCGACATCAGCAGATGCAGCTCGGCATGCTCGGGCACGCGCGACTGAATGAACAGCGTGGACTGGGCTGGGTCGACCCCTGCGGCCAGCCAGTCGACCACCATGTCCCAGATCGCACGCTGAATGACTTCGGGCGACTCATAGTGCGTGGTGAGCGCATGCCAGTCGGCCACGAAGAAAAAGCAGGGCTGCTCGGCCTGCAGACGCACCCAGTTCTTGAGGGCGCCATGATAGTGGCCAAGGTGAAGGGCGCCCGTCGGGCGCATGCCGGAGACAACACGCTGTGCAAACATATGGCGAATTCTACGCGGTCATGCGATCGATCGGCCCGCAGCCCGCCCGGGTCACCTGAGGTGCATCGCCGGTCAGGTCGATAACCGTTGTGGGCTCAAGACCCTGCGCGCCGGCATCGATCACCAGTTCCACCCGGCCGGCCAGTCGCGCGATGGCTTCGTCAGCATCGGTCAGGGGCAACTCGTCGCCCGGCAACATCAGGCTGCTGGTCAGCACCGGTGCGCCATGGGCCTCCAGCAGTTGCGCCACCACCGGATGGTCGGGTACGCGCAGGCCCACCGTCTTGCGCGAGGGATGCCACAGGCGCCTGGGCACCTCACGGGTGGCGGGCAGGATGAAGGTGTAGGCCCCCGGGGTCCAGTCGCGCAGAAACCTGTACTGGCTGTTGTCGATCTGGGCATAGACCGCGACCTCTCGCAGATCACGGCACATCAGGGTCAGCAAATGACGGTCATCGATGGCGCGCAAGGCCCGCAGCCGATCAACCGCCTGCTTGTCGTCAAGCTGGCAGGCCAGCACATAGCAGGCGTCGGTCGGCAGTACGATCAGCCCACCCGCCTTGAGCACGACCGCAGCCTGCGCAATCAGGCGCTTTTGAGGATGAGTCGGATGAATCTCGAAGCGCTGGGTCAACGCCGTTCCAGCGCGTGTGCCTCGGGCCAGTGGTGCCAGACGGGCGTCACGCTTCGCGGCAGCGGAGGCATGCTGCCCAGGTCATGACGGCTTTCATTGGGGCCGTGAAAATCGGAGCCACGCGAGGCATTCAGACCATAGTGCTGGGCCATGGTGACAAAGCGCTCGGACTGACCGGGAGCATGACTGCCGCTCACGACTTCAATGCCGCTGCCGCCCGCATCGCAAAATTCACGGATGAGCTGATCCATTGCCAGCTCACCCAGCGCATAGCGACCAGGATGCGCCATGACCGCCGTGCCACCTGCCTCGCAGATCCAGCCCACGGCATCAGCCAGCCTGGCCCAGCGGTGCGGAATGAATCCGGGTTTGCCTTCAATCAGAAATCGCTCGAAGACCTCGTGCACGCTTGCGCAGGTCCCGGTCTCGACGATATAGCGCGCAAAGTGGCTGCGCGAAATCAGTTCCGGATTGCCTGCGTACTTCAAGGCGCCCTCGTAGGCATCTGGGATGCCCACGTCAGCGAGTTGCGCGGCAATCTCGCGCGCCCGCCCATCCCGCCCGTTACGGGTGCGATCCAGGCCGCGCGCAAGGCCTGCATGATGCGGGTCGACACGCAGTCCGACGATGTGAATCGTCTCGTTCGCCCACGTGACCGACACCTCAACGCCCGGCACGAAGGCCAGGCCCAGCGCTTGCGCACGGGCGGCCGCAGCCACCAGGCCACCTAATTCGTCGTGATCGGTCAGAGCCAGAATGTCCACGCCATTGCGGTGCGCGCGCTCTACGACGGCCTCGGGCGACAAGGTACCGTCAGAGATCACCGAGTGGCAATGCAGATCGGCGTTGATGTCGTGCAGGTCGGTGGGGCGCATGCGCCTCGAATCAGCCATCGATGAACTCCTCGATCAGTGCTGCGATGCGGGCTGGCTGGTCATGATGCACCATGTGTCCGGCATCCGGGACGCCCACCACACGCAGATCCGCAATCGCCGACAGGCGGTCAGCCACTTGCGGGTCTTTGCGGTAGCGTGTCCAGCGGGTATCGCCCTCGGCGCCTACCAGCAGCACTGGCGCCTTGATTTCAGCCCAGACGGCCACGGTTTCGTCGGTGCGGTACAAGTACGGGTTGGTGTGACGATGCGCCGGATCGCCCTGGATTTCAAAGCGTCCCTGCGCATTGGGGGCGCTCCAGAACGCAGCGAGCCAGGCCGCGCGGTCGGCAGCCAGACGCGGGTTGGTCTGCATCAGGCGCGCGGCCACCGCCTCCAGCGAATCATAGTCGCGCATACGCGCGCCCGCCTTGAGTTCATCCAGCCAGGTCCGCAGACGCCCGGGCGCTTCAGTCGGAGCGCTCGGGGGCAGACCGAATGATTCCAGACTCACCAGCTTGCGCACCCGTTCGGGGCGTACTCCGGCAAACAGCATGGCGACATTGCCGCCCATGCTGTGACCCAGCAGATCGATCGGCCCAGCGGGCACCAGCTCATCGAGCAAGGCCTCGACATCGGCGAGGTAATCCGGGAACCAGTAACAGTCCGCTGCCGGTCTCTGCGTCAGTCCAAAACCGCGCAAGTCGGGGGCGATCACATGGCGCGCACGGGCGAACGCGTCGACCACGAACTGGAACGAGGCGCCGATATCCATCCAGCCATGCAGCATGACCAGCGGCGGCAGGCCCGATGATGCGGCTGCGCCCTGCGGTGGCCCGCCCCAGATGCGGACATGGTGGCGCAGGCCGCGGGCCTGCACATAGCGCGACTCGGAAGCGATTCGGGGGCGGTAAGGTTCGATCATCGGACACGGGCTCAGGGCAACCCGCGATTTTATATCGCAGGACGACGTCGGCCTGGTCGTCAGCCTTCGAGTCTGCCCACACCCTCACGCACCTCGAAGCGACGCAGGGTGCGCACGCCGGTGGCCGCCACCCGCGCATCGTCGATCCCGCGCATCGACACCTGCACGCGCCCGGGTTCGATCTCCATGAGTCCGTAGCCCCGAAAGCGCCCTTCGCCGTATTTCAGGTGGGGATTCTCGGCCACCAGCGCATCGATGCGGGGTTGGGGCCAGCTCTGTGACGTGATGGCGCCACCCACGAATTCGATCATGGCGGGCTTCTGGGCGGGTCGGTCGAAGTCTTCATGCAATTCGCCGGCATAAAACGCATGCACATCACCACCCAGCGCCAGCGGATTGGCCACTTTTGCCTGACGCACCGACTCCAGCAGACGGCGACGCGCCTGGGGATAGCCGTCCCAGCCATCGGTCCACCAGGCTTCGCCAGGGCCGGACTTGCTGTCGGCACGTGACATCAGCGTCTGCTGCGCCAGCAGATTCCAGCGTGAGCGGCTGTCGCGCATGGATTGCGACAGCCAGGCTTCCTGCTCATGGCCCAGCAGCGTGCGCGTGGGGTCAAGTCGGTCCAGGCACTCGGGCCCGACGACACGCGAGCCCGCATGACCGGGTAGCGAGCAGGCCTGAGGCGTGCGGTACTGACGATTGTCCACCACATACAGTCGGGCCAGCGCGCCCCAGTCGAACGCACCGTAAATCCGCATGGAGTGGCCCTGTGGGGCCATCGACCACGGCAAGGGCATGTGCTCGAAGTAGGCCTGGTAGGCCGCTGCCCGTCTGGCCAGAAACTGCTCAGGCGGATCTCCGCGCTGAGACAAATTGCTGGCGTAGTCGTTATCAACCTCATGGTCGTCCCACGTGGGCAACCAGGCGCAGGCGGCATGCGCAGCCTGCAGATCGGCGTCGGAGCGATACAGGGCGTGTCGGCGGCGATAGTCGGCCAACGTGTGCGGCACACCGGGATCGTGCTTGCGCACATGGTTGCGACCCCAGGACGACTCGTAGATGTAGTCGCCTAGAAAGACCACCAGATCGGGGGTGTCGGCCACGGCATGTCGCCAGGCGCCGTAAAAGCCCTGCTCATACTGCTGACAAGAAGCAAAGACCAGACGCAGACGCTCGGTGCGCCCCGGTGCCGGCGCGGTCATGAACGCGCCCTGCGCGCTGACCGCATCGCCACTCATGAAGCGGTAGCGATAGCGCCGGTGCGGCTGCAGACCCCGCACCTCCACGCGCACCGAATGGGCCCACTCGGGCAGTGCATCGATGCGGCCTGATTGCACCGCAGCCGCCCTGCCCTCCTCGAACACTTCCCACTGCACCGCGATCGGCACGGGATCCACGCCGCCCCCGGGCTGGAGCGGCTGAGGTGCCAGACGTGTCCACAGGGTCGCGCCATCAGGTCGGGGCCAGCCACTGGCCACGCCAAGTGAAAAGGGATCGGTGGCACCCCGCCAGGGCAGCGCACCCGGCCTTGCAGGCCGCCCTGGGCCCGCAGAGATGGCTGCATCGCCTGCCGGGCGGCCGGGTGCACAACCTGCGATCGCGCCCGAGGCGCCCAACCCGATTGCCTGCGCGATCCAGCGGCGGCGCTGTGCATCCGATGTCTTCATGTATGCCCCCAGCGGATCAGTTCCTCAATGCGAAAGCCTGCCTGCAAGCGCGCCGAGACATTAAACGGCGGCTGGGGCCTCGCGGCGCCGTGCGCCTGGGCCAGCTCGTCCCAAAGGAGAACAGGATCCAGACCGCGGTCCATGCAAAGCCGCTCAAACCAGGCGTTACCGATCTGCACATGGCGGACCTCTTCGCGCAGGATCATCTCCAGAATATCGACTGCAGCGCGATCACCCACGCCGCCGAGCCGCCTCATGATGCCCGGCGTGACATCCAGCCCGCGTGCTTCCATCAGCCTGGGCACCAGTGCGACCCGAATCAGCGGGTCGTGTCGGGTCTTCATGGCCATTTCCCACAGACCGTCATGCGCATCGAAATCACCATAGGCATGACCGCGCCGGGCCAGTTCGTCATGGAGGGCCGTGAAATGACGTGCCTCATCAACCGCCACGCTGGCCCAGTCCAGGTACCAGGCATGGGGCATATCGGGAAATCTCCACACCGCATCCAGCGCCAGATCGATGGCATTGAATTCAATGTGCGCAATGGCGTGCAGCAAGGCGGCACGCCCGGCGTGTGTGCCGATGCCCCGCGCCGGCACATCGCGCGGATGGACCAGTGACGGGCGAGGCGGACGCCCCGGACGCAAGGCATCGTCAAACCGGAGCCCCGCACCCACGCAGGCGCAGCAGCAGATTGGGCCGCATTCAGACGAACCGGTGAGCCACGGCGTCAATACCTGCGCGGCCAAGGCTTTTTGAACCGGGTCTGCAATCGCCCAGGCGTTGCGGGCGGCCAGGCGAAGAGGCTCCATCCCGTGGGGCACGGTGTCGTGCGGCCTGGCTTGGGCACACGCGCCCGATACGGGAGGATTCAAACCAGAGGCGATCACAGGGGGTAACCAGGAAGGCGGCTGTGGGCAAGGCTGTAAACTCGGCCAGTCCGCGCTCACCGCGCCCATTCACTGACCAAGTCTACAGGGATCGCCATGGCCATTTACGCGCTCGGGGAACATCGCCCCACGATTTCAAGCTCTGCCTGGGTCGCACCCGGTGCGCATGTCATGGGCAAGATCGAACTGGCCGACGGCGCAAGCGTCTGGTTCGGTGCGGTCTTGCGTGGCGACAATGAACCGATTCGCATTGGCACGGGCAGCAACGTGCAGGAAAACGCCGTGCTGCACACTGACCGCAACTTCCCGCTGACGGTCGGCGCGCATGTGACCATCGG
The DNA here is from genome assembly GCA_002386465.1 of Burkholderiales bacterium UBA4615. Lineage (GTDB taxonomy): Bacteria > Pseudomonadota > Gammaproteobacteria > Burkholderiales > Burkholderiaceae_E > UBA4615. The sequence goes on along the minus strand of DGIT01000122.1, from coordinate 5,765 downwards.
CCATCAGGCCATGTTGCATGGCTGCACCGTGGGCGATGGGAGCCTCATCGGCATCCAGGCGGTCGTCATGAACGGCGCAAAGATCGGCCGCGAATGTCTGATCGGTGCCGGAGCGCTTATCCCGGAAGGCAAGGAAATTCCTGATCGCAGCCTGGTGATGGGGTCTCCCGGCAAGGTCATCCGCGAGCTGACCGAGCAAGAAGTCGCACGCATTCGCACCGGGGTCGACAGCTATGTCGCCAAAGGCACCGAGATGCGTACGCAGCTGCAGCGGATCGACGGGTGAGCCAGGCGCAACGACCCGAGATCGGTCTGTTCGCCGATCCCCTGAGCAACGACGTGCTGCAGCGCTTCATGCTGCAGGGCGCGCCCGTGCGCGGCGAACTGGTCTCGCTCGATACCGCCTGGCGCGAGGTCACGCAACGCCATGTCTTTCCACGTGCGGTGCGCACCTATTTGGGCGAACTGAGCGCAGCAGCCCTGCTGCTGTCGGCATCGCTCAAGTTCGAGGGCAGCCTGGTGCTGCAGATCCACGGCGATGGCCCGGTGGCGCTGTTGGTCGCCGAATGCGACCAGGCCGGCCGCTTTCGTGCCACGGCCAAATTGCGCGAAGGCCAGGTCTGTCCGGAAGAAGCCGACCTGGCGACATTGGTCAATGTCCATGGCAAGGGCCGCTGCGTGGTCACGCTCGACCCGGCGAGCGGTTCGCCCAACCGGCAGCCCTACCAGGGCATCGTGCCGTTCGAGGGCGACAGCATCGCCGACATGCTGGAACGCTACATGTCCCGTTCTGAACAGGTGCCTACGCGGCTTTGGCTGGCGGCAGACGAAGGCCGAGCGACCGGGATGATGCTGCAGCGACTGCCTGACGAAGGTGGCGCGGCCGTGACCGATGCCGACGGCTGGAACCGTCTTCAGCAGCTGGCCGACACCGTGACGCGCGATGAACTGCTGGCGCTGACCCCGGATGCGGTGGCGCGTCGCCTGTTCTGGCAGGAAACCCTGCACGCGTTCGATGCGCGCACAGCGCAGTTCGCGTGCAGTTGCTCGCGCGACAAAGTGGTGGGCATGCTGCGCATGCTCGGGCGCGAGGAAATCGAATCCATCGTAGCCGAGCGTGGCAGCATCGGTGTGCGCTGCGAGTACTGCAATACCGCCTACGATTTCGACGCCGTCGACGGCGTCTCTTTGTTTCTCAGCGAGCCGCCTGCGCCGACTTCGCGGGCGCGCCACTGACTGCACCCGGCGCTGCTGGCGCCGGAGTGCCGGCAGCGCGCACCGGCGCAGCCACCGCGGCCTGATCCACGAACTGCACAAAGACCTCGTCGCTGCGCATGAGACCCAGTTCATAACGAGCGCGCTCTTCGATCGCCCCGGTGCCCTGCTGCAGGTCGCGCACTTCACCCTCGAGCGCACGGTTGCGCTCGACCAGCCGCTCGTTGGCCTTGTTTTGGGTCAGGAGCTGCCGATCGACCTCCCATACGCGCATCCACCCCCCCTTACCCAGCCACAGGGGATATTGGATGAGCACCAGCAGAGCCAGCAAAGCCAGCGTGAGCAGGCGCACTGATCAGCCCTGCCTCAGAAGAGGTTGTAGAACGCCGAGCGGCCGGGATACTGCGCCACATCACCGAGGTCTTCTTCGATCCGCAGCAGCTGGTTGTATTTGGCGATGCGATCGGTGCGCGACATCGAACCGG
>DGIT01000122.1:0-3984 GCA_002386465.1 Burkholderiales bacterium UBA4615 | reverse complement strand
GTGTAGTTGTTGCGCTTGGCCAGCTCGATGGCCGCAAACGTCTCAGTAAGCGTGCCGATCTGGTTGATTTTGATCAGGATCGAGTTGGCAATGCCGGCATCAATGCCTTCGCGCAAGATGCGGGTGTTGGTGACGAACAGATCGTCGCCCACCAACTGGACCCGATCGCCCAGGACATCGGTGAGGGTGCGCCAGCCATCCCAGTCGTTCTCGGCCATGCCGTCTTCGATGGAGATGATCGGATATTTGTCGCACCAGGTGGAGAGCAGGTTGCTGAAGTCGACGGCCGAGAGAGTCAGACCTTCGCCGTGCAGATGATATTTGCCGTCCTTGAAAAACTCGGAGGCCGCGCAATCCAGGCCCAGTGCAATTTGTGAGCCTGCGGTGTAACCCGCCCGGTCGATGGCTTCCAGGATGAGCTGAATCGCTGCTTCATGGTTGGTCACGCTGGGCGCAAATCCGCCTTCGTCACCCACGGCAGTGCTCAGACCGCGGTCATGCAAGATTTTCTTGAGCGCCTGAAAGGTTTCAGCGCCATAGCGCATCGCTTCCCGAAAGCTCGGTGCCCCGATCGGGATGATCATGAACTCCTGCAGATCGAGGTTGTTGTTGGCATGCGCACCACCGTTGATGACGTTCATCATAGGCACCGGCAATGCCATGGCACCCGAGCCACCGAAGTAGCGGTACAGGGGCAGGCCCGATTCCTCGGCCGCCGCCTTAGCCACCGCCATGGACACCGCCAGAGTCGCGTTGGCACCCAGGCGCGCCTTGTTGTCGGTGCCGTCCAGATCGATCAGGGTCTTGTCGATATAGGCCTGCTCGCTGGCATCCAGGCCCATGATGGCCTCGGAGATTTCCGTGTTGATGTTCTCCACAGCCCGCAGCACGCCCTTGCCGCCGTAGCGCTTGGCATCGCCGTCGCGCAGCTCGATCGCCTCGCGTGAGCCGGTGGAGGCACCCGAGGGCACGGCCGCGCGGCCCATGGTGCCCGACTCGAGCAGCACGTCGCACTCGACCGTGGGATTGCCGCGTGAATCGATGATTTCGCGACCAATGATGTCGACAATGGTGCTCATGGCTCAGACTCCTTCCACGACGAACATGTTGAAAAATTCAGTGGCGCCAGCGCGCGCAGCGCGGGCCTCGGTATACAGAGGCGAGTGATAAAAGGCCTGCGCCGCCTCGTAGGAGGGGAAGCGGATCACCACCATGCGGCGGGGTGTCCAGGGCCCCTCGAGTGTCTGGTTGCGGCCGCCGCGCACGACGAACTCACCCCCCGCTGCGGCCACGGCCGCCGGCGTCAGGGCCATATAGCCTTTGTACTGCTCGGGGTCTGTGACGTGAACATCGGCAATCACATAAGCGCTGGGCATAAGTCCTCAGGAATGGTCAGGATGCAGCGTCGCAGGGCGCAAGCCTTGCGCGATCAGCTTCTCATCGTGTTTTCGGGAAAGCCATGGCGCTTGACCAGGGCATCGAGTTCGCACAGTGTGGCCAGCAGTTCGGCCATGCGCGGCAAGGGCCAGGCATTGGGCCCATCCGACAGGGCCTTGGACGGATCCGGGTGGGTTTCCATAAACAGCCCGGCCACGCCGCTGGCCACCGCCGCACGGGCGAGCACCGGGACGAATTCGCGCTGGCCACCGGAGGAACTGCCCTGCCCGCCCGGCAGCTGCACCGAGTGGGTGGCATCAAACACGACCGGGCAGCGGGTGTCGCGCATGATGGCCAGGCTGCGCATGTCCGAGACGAGGTTGTTGTAGCCGAAAGACGCACCGCGCTCACAGACCATGATCGAGTCGCCATCGTGGCCTGCCGCCACAGCGGCTTCGCGCGCCTTGACGGCCACATGCTTCATGTCGCCAGGCGCCAGAAACTGGCCCTTCTTGATATTGACCGGCTTGCCACTGGCCGCCACCGCACGAATGAAATCGGTTTGCCGGCACAGAAACGCCGGCGTCTGGAGCACATCGACCACTGCGGCGACGGGCGCGATCTGATCGGCATCGTGCACGTCGGTCAGCACCGGCACACCAATCTGCCTGCGCACTTCAGCCAGGATGCGCAGCCCTTCGTCCAGCCCCGGCCCACGAAATGAACGTCCGGAACTGCGATTGGCTTTGTCAAAAGAAGACTTGTAGATGAACGGCACATGCAGCGCGCCGGCGATGGCCTTGAGTTCGCCTGCGGTCTGGATGGCCAGCTCGCGCGATTCGATCGCGCAGGGTCCTGCGATCAGGAACAACGGCCGATCCAGGCCAACTTCGAATCCACACAGTCGCATATCGAGCTAATCCGTCCGTGTTCTGTCGTCTGTAATCGGTCTGTATTCGGTGTGTGTACGGTCAGCCTGGCGCGCCCTCGGCGCGAGCCAGCGGGCCTCAGGCGGACGCAAGTGCAGAGCGCTCACGCGCATGGGCCAACGCTGCCTCGACATAGGAAATGAAGAGCGGGTGTCCGTCACGCGGCGTGGAGGTGAACTCAGGATGAAACTGCACGCCCACGAACCAGGGATGCGCCACCTTGCCGCTCTGAGGCAGTTCGGCAATTTCGGTAAGGCCCTCGGACGGCGTACGGGCCGATACCCTGAGACCAGCCGCTTCAAGACGTGGCACATAGCCGTTGTTGACCTCGTAGCGATGACGATGGCGCTCGTTGACGCTCTCGCCATAGACGCGTGCGGCGAGCGTGTTGGGGACCACGGGGCAGCGCTGCGAGCCCAGTCGCATCGTGCCGCCCAGATCGGAGGCCGCGTCTCGACGCTCGACACGCCCTTCGCGGTCTAGCCATTCGGTGATCAGGCCCACCACAGGATGGACCGTGGCCGCGTCAAACTCGGTGCTGTTCGCGCCATGCAAGCCGCACACATTGCGCGCAAACTCGATGACCGCCAGTTGCATGCCCAGACAGATGCCCAGGTACGGCACACCGCGCTCGCGGGCGAACCGGATGGCGGCGATCTTGCCTTCCACGCCGCGGCGACCGAAACCGCCCGGAACCAGGATGGCATCGAAATGTTCCAGCGCAGCGGTGCCTTCGCGCTCAATCTGCTCGGAGTCGATGTACTCGATCTTCACTCGGCTGGAGGTATGGATACCCGCATGCGTGAGCGCTTCGCTGAGCGACTTGTAGGACTCGGTCAGTTCCACGTACTTGCCGACCATGGCAATGCGCACGGTGTGCGCAGGATGCTCCAGTCGGTCGACCAGACGATCCCAGACGCTGAGGTCGGCGGGCTTGGCCTGCACACGCAGCACTTCGCACAACAGGTCATCGACACGCTGCTCATGCAGCATGCGCGGAATCTTGTAGATGGAGTCAGCGTCCCAGACCGAAATCACCGAGTCGATGGGCACGTTGGAGAAGAGCGAAATTTTGGCGCGTTCATCGTCTGGAATGCGGCGGTCGGCACGGCACAGGATCAGGTCGGCCTGGATGCCGATTTCGCGCAGTTTTTGTACCGAGTGCTGGGTCGGCTTGGTTTTCAGTTCGCCCGCTGAAGGGATGAACGGCACCAGGGTCAGGTGCACGAAGCAGGCGTTACCTCGCCCCAGTGCCAGGCTCATCTGGCGAGCGGCCTCGATGAACGGCAAGGATTCGATGTCGCCCACCGTGCCACCGATCTCGACGATGGCCACTTCTGCAGCACTGTCGGTCCCCATGCCGGCGCCGCGCTCGATGAACGCACGAATCTCGTTGGTGATATGCGGGATGACCTGCACGGTACGCCCTAGGTATTCGCCACGGCGCTCCTTGCGGATGACGGACTCGTAAATTTGCCCGGTGGTGAAGTTGTTGTGCCGACGCATGCGGGCACTGATGAACCGTTCGTAGTGCCCGAGATCGAGGTCGGTTTCAGCGCCGTCTTCGGTGACGAACACCTCGCCATGCTGAAAGGGGCTCATGGTGCCCGGATCGACGTTGATGTAGGGGTCAAGCTTCAGAAGCGTGACACGCAACCCACGCGACTCAAGTAGCGCA
>DGIT01000009.1:9355-14938 GCA_002386465.1 Burkholderiales bacterium UBA4615 | reverse complement strand
ATCAGATTTCGGTCTATTCAGTGATCTCCAGCGCGTCGTCGACCTAGTTGTCCAGATAACGCACGGTCGATTCCAACTTCGAATGGCCCAGCAGCAACTGCACGGCTCGCAGGTTCTTCGTACGCCGGTAGATCAGCGTCGCCTTGGTGCGGTCGTTCTAATGTGGGCGCCGCTGCCGCATAATCGCTGCCCTTTTCCTGTGGGGCAAACATGCAACTGGAGATCGCGCAATCGACGCCAACGGCAAGCAGCGTCGGCGCCCTCGTGCAGGCTCGCTATGGACTTGGTGAGGTCGTCGAAAGTGAGTTCCTGAGGCGAAGTTTCAATCAGGTCTATCGATTGGGGTTTGCAAGTGGGCAGCGTGTTGTGGCAAGAATCTGCGCTGAGCGACCACGAGGCGGCCCGAATGTAACGTTCGAGGCTGCGGCACTGGAGCATTGGGCCCACATCGGTTGCCAGGTTTCTCGTTGCGTGACAACAGCGACCGGCGAGGTTGCCATACAGGTTCCGCTGCCGGAGGGTGACCGAACGCTGATGCTCTTTGAATACCTGGAGGGTGAGTTCACGGGTGAATCAACAGCTGACATTCAGGCCTTTGCGCACGGATTGGCAGCCTTGCACCAAGGAGGCGAGAGCTACCGGGGGCCCGCGAGTGTCTATACGCTTGACCTGGACTACCTGCTCCTAAGGCCACTGGACGGTCTGCTTCGCGCGCCGTCCATGACGGGCGAACTACGCCCGCAATTCGAGAAGTTGGGCTTGCGGCTACACGATGAAATACTCGCCTTGGGTGAACTGAGCCGCGTGTTGTGTCATGGGGACGCACACGGTCAGAACAACTTCGTCACGACCAACACCGAAGGGCACCGCCAAGCAATATTCTTCGATTTCGATGAGGCAGGCCCGGGATACTTGGCGTATGAGCTTGCGGTCTACCCATGGAATCTTTATCCGCGCGTGCCTGACGGTGAGGTGAGCAGCAAGGTGCAAAGGCAGTGGAAAACTTTTATTTCCGCCTACCGAGATAGACGCCCGGTCGCAGATGCCGACCTTGCCGCTATCGCACGCTTTATGGCGGTGCGGCAATTCTGGCTGCTGAGCGAGTTCGCAGGACGAGTCCCGGTTTGGGGTTCCCAAACCATGACGACTGGCCAACTCCACAGGCAACTCGAATTGCTACGCCAATGGGAAGGATTGAAATTGCCAACTTAGCGGCCCGTCCCAACAGTCGCAATCGCCCGCTTTGTCACGGGCACAACGTCGGATACAGACGGTCATACAGAGTCGCTCAGCTTTGTGGTCACCCTCGTCAAACGTCAGGAGCCGCAGGCCACGGGATTCTGCTCATTGACGGGTTACAACGACAAGGATGGGTACAAACCGGCCCTTCAGGCCGAAACGGATCTCCTGCCGGGAGTGTCGCCGCCGCCTCTGCGTGCGCACCGCTGCGTCGTGGGACAATTCCCCCCACATCCACCGATCGCCACCGCACTCGAAAGCCCCTCTCCGATGAGCCTCTCACACGGTCCCCAGACCCTCGCCATTCCCGGCCCGTCGATCGTTCCTGAACGCGTACTGCGCGCGATGCATCGGGCCTCGCCGAACATCTACACCGGACCGCTTGTCGAGATGACGAAGTCGCTCGTGCCTGACCTCAAGCGGGTCGCGCGCACCGAGCAGCAGGTGGCGATGTACATCGGAAACGGGCACACCGCCTGGGAGGCGTCGCTCGCGAACACGCACTCGCGCGGTGATCGTGTGCTCGTGCCCTTAGCCGGCGCATTCGGACGTGGTTGGGCCGAGATAGCACAAGGGCTCGGCTTGCAGGTCGAGACGATGGATTTTGGGACCGCATCGCCGATCGATCCCGCGCGCATCGGTGAACGTTTGCGCGCTGACAGCGCCCACGAAATTCGCTCGGTGCTGGTGGTGCACGTCGACACTTCGAGCTCGCTGCGTGCCGACCTCGCAGCGATTCGCCGCGAGATCGATTCGGCGGCGCATCCGGCACTCCTGCAGGCCGATTGCATCGCCTCGCTAGGCTGCGACCGCATCGAGATGGACGCCTGGGGCGTCGACGTGCTGATCGCCGGTTCGCAAAAGGGCCTGATGCTGCCACCCGGCATGGCGTTCGTGTTCTTCAATGATCGTGCCGACCGTGCGCGTGGCAGGGCCGATTGTGTTACCGGCCACTTCGACTGGCGCCCGCGCGCCAACCCGCCCACGCCCTCGCAGCGGTTCAACGGTACCGCGCCGACGCACCATCTGCATGGGCTGCGCGAATCGCTTGACATGATCGTCTGCGAGGAGGGCATCGAGGCGGTGTGGGCCCGGCATGCGAGGCTCGCGCGCACGGTCTGGGCGGCATTCGAAGCATGGGAGCGTCCGGGCGGTGTGCGCCTGAACGTGCGCGATCGCGAGCATCGCAGTCATGCGGTTACTGCGATCGAACTGCCCGGCCACGGCACCAGGCTGCGCGAGTGGACCGAGCAGCATGCCGGGCTGACGCTTGGCATTGGGATCGGCATGGCGCCACCCGACTCCCCGCGATGGCACGACTTCTTCCGAGTCGGCCACATGGGCCATCTCAGCGCGCATTCGCTTTTGGGAACACTGGGCTGCATCGGCGCAGGGCTCAAGGCGCTCGGTGTTCCTCATGGCGATGGAGGACTCGATGCGGCGGCCGCGATCGTGGCCGAAGGCTGAAGGCTTACGCGTAGCGCAGGCGTTTCATAGTGAGACAGGCTTAGCCGCAGATGCCATGACCGCCGGTTCAGTTCTCAGTGAACATGGCCGACGAAGGTGTCCTGCATCGACCGAAGCCCGCGAAAGGTCTTCGCCGCCCTAAGCCCGACCGCTTCGAAACTGTCCGTGGCCGCGCAGAGATCTGCTGGCCGACGGACGACTTGATGAAGCCGCTGCGCGCCGACGACTGATGGTGCTGGTCCACACCCACGTCCTCGTGGACGTGCTGCAAAACGATCCGCAGTGGGCGGACTGGTCCATCGCCCAAATGCGTGCGCAGTCCAGTCTTCACGCGCTGGTGATCAACCCCATCATCTACGCCGAGGTGTCATTGTCGTGCTCGACCCTCGAAGTGCTCGAAGCTGTTGTGGGCACGCTGGCGCTGGACTTGCGCGAGTTTCCTCGACCCGCACTATTTTTGGCCGCTAAGGCTTACGCCCAGTACCGCAGGCGACCAAGCCTTTACTGAGGCTTGATGCCCGCCAGTTCATACATCTTGCCCCAGCTCACCAGGTCGCTTTGCAACTGCTTCAGGAGCTGATCGGGCGAGGTCTGCCCAGGGGCTGGCTGATTGCTGCGATCGCGATAGAAGGTCGCAGTCTCGGGCAAAGCCAGCCATTTGTTCACCACACCGACAATACGCTGCACGATGGCATCAGGCATGCCCTTGGGCCCGTGCAGCGAGTAGTAGGGCAGTGTTGTGAGCTGGATCCCCTGCTGCACCATAGGCAGGGCCTCAGGCGTCTGCGGCAGGACATTGGTGCCCGAGGTGGCAATCGCCCGCACTCGGCCCGACTTGATGTGCGGAAGGGGCGAAGCGGTATCGATCCAGGCGACCGGAATGACATTGGAGATCACGTCGGGCGAGATCTGAGCGACCGTCTTGTAGGGCACATGATTGATCTGCATGCCGGTATTCGCCTTGAGCGCCTCCATGATCAGATGGCCGCCCGAGCCAATGCCCCAGGACGCATAGCTCAGATCCTTGCGGGTCTTGGTGAGTTCGATCAGGTCGCGCACATTTTTGACAGGCAACTCTGAGTTGACGATCAGGATGTTGCCGCCTTCGCCTCCGATCTTTGCAATCGGCGTGAGGTCAGTGATCGGATCAAAGGCAAGCTTGGTCTGCAACAGCTTGTTGCCGATTACGCTGGCCGTAAACGACACGGCCAGGTTGTAGCCATCAGGCGGCTGACGAACCACGGCATCCATGGCCAGCAGGCCATTGGCACCGGGCTTGTTATCGATGATGACTTGGGTGCCGAGTTCCTTGCCCATGAATTCAGCCAGCACTCGGCCAAAGATGTCGGAGCCACCACCGGCACCACTGGGCAGCACGATGCGGATGGTCTTGCCGGCAGGCCAGACGGACTGGGCTTGCACCATACGGCTAGCGCTGCCCAGCACTGTGGTGGCGGCGGCTGCGCCGAGCAATTGGCGTCGTGTCGACGAGGTCATCGTAAGCTCCTGGGTGAAGGGATGAATAACAACTGATGATAGTACGGACACGATCTTCGAAGGCACTCAGGATCGGGGCGCATCCGGGCTGAACCGGTCGTGAGTTGCATTTCCTGAAAAATCTCACCTCGAAGTCGTCGGTCTGATCCATCACTTGGAGCTTGGGTATTGGTTTGCGGGCGAGTTCGTCATCGGGCTCTGGGCTCCGCCTTCTGTAGCAAGGACAGTGCTGCACCCACTAAAAGCACCCCCGCAGCCACCAGAAGGCTGACGCCAATATTGTCAAAACGGTCCGCCACCAGCCCGGCGCCATAAGGGCCTGCGATCTGGGCCACGGCAAAGACCATCGTCATCAGACTGATCGCTCGCCCCCAGGCTTGTGGCGGCAGGTTTTGCCGCACGAAATTCGTTCCCGCACCGGGGGCCATGAAAACGGCGAGGCCGAAAACCACCGCTGACACCAACAGCACAGGCCCTTTCGGCAGCACCACCGGCAGCGCGGAGCCGATGGCGGTGCAGGTCATGATCAAAGCCAGGGGCAAGCCCGAGGCATGGCGCGCCATGACTCGCCGCCACACGAAAGGGGACAGAATGAGGCTGATACCTAGCACCACCCATACCAGTGCGATGAATCCAGAGCCGGCCTGCTGTTCGGTCATCCAAGCGGACAGGAAAGTCGGATAGACGAAGTAGCCCAGGCCGAAGCACGCGTAGCCGGCTATCACGGGCAGCATGCGGCGCACCGGCAAAGGAGTGAGCGTGGTTTGCGCCGTCTGCACTGGTGCGTGCAGCTGCGAGGCTGCCCACAGACTCAGCGGTAGGGAACACATGCTGATCGCTCCAATGCCCATCCAGCCCGCTGGCCACGATGCGGGTCCCCATGCGTCCAGCATCAGCGGCAGGCTTCCGCCTGTCAGCACGATGCCCAGGCCGCCGCCCGTGCCGAACAGGATGGCGATGGCCAGCGCGCTGCGGCGTGCATCGCCGGGGAAGAGTCCCGCCGCCAGCGTGCCTGCGGTGGTAAACGACAGTGCCCCCAGCAGGCCTGCGGCCATGCGCCAGAAGGACTGCCAGCCCAACCCGGCGTGAAGCCCCGTGGCCAGGAGCGACAACGCGGTGGCTGCCATGCCGAAGGCGAAGAGGCGTGCGGGCGAAATGCGCTGGATGAGGAGCATGGTGATCACTGCGCCCGCCAGATAGCCCAGCGCGTTGGCCGTGTTCAGCCAGCCGGCCTGCGAATAGGTCCACCCCAGCTCGGACTTCATGGCTGGTAGCAGCAGACCATAGGCCATGCGGGCGAAACCGTGGGTCACGGTCACACCGAGCGCCAGCCCGGCTAGCACCAGCCAGGGTCGCTTGAGGGGCGCAGTTGTCATGTCA
>DGIT01000009.1:761-9260 GCA_002386465.1 Burkholderiales bacterium UBA4615 | reverse complement strand
GCCAGTTGCCCGCCGCATGGAGTCGGTTGTCGGACAGCCGTGCCAGCAGGTCCTGGGCTCGCGCATCGGCCTGGCCCAGATGGGGACGGTCGAGCGTGCCTCCCACCGACTGCAGGGCAGGTGCGATCGCGGCAAGACAGTCGCGGGCGCAGGCCAGCAGATCAGGTTCTTCGGTACCGCCGAGGACAAAACCGCAGAAGGCGGCGTAGACGTACAAGGGCTCGACCAGGCCGAAATGCCTGATACGACTTGGGTCGAGTGCGGTGGTGGCCGAAAGGGGTGTGCGGTCAAAGCGCGCCTGGCCCTGGCTCATCTCGCTCAAAAAGCGACGCGTGTGGCCTGGCAACACGGTCAGCCCCGGTGTGTTGCGCGGCATCAGCAGGTAGTAGGCATCCGGCCCGCTGCCTAGCTTGATGGCCAGCTCCTGAACACTGCGTGCGCCGGCCACCCAAGTTTTGAAACCACTCAGACAACCGTCTGTCAAGGTCACGCCCGGCAGCGGTGGGTCGTTCTTGCGGTCTTCTGATGCGGCATAGGTGATCCAGCCGCTGGAGTGTGCATCGGGAAAGGCGTCTCGGCAGGCGGCCTGGTAGCCGGCCTGGAACACCCACGCGAGCCGATCAGCGATCCGGCCTGCCGTCACTGCCATGGGTAGCAGCGCATCGGCCCATGGCAATGCATGCGCCTGCCACGCCGCGAGATAGGCGGCTTCGTCGGGGCAGGCCATGCGCCTTGGACCATCGGCCATCAGTGCACGCAGGGGGTCAATGTCGGTCATGCGGGGCGTCTCGTTAGAACTGAGCGATCGATGCATTAAATCGTCAGCTCGCCATCATGATGAGGGCGGTGCCAATCAGGATCGCGTACGTGACTTTTTTGAACCAGTCGGTCGGCGCAATGCGAAAGAGATACTGACCCAGATAAACGCCGGCCGCGAAGATCGGCGTCAGGATCGCTGCGTAAATCAGCACAGAACGGCTGTAAGCGCCGTTCAGGCTCAATACAATCAAGTACACCGTCAGGGTGCAGCAAATGGCTGTCAGAACGTTCGCCCGGATCTCGCGGGGTGATCGATCAGAGTGATGCAGATAGATGGCGGCAAGAGGAAAGGCCGGGACGCCAAAAAAACCGCTGATGGCACCGGCGACACCTCCTGTACCAAAACCGACCCAGATCCGTCGCTTCCCCGTATAGCGGTAGCCGAGCATCATGACGACCGTGATGAGCAAGATAAAGACGCCCATCCCACGTCGAATGAACGCTGGATCTGCAGCCACCAGAAATGAGACCCCAAGCGGCATGGTGATGGCAGCTGCAATGGAAGGCGGGGCGAACTCTTTCCAGTCGGCGTTGCGCAAGGCCTCAGGGAACAGCGGCGCCTGGCTGAACAGCATGAGAATCACCAGGATGCTGAACCCGGTTGCCGGGCCGAATAACAAAGCAAAAAACGGGGCTGCAAACAAGGCGCCGCCAAACCCCGCATAGCCTTGAAGAATGCCGCTTGGCAGCGCAAGACACGCAGCCAGCAGCACATTCATCGTCCAGAGATTTGCCAGGGGTTGGAGCGCTGTATCCATTCAGGCTGTGCTTGCCTCAGGCTGCCGCCTTCAGGTGCGCCGGTCTGCGGAGCGCTGGCGCCAAGCCCTCGCCCATCAGGTCGATGAAGTTGTCCGCGTAGAAGGCATTGATTACCTTGGGTGAGCAACCTTGCAGGGTTTCGTCAAAGCGCTTGAGCGGATGCCGTCCTCCTTCAATGTGCGGGAAGTCGGATGAAAACAAGCACATCTCTTCTCCGCTGTTGCGAATGATCCAGCCGGTGTCCTCATGCGGGTAAGGCGTGACGCGCAGTTGGCGCCGGGCGATTTCACTGGGCAGGGCGGAGAGCTTCTGTAGACGGGTTTCGTTCTTGCGGAACGCGAAGGCGGCCGAATCCATGGATCGCATCCATCCTGGCAGCCAGGCGGCCCCCAGTTCGATGGCACCCCACTTCAAGCGCGGGAAGCGGTCGAACACGCCGTCGAAGATCAGCGTCGATAAGGTCTGCATCGCCGAGTTGGGAATCGGCATGTAACTGATCGACGTGAAATTGTCGTCCCCGCCATGAAAGTCCGGCACTGGCGGGCCGCCGTTGACCTTGTAGGTCTTGGACATTTTCTCTTCGCCGCCCACGTGAAAGAGAATCGGAATGCCGGCTTCCTGCGCCAGCGCCCACACCGGGTCGAGCTCGGCGTGGCTGGGCGCGTGCTGCATCGGGCAACGCGAGGGCACCAGCAGCGAGCGTGCCCCCAGACGCACGGCAAGCTCAGCAGTCTGTCGCGCCCTGGCGAAGTCCTCCAGTGGCACATAGCAACTGGACAGCAGCCGGCGGTCGACGGCGCAGAAGTCAGTCATCATGCGATTGTGCGCGTCTGCGGCCGCGTAGCACAGCGCCATGTCGTCGGTCTGATCCAGTCCGAAATTGCCCAGGCAGTAGGTGGTAAACACCAGCTGGCTGGCGAAGCCGAACAGGTCCATCGCATGCGAACGATCCTCACGGATGAACGAACCATGGGCTTCGTGGTTCTTGCGCAGCAGGATGTTTTCATCGACTGTGGCACGGAAGACCGGATCGGCATGCGCGGCGCGTGAACGTCCTGGCCGTTTCACGTAGCGCGCGGCTCGGGCGCGGTAATGCGTCGACGCATGAAAGCGCGCGAGCATGCTGCTCTCGAAGTACGGATCCAGGCAATCATCGAGCTCCATCAGATGGCTGTCGGCGTCGTGAATCAGGCGGCCTGCGGCGTAGGTCATGGGCGGTTCCTGTCAGAGGTGATGTGGGGTCGTAAGAGTTCGTGCGTTATTCAGGCGTGCCTTGGGGGTCGTTCGGCTGGGACTGGATTCGACCAGGGGTTTGCTCCAGACCGGATTCGAGGGACTGTTCGCGCGCAAGCTCCTGCTGATAGCGCTCCAGGGCAACCTCTACCATCGGCAGGCGCTTGCCCTCGGTCGGCCAGGGCTTCACATGCCCTGGATCGCTCGAGCCAATACGGCGGACCATGAACGTGCTGAACGCGTTATGGATATGCGCTGTGAAACCTTGGGCATCCTGTGCCTGGTTGATTGCCATCTTGGTGGTGCGCAGATCGAACGGGTCGTTGAGGGCAACATCGGCCGCATAGGCCAGGGTCTGTGCCTCCAACTGGTCGCGCTGCACCACACGATTGACGAAACCCAGCTCGCGCGCCTGACGGGCATTGATGAAGCGGCCCTGGAAGAGCAGTTCCTTGGCCATGCGCGGATGGATATCGTACGGAATTGAGAAGTACTGAAAGGCTGAACCCAGAAACAGTGCATCGTCGGCCGCGAAGATGACGTCGGCGGTTGAGGCCACCATCCAGCCACCGAAGATGCAGTAGCCCTGCACTGCGCAGATCAATGGCTTGGGGACGTTGCGCCAGCGCAGATGCATGTCCATGTGCAGGCGCCAGTTGCGCTCGAAGAGGCCACGTGCTCCATCCTCAATGGGAAAGCGCTCGCGGTGCGCCCGTTCTTCCGACGAGCCCAGGTCGTGGCCGGCAGAGAAATGGCGGCCCGCCCCGAACAGGCAGATCACCCGCACGTCATGGTCTGCACCTGCTGTGTCAATGGCATGGTCCAATTCCTCCAGCATCGCGGTGCTTTGCACGTTGACCTGATCCGGTCTGTTCAAGGTCACGCGTGCGATGCGATCCACCACCTCATAGCGGATGAACTCATAGGCTTGTCCGGCGTAGCGGATGTGCTGATAGCTGCTCATGGGTGGGTCGCTCCGTCGCTGAGGAAAGAGGGTATCGAGGACATCAGGCCATCAAATCTTCGGGCCCACCGAATGATCGACAGACTTGGTAGCTTATTGCGCTCTTGCGCTGATAGTTCAGCGACCCATGCGAGTCAATTGTCAAGCGCCACGAGCTCGCGTTTGCGGCGCAAGCTGGGCAACAGCGGACTCAGCAGGATAGCGAGCGCCAGAATGAGGCACACGCCGGAGATCGGCCGCGTCACAAAGGTACTCAGATCACCGCCAGAGATGATCAGCGCCTTGCGCAGATTGTTCTCCAGCAATGGCCCCAGAACGAAAGCAAGCACCATCGGTGCCGGCTCGAAGCCGAACTTGCGGATGACATAACTGAAGACGCCAAAGAACAGCATCACGTAGATGTCGAACACGTTATTGCCGGACGCATAGACACCGATGATGGTGAACAACAGGATCAGTGGGAACAGAACGTTGTACGGCACCTTCAACAGGCGCACCCATATGCCGATCAGCGGCAAGTTGAGCACCAGCAGCATCACATTGCCGATGTACATGCTGGCGACGATGCCGAAGAAGAGCCCTGGGTTGTTCGCAATCATCAATGGACCTGGCTGCAGCCCGTGAATGATGAATGCACCTAGCAGCAAGGCCATGACCGCGTTGGGCGGGATGCCCAGCGTCATCAGCGGAATGAAGGCACCACCCGCACCGGCGTTGTTGGCCGCTTCAGGGCCTGCGACGCCTTCAATCGCACCCTCTCCAAATTCCTCAGGCCTGCGCGATAGTCGCTTTTCCATCGCGTACGAGCTGAAGGACGCCACCACTGCACCGCCGCCTGGCAGGGTTCCGAGGAAAAAACCCAGCAGAGAGCCTCGCCCGATCGGCGCCCAGCTGCGGCGCCAATCGTCACGGCTTGGCAGAAGGCCCGAGATCTTCGCACTGACGATTTGACGCCGGATCGCCTGCTCCGTGTTGTTCAGCACCTCACCCACGCCAAACAGGCCCATCACTACCGGCACGATGCCAAGGCCGTCAACTAAAGGCGCGAACTCGAAGGTCAGACGGTGCTGGGCGTTGATCGTGTCCAGGCCGATCAGGCCCAGCACTACACCCACGCAGGCCATGAACAGCGCCTTGACCATCGAACCTTGAGTCAGAAAAGTCAGCATCGTCAGGCCCAACACCATCAGGCTGACGTACTCCGCCGGACCGAACGCGAGTGCGTAGTCGGCCAGCCGTGGCGCCAGCAGCATCAACATTACGATGGCGAACGTGCCGGCGATGAACGAGGCGAAGGCGGCCATACCCAAAGCCGGCCCGGCTCGCCCGCGCTTGGCCATGGCATGCCCATCCAGGCAAGTGACCACCGACGCCGCCTCACCCGGGATATTGACCAGGATCGACGTAGTCGAACCACCATACATTGAGCCGTAGTAGATACCGGCCATCATGATGATGCCGGATTCCGGTGTGCCGCCTAGCGTGACGGGCAACAGCAGCGCCATGGCTGACACAGGCCCGATACCGGGCAGCACCCCGACCAGGGTGCCGATCAGCACGCCGATGAAGCAATACAGTAAATTAATTGGGGCTAGCGCGACGCCGAAGCCCTGACCGAGCAATGCAAGGGTGTCCAAGGCACTCCCCTAACCGATGCCGAACATGCCGGCGGGGAGTGCAATCTTCAACAATTTCTGGATCACGAACCAGCTAGCGAGCGGTGTCAGCACCGCGATCGGAAGGGCTCTCGGCCACGGCACTGGATCGATCAAGCGCATCAGGCCAATCAGCAACGCCACCGTGGACAGCAGGAATCCAAGGCGTTCGAACACCAATGCAAAGGCCAGCAACAGACCGATGGCGATCATCGGCCTGCTCCAGCGCACGCCCTGCCACAAAGAGGCAATCGGGGCCCCACCTTCGCGAATGGCGACCAGCAACATCACCGCTGACAGCAGAACCATCAACCAGCCCACATAGAACAGAATGAAGCCTGTCCCAGGTTCTGTGACGACACCGATGCCGTGTTCATAGCCCTGCCAGACGACGATGGCCCCAAGCGCCAACCCGATCAGGCCGCTCCACAGCTCGGCGTCATCGATCTTCCGGCGCTGGCCGTCATCTGGCAATCGACGGTTCACGGCTTCTTCACCAGACTGGTCAAGGCGAGCGCAGCCTCTTCGACCTTGATCTGCTCCTGCACATACGCCATGTATTCCGCCTGAGGTCTGAAAGCGGGCTTCATTTCGAAGCGATCCATCGTCGCCACCACACTTGGGTCAGCCAGCGCCTTGCGAAACGCCTCGGTGAGGGTGGCGACGACCTTGGGATCCATGCCTTTCGGCCCGCCGATTCCCCAGGGTGCGGTGATGACGAACGGGTAGCCCAACTCCAGCAGAGTCGGGGTGTCGGGCGCCCGCGCCGAGCGCTTTTCCGACCAGGTGTTCAGCATTCTCAATTTGCCGGACTGGACCAGCTCCTCCGGAATGCCCGAAACCGCCAACATCACATGCCCGCCTGCCGCCGCGGCATAAACCTCCGAGGCACCTTTGAACGGCACGTGAGTGAGCCTGATGCCTGCCTTCTCGCTGATCATCGACACGCCCAGATGCTGCGTGCTGCCGGCGCCCGGCGTACCATAAGTTACTTTGCCTGGATTGGCTTTGGCGTAGGCAACCAGCTCGTCCCAGTTTTTGAAGGGCGCGGTGGCGCTACTGGCCATGCCGAACACGTAGCCGCTGATGCTGGCGATGAAAGTGAAGTCTTCCAGCTTCCAGCTCGTCTTCTGCATCAAGGGCTGTCTGTAGATGCCCACCGGCAACTGCGAGATGGTGTAGCCATCAGCTTTGGCAGTCAGCGCCATCGTCGCCGGTCCCACGGTACCGGCCCCGCCCGCCTTGTTCTCAACCACGATCGGTTGACCCAGGTGCTTGGACGCTGATTCGGCGAGCGCCCGCAGGGCGACATCGGTGGGCCCTCCCGCAGTCCAGGGCACGATCAGGGAGATGGGTTTGGACGGATAGTTCTGAGCAATGACCGGGCCTGCCTGTGCGGCCAGGACGATCGAGGTCAACACAATGCCGACACGTTGGCGCTGATTCAAGGCAGGTCCTTTCAAAGGCATCTGGTGTTCGAGCCGCACTGGGCAAACGCCATGGCGGATGCCGGTAGATAACCTGTTTCAACCGGCGCTCACAATTTGATGGATAATTTTCGGAACGTTTTGTTCTGTTACTGGAGTTCTTCCTGATGTCTGTCGCCTTGTTCCCAAGAACCGACGTTGCCTCTGGTTCGTCAGCCGAACGCAGTCTGGCCGTGTTGGCCATGCTGTCGCATGCAGGCGAGCCCCTGGCGCTGTCCGACCTTGTTCATGCGCTGGGCCTGCCCAAGGCAACCATGCATCGGATCTGCAGCCAGTTGCTGGAGTCTGGTTTCCTGGCGCGCGACGTCAATGAGAACCACTTCATGGTCGGCCCAGCCCTGCGCAAGCTTGCGCTCGATACGCTGAACCACGGCACCTTGCGCGGCCTGCGCCATGCCGTGCTGACTGATCTGGTGGAACAGGTCGGAGAGACCTGCAACTTCACCACGCTCGATGGCGCGGAGGTGCTTTATCTGGACCGAGTCGAAGCCGCTTGGCCGTGGCGCCTGACCCTGGATGTTGGCGCGCATGTGCCGCTGCACTGTACTGCCAGCGGGAAGCTTTTTCTGGCGTTGATGGAAGGGAAATCACGCGACGCGTTGCTGTCTACGCTCACGCTCAAGCGCATGACGGATCACACCATCGTCACACCGCAGGGGCTGCGCGCCGAGTGCGCACAGATCGCAGAGCGCGGCCACTCTTTCGATCGGGAGGAGTTCGTCGCCGGCCTGATCGCAGCGGCCGTTCCAGTGAGGGACAGCCACGGCCATGTACGCGCCGCGATCGCGGTTCACGCTCCGACAACTCGAATGTCGATGGACGACATGATCGCCCGGCTGCCCGCACTCGAGGCGGCAGCGGCGCGCATGGGCGCATTGCTGTAAGAGCGCGTACGGCTTCAGCTCATCATCTGGGCGGCTTTTTCGGCAATCATGATCGCCGCGGCGTTGGTGTTGCCGGATACCAGGGTGGGCATGATGGAGCAGTCGGCCACCCGTAGGCCCCGGAGCCCGTGCACGCGCAGTGCTTCATCCACCACCGCCTCGGGCTCCGTGCCCATGCGGCAAGTACCGCTGGGGTGAAAGATCGTGGCGCCGCTGGCACGGCAAAAAGCCAGCAGTTCTTCATCGCTTGAAGCCTGCAACCCGGGCTTGAGCTCCTGCTTCACGTAGGGTCGCATCGACGGCGACGCTGCAATCGCACGCGCAGCGCGCAGAGCGGCGACGGCGGTACGTCTGTCCAGATCGGTGGACAGGTAGTTGGGCTGAATCGACGGCGGCTCGAACGGGTTGTCCGAGCGAATCTGCACCCGCCCGCGCGAGGTGGGGCGAAGCTGGCATACCGACAGCGTGAACCCGGGGAAGGGGTGGGGTTGGCCGCCGGCCATGTCCGCCGACAGAGTACCCATGTGAAACTGGATGTCGGGTCGGTCAGATTCTTCTGGCAAGGCGCGCATGAAGCAGCCGCCCTGGTTGATGCCCACCGCCAGCGGGCCGCTGCGTTGCAGCAGCCATTGCATACCGATGCGGGCACGACCGAACCATGAGTTCAGCGTGTCATTCGTCGTGATGGGTTGTGTGCA
>DGIT01000009.1:0-710 GCA_002386465.1 Burkholderiales bacterium UBA4615 | reverse complement strand
GGCAACGCATGCCGCACGGGGATACCCACGCGCTCCAGCAACGCGGGGGAGCCGATCCCAGAGAGCTGCAGCAACTGGGGAGATTGCAATGCGCCGGCGCTCAGGACCACCTCGCCGTCGCAGTGGGCGACGTGGTCCTGGCCGAACTGGCGGTAGCGCACGCCAACCACTCGATCTCCCTCCAACACCAGGCTTGTGGCCTGGGCGTGGCACTCGACATGCAGATTGGGCCGACTGCGGACTGGCTTCAGAAAGCCTGACGCCGTGCTGCAGCGCCAACCCTTGTGAGTGGTGAGCTGATAGTAGCCGGCGCCTTCCTGCGTGGCCCCGTTGAAGTCGTCGTTTCGAGGTACACCGATCTCGCCCGCGCCTGCGATAAAGGCCTCGATGAGTTCGTGCCGTTCCCCAATGTCAGAGACCCGCAGCGGACCCTGTTCGCCATGGAAGGGGCCAGCACCGCGCCGGTTGGCTTCTGAGCGGATAAACAGCGGCAGCACATCGTCGAAGCCCCAGCCCCGATTGCCCATTGCGGCCCAATCGTCATAGTCCTCGCGCTGGCCACGGATGTAGATCAACCCGTTGATCGAGCTGGAACCACCCAGCGTCTTGCCGCGTGGCCAGTAGATGCGCCGGCCGTCCATGCCAGGATCCGGGTCGGTCTCGAAGCACCAGTTCACCCGTTTGTCCCACATCGTCTTGCCGTAGCCGAT
>DGIT01000148.1 GCA_002386465.1 Burkholderiales bacterium UBA4615 | reverse complement strand
GACCATCCTCGCCTGGCCGGTCGCCCAGGTGAGGGCAGTCTCGTCTGGAGAACCTGCAAGGAGTGGCAGGTTGAACGCCTCTACTGATCTTCAAGGGAACGTTCTGACTGCTGCGCACCGGCCGCATCGTTCAGGCGGCGCGGGGCACGCCCCTGTCTGGGCGTTGAATGTCATGCGCGCTATGAATAATAGGTGGCTCAATCATGGCTGGCTCGTGTGCGTGGCCCTGCGCTGGCCGCTCCTGACTGGGGTGGCCTGGGGGCACCCGTCGCCCGAACGCTTTGATGTGCAGACCTGGTCCGTCCTGCGTGCAGAGGCCCGCCGGCCCGCGATCGTGGTGTTCACCACGGCCCATTGCCCGACCTGCCCCGAAGTGTTTTCACGCATCGCACAGTGGCGCGCCAGTCAGATGCCAGGTGCGCCGCTCATGGCGGTCCTGATGGATGGCCACGATCCGTCCGTGCTGGATCCGACCGCCACCTTCGCCCAGCGCCATCTGCGTGTGGCCGACCGGCTCTTCGCGTTTGAGGGGCCGCAGGCGGCGCTGCGCTACAGCGTCGACCCGACCTGGCGCGGCGTGACGCCTTACGTGGCGCTGGTTCCGATGGCCGGCCCGGTGACCTTCTCGGCTGGCATTCCGAGCGAGTCGCAATGGGCGGCCTGGAAGGCATCAGCGACCCAGTCGGCACAGATTCGACGCTGATCGCAGGCTTGTGTATCGTCCGCGGGCATGACCGACCCGCGCGACCTGCCTGCTGATGTGCCCTCTGCCGGGAGTCCGAGCCCCGATCCGCTCGTGCGCCACTTCAGGCAGATCCTGATGTGGCCCCTGCAGCTGATGCCGATCGAGGGTCTGGAAGGGGAAGTGCCCCGCCACTGGGAATATCTTGATCGCTGCCCGGGCCTCAACGCCTGGGCCGAACTGGCCGACGAGTTCACCGTCGACCCGGCTGAATTCCAGGAACGCCATTACCGGGAGTTCGCCACCTTCCTGCCCCATGTGCAGCGGTTCTTGTACGGTCAGGCGCAGTCGGTGGCTGGGCAGGTGGGCTATGGCGAATCGCCCATCCGTATTTTTCGGCGCACCGATGTGGCGTCCTGCCGGATGCGCTTTGCCGACGGCGGCACGGTCGACTTCCATGTCCAGCATGTCGATCTGTACTTCTTTTTCGATATCGACATTGTCATGCTGGTGGTCGAAATCGATGCCGACGACCTGCCTCTGTCGCGTGCTCAGGAAGTGCTCTACCGCTTCGGACGGGCGTCGCCGGCCGGCTGGAACCCGGATGGTTCGGCGCAGGCCTGCCTGCGCGGCTGCGAGTGGATCGGCCATGACGGCCAGGTGCTCGCCTGCTCCGACCTGGACGATCGGGCGGCCTACCTGCACTACACCGGTCGACACCGGGCGCAGAACGTGGCGGCGCACTGGCGTTTCCTCCTCGAGCCCATGGTGTTGCACCACTCCGAGCATGCCGGGCCGCTGCGGTATCGGCAGATCGAATACCACCGCATCCCCAAGCTGACCTACCTGTCGCTGGATGATCCGTTCGCGCTCTCCGAGACCGATTTCGTGCGTCTGACGCTGGCCACACGCGCTGAACCCGGGCTGCCGTTGCCGCACTCACCCGGCACGATCGACGAGGTCACGCGCACGATGTTCTACGACCGGTTCTGGAACCCGGCCCTGGGCGATGTGCGAGCCTCGATGCGCGTGACCTGCAACGGCCATGCCCTGGCAATGGTGGGCTCATCGCGCCATGCGCTGTTCACCGATCCGCAGGCCGGGCTGCTTGGGCAGTTTCGGCATCAGTACTTTCTGGTCGGCCTGATCGCCCATTTTCACAAGGCCTCCCTGTTGAGCGTGTCCGACCAGCTGCTCTCCACCGTCTCCCTGCTCGATGTGGACGATCGCAGCTCGGCCAGGCAGTTTCGGACCAGCATCCGCAGCATCCGCGAAGCCTTCCTGCGCTTTAATCACCGTTACTGGTTCCACGAGGTGTCCAACCAGAGCATGGCCCGTGACCTCTTCGAGCTCTGGCGCACCCATCTGCGAACCGAGACGCTGTTCCAGGAGCTGCGCGAGGAGATCCTCGACATGGGGCAGTACCTGGACAGCGACGACGCCCGCCAGCACGGTGACGCGGTCCTGCGACTGACCGTGGTCACGATCCTGGGCCTGATCGGCACCATTGCCACCGGTTTTATGGGGATGAACCTGATCGACGAGGCCGACAACCCTCTGCCGGTCAAGATCGGCTATTTCGCCGCCGTCCTGCTGCCCACGCTGGCGCTCACCATGCTGACAGTGCGCTATTCCAAGGCGCTGTCCGAGCTCCTGGATGCGGTGGCGGACGATTCGCGCCGGGGCTGGAGCCAGCGCTGGCGCACCTTGCGCGAGATCGTAGCCGGTCGGCGCCGACGTCCTCCGGGACTGCCGCGCGGCTGACTCCGACACGGCGTAACCGGACGCTGGCTGGTGCTGTCATGTGGCTGACATATTCGGTCGTCAACCTTTGCGAACCTGTTCCAACTGCCCGCTGCGCTGTGCGTGTTCGCTGCGCTCTGACCGGGCTCCTCCTCAGGACTGACAGACTATGAATTTCATCATCCGCAAGCTGGCGGGCGTAGCGCTCGTCTCCATCGCCACCCTCGCAGCGACCGCCTCTGTACGCGCTGCGGACATCACCGGTGCCGGTGCCACCTTTCCGTTTCCGATCTACGCCAAGTGGGCCGAGGC
>DGIT01000121.1:3639-24010 GCA_002386465.1 Burkholderiales bacterium UBA4615 | reverse complement strand
CCTCGATACCCGGGGCGGTTCAGCTCAGAATTTTGGTTACATGCTCCGACGTTTTGAATGCCTTGATCTCGTCGGCCACGGCCTGAATAGAACGCCTCTGCTTATCACGCAGTTTCATCCTTCCTCCTATTTTTGGGTGATACGCCTCCGTGTAATGACCCAGTGAAAACCTGCCCAGGTGCTATCTTCAAAAAAGGAAGGGCACATGAGTGAATTGATGGACGAGCAGATCAAGCGCTGGACGGCCAAGCGCAAGAGTGCTTTGGTGCTGGAGATCATCCAAGGCAAGACGACGGTGGCCTAGGCGAGCAGGGCATACGACCTGCCGCCTTCGGAGATCGAGAACTGGGTGGGCGATGGCAAGCGCGGCATGGAGAACGCGCTACCATCCGGCCCTCAAACGCAGGAGAGCCCATGAATTCACGCGACAAGGTAGCGCTTGTAACCGGCGCTGGCACAGGGATAGGACGAGCGGCAGCGCTGACGCTCCTGGCGGACGGTTACCGCGTCGTGCTGGCCGGGCGTCGGCAGGACATGCTGGATCAGGTGATCGCGGACTCGGGCGCGCAGCCGGGCAGAGCGCTGGCTGTCAGGACCGATGTGACCGATCCGGCATCGGTGGCGGCCCTCTTTGATCGCACGATGGAAGCGTTCGGTCGGCTGGACGTGCTCTTCAACAACGCCGGTATTGGCGCGCCGCCAATCAATCTCGAGGACCTGACCTACGAGCAATGGAAAGCGGCCGTCGACACGAATCTGACCGGCCCCTTCCTGTGCACCCAGCATGCCTTCAGGATCATGAAGAACCAGACGCCTCGGGGCGGCCGGATCATCAACAATGGCTCGATTTCAGCGCATGCGCCGCGCCCGAATTCCGCGCCCTATACCTCGACGAAGCACGCGATCACCGGGCTCACCAAAGCCACCTCTCTTGATGGCCGAAAGTACGATATCGCGTGCGGTCAGATTGATATCGGCAACGCCCATACGCCCATGACCGGGCGCATGCTCAATGGTGTGCCGCAGCCGGACGGATCGATCCGCCCGGAACCGGTGATGGATGTGGACAATGTGGGCAAGACCATCTCGTTCATGGCCAGCCTGCCGCTGGATGCGAATGTTCAGTTCGTGACCGTGATGGCCACAAAAATGCCCTTCATCGGCCGGGGGTGACCCGGTCGCTCAGGATTCGATGACCTTGGCGATCGCCTGGGCAACCGCATCAATGTTCCGTGTGTTCAGGGCCGCCAGACAAATGCGGCCTGTGGACACCGCATAAATGCCGAACTCCTCGCGCAGTCGGTCGACCTGAGCGCTGGTCAGCCCCGAATACGAGAACATCCCTCGCTGCCGGGCTACGAAGCTGAAGTCTCGCTTGACACCAAGCTTTGCCAGGCGCTCGACCAGGCCAGTACGCATGGCACGAATACGATCGCGCATGCCGGAGAGCTCCTGCTCCCAGAGCGCGCGCAATTCAGGTGAGTTCAAGACGGTGGTGACCACCGCGCCACCATGCGTCGGCGGATTGGAATAGTTGGTGCGTACCACACGCTTGAGTTGACTCAGGATGCGAGCGGCTTCGTCCTTGTCCTGGGCGACCACGGACAGCGCACCAACCCGCTCCCCATAGAGCGAGAATGACTTCGAGAATGAGCTCGAAACCAGAAGGTCGATGCCCGCTTCGGCGAACATCCGCACGGCAAAAGCATCGGCATCAATGCCATCACCAAAGCCCTGATAGGCAATGTCAAGGAATGGGATGAGTTGACCCTCGACGCAGGCTTTCACCACCTGAGACCACTGGTCAGTGCTGAGATCGACGCCCGTGGGATTGTGACAGCAGGCGTGCAGCACGACGATGGAACGCGCGGGCAATCCGCGCAGCGTCTGGAGCATTGCGTCCGCGCGAACGCCATGGCTCTGCGGGTCGTAGTAGGGGTATTTGTTGACAGTGAAACCAGCGCTTTCAAACAGCGCCTGATGATTTTCCCAACTGGGATCGCTGATCCAGACCTGGGCTTCCGGTACGAAGCGCTTCAACAGGTCGGCGCCGACCTTGAGCGCGCCCGTGCCACCCAGCGCCTGCACGGTGGCTACCCGCTGGCCTGAGATCAGTGGGGACGACTTTCCGAACAGTAGGGTTTGGACTGCGAGGTTGTACGCAGCCAAACCGTCGATTGGCAGGTACCCACGTGCCGGTAAGGATGCGGTGCGGCTGGCTTCGGCCTGGCGTACGGCTTCAAGCAGCGGGATCTTGCCGTTGTCGTCGCAATAGACCCCTACGCCAAGGTTGACCTTTTGCGTGCGCGCGTCGGCTCCAAAGGCCTCATTGAGTCCAAGAATTGGATCTCGAGCAGCCATAGGGAGCGCGGAAAACGTCGAAGAAGCCATTGTAATATTTTGAAAATTCAAAGGATTGCTGGATTTTACCTGCCCGGGAGGTTCGCAGGTGTGCCTATTAAATAGGCAGAATGCTGGCTTTTCCGCAGCGTCCGAGCGATAATCGATGTCTGCGCGGTAGCAATGCTGCGCTGCGAAGTTTAACACGCAGCCCGCGCCTGAAATCCCGATGAACAGCCCTCAACCTGCCCCCCAAACGCTGTCTTTTCCAGGCAGCCCGTTCCAGCTGCACCAGCCGTTTCCGCCGGCTGGTGATCAGCCGGAGGCGATTGAGCGTCTGCTCGAGGGGCTGGCTGATGGCCTGTCATTCCAGACGCTGCTCGGCGTGACCGGATCGGGCAAGACTTACACCATGGCCAACGTGATCGCGCGCAGCGGTCGGCCCGCTCTGGTGCTTGCGCCCAACAAGACGCTTGCCGCGCAGCTTTATGCCGAAATGCGGGAGTTTTTTCCAAATAACGCGATCGAGTACTTCGTTTCGTACTACGACTATTACCAGCCCGAGGCGTACGTTCCTCAGCGCGATCTGTACATCGAAAAAGATTCTTCCATTAACGAGCACATCGAGCAGATGCGCTTGTCGGCGACCAAGTCATTGCTAGAGCGGCGCGACGTGGTGATCGTCGCCACGGTGTCCTGCATTTACGGTATCGGCAACCCGGGCGACTACCACGCCATGGTCATGACACTGCGGGTCAATGACCGGATGTCGCAGCGCGACATTCTGCAGCGTCTGGTGGCCATGCAATACAAGCGCAACGAGACCGAATTCGCGCGCGGCACCTTTCGTGTGCGCGGAGACACGATCGATGTTTTCCCGGCGGAACATGCCGAACTCGCGGTGCGCATCGAATTGTTCGACGATCAGGTCGAGGCCATCCAGCTGTTCGATCCGCTGACCGGCAAAGTACGACAGAAAATTCCGCGCTTCACGGTCTATCCCTCTTCCCACTACGTCACGCCGCGTGCAACCGTGCTGCGAGCGGTCGAGACCATCAAGCAGGAGTTGTCCGAACGACTCGAGTTTTTCCGTGAGTCGGGCAAGCTGGTGGAAGCACAGCGTCTTGAGCAGCGCACGCGCTTTGACCTCGAGATGCTCTCGGAACTCGGCTTTTGCAAAGGCATTGAGAACTACACCCGGCATCTGTCGGGTGCTGCTCCCGGGGAGCCGCCTCCGACTCTGGTCGACTATCTGCCCGACGATGCCCTGTTTGTCATCGACGAGTCGCATGTTTCGATCGGGCAGTTGGGCGGGATGTATCGCGGAGACCGCGCCCGCAAGGAAACCCTGGTCAATTACGGGTTCAGGCTGCCCTCAGCCCTGGACAATCGCCCGCTCAAGTTCGATGAATTCGAGGGCAAGTTACGTCAGTGCATCTTCGTGTCGGCCACCCCGGCTGATTACGAGTCAAAGCACAGCGGGCAGGTCGTTGAGCAAGTCGCTCGCCCGACCGGTCTGGTTGATCCGGTGGTCACGATTCGGCCGGCGGGCACTCAGGTCGACGATGTCCTGTCGGAAATTCATGTTCGGGTCGCGGTAGGCGAGCGCGTGCTGGTCACGACGCTCACCAAGCGCATGGCTGAGGACCTCACCGATTACCTGACCGAGCATGGGGTAAAGGTGCGGTATCTGCACTCTGACATCGATACTGTAGAGAGGGTCGAAATTATCCGCGACCTGCGCTTGGGGGTGTTCGATGTTCTGGTGGGCATCAACCTGCTCCGAGAAGGGCTCGATATCCCGGAGGTCTCTTTGGTGGCCATTCTTGATGCCGACAAGGAAGGTTTCCTGCGCTCTGAGCGCAGTCTGATCCAAACCATTGGACGTGCGGCGCGCAACCTCCACGGCTCAGCCATTCTCTATGCCGATGTCGTCACCGAGTCCATCCGGCGTGCCATGGGTGAAACCGATCGGCGCCGTGCTCGCCAGCTTGAATTCAATTCGGCGAACGGGATCGTGCCGCGTGGCGTGGTCAAGCAGGTACGCGAAATGATCGATGGGGTCTATGACCCTTCGCAAGATAAGAAGGAATTGAAAGCAGCCGAGGCGATGGTCGAGTACGAGTCGCTGGGTGAAAAAGGCGCGGCTCGCGAACTCAAGCGCCTGGAGAAACTGATGCTCGACCACGCGCGCAATCTGGAGTTCGAGAAAGCTGCGCAGGTGCGCGATCAACTGTCCCGATTCAAGGAGCGTCTTTTCGGCGCTGGCGGCGGCAATGTCGTCCCGTTTCCTGCCGACAAAGCTGCTTGAGGCAATGCTCCACACAAACGTTTCAACCTCTTTTTATTGTTTTCCGTCTGGATACTCACATGGCAAAGCGTGAACCTCTCTCAATGGCGATGAACACCCGGGTCCTGTTCGTCTGCATGGGCAACATCTGCCGTTCGGCTATGGCCGAGGGCGTCTTCAGGCAGCTGGTACGCCAGGCGGGCCTTGATGAAGTCGTCAAGGTTTCCTCAGCAGGCACCCATGCCTTTCATGTCGGCGAATCACCTGACCGCCGTGCCCTGACCACGGCGTCCAAGCGTGGCTACGACATTTCCGACCTCAGGGCGCGCCGGGTCGGGGAAAAGGACTTCGACGCATACGACCTGATCCTCGCCATGGACTGGGACAACCTGGGCCTGCTGCAGCAGATGGCCCCGAAGAAGTCGCATCACAAAATTCAGTTGCTGATGCGATTTGCCACTGAGCATGAGTCGGCCACCATTCCTGACCCCTACTACGGCGCTCAGCAGAGCTTTGATCAGGCGCTTGATCTGATCGAGGACGCGTGCGCTGGTTTGCTTGAAGTGGCACGTCGCCGGGCGACCCAGGTGGCCGCTGCCTGATCCGATCGGGGTTTTGTCCAGGACAAAACCCCTACGGAAGATACGGATACTCGACTTATCCGCTCGGATATCTGTAATCTTGAGCGACTTACTCAGGATTCCGGAGCCCATCATGCGTTTGACCACCAAAGGCCGTTTCGCTGTGACCGCCATGATCGATCTGGCTATGCGCCAGCACAACGGTCCAGTGACGCTCGCTGGAATCAGCCAGCGGCAAAAGATTTCGCTGTCCTACCTGGAGCAGCTGTTCGGCAAGTTGCGTCGCCACGAGCTGGTTGAGAGCACGCGCGGACCAGGCGGCGGCTACTCGCTCGCCCGTCCGATGCGCGACGTCTCGGTGGCCGACATCATATTTGCGGTTGACGAACCGATCGACGCCACCAATTGCGGCGGCAAGGAAAATTGCCACGACGACGGCCCGTGCATGACCCACGAATTGTGGACGAGCCTGAACAAGAAGATGGTCGAGTTCCTGGACGGCGTCACGCTCCAGGAGCTGGTCGATAAGCAACGCACGCGCGCGCAGCAGGAGCCGACCAGGAAGGTGTCGGTCCTGCGCGAGCACAAGGCGGCGCTCGAGTTTCCGACGTCCACGCTGCAACCGATTGGCATTCAGGGGTCGAGGCTGACGCCGATCTCATGATGTCCGCCGGGCTTTAAAAAAATACAGGGAGAGGAACACATGCAGCTGCCGGTCTATCTCGATTACTCGGCAACCACCCCGGTCGATCCGCGCGTGGTCGATGCCATGGTCCCATGGCTTGCCCAGCGCTTTGGGAACCCCGCCTCGCGCAGTCACGCCTACGGGTGGGACGCCGAGCATGCCGTCGAGGATGCCCGTGAGCAGGTCGCGGAGCTGGTCGGTTGCGACGCCAAGGATCTGGTCTGGACTTCCGGCGCAACGGAGTCGATCAACCTTGCGATCAAAGGCGCGGCTGGCTTCTACAAGGAAAAAGGGCGTCATCTGATCACCGTGCGCACCGAGCACAAGGCCACGCTTGACACCATGCGCGAGCTTGAGCGCGACGGGTTCGAAGTGACCTACCTTGAGGTGCTCGAGAACGGTCTGATCGACCTGGATGTGTTCAAGGCCGCTTTGCGGCCAGACACATTGCTCGTATCGGTCATGTATGTGAACAACGAGATCGGCGTCATTCAGGACATCCCAGCCATTGGTGCTATCTGTCGTGAGCGCGGGATCTTCCTCCATGTCGACAGCGCCCAGGCAACCGGCAAGGTCGAGATCAATCTGGCGAATCTGCCGGTTGATCTGATGAGTTTCTCTGCGCATAAAACCTATGGCCCTAAGGGGGTCGGTGCGCTTTATGTGCGTCGCAAGCCCCGGGTGAGGATCGATGCCCAGATCCATGGCGGCGGGCATGAGCGCGGCATGCGTTCAGGCACATTGCCGACGCACCAGGTCGTCGGAATGGGTGAGGCCTTCCGAATCGCCCGCGTTGAGATGGCGGTTGAAAACGAGCGCATTCGTGTGTTGCGTGATCGCCTGTACCGCGGCATCACGTCGATGGAAGAGGTTTACATCAACGGCGACATGGAGCGACGTGTGCCGCACAACCTCAATGCGAGCTTCAATTACGTGGAAGGCGAGTCCCTGATCATGGCGGTCAAGGACCTTGCCGTGTCCTCGGGTTCGGCCTGCACGTCCGCGAGCCTGGAGCCTTCTTATGTGCTGCGTGCCCTGGGTCGCAGCGATGAGCTGGCGCATAGCTCCATCCGCTTTTCGGTCGGCCGTTTCACGACCGAACAAGAAATCGACTTTGCCGTAGAGCTGTTGCGCGACAAGGTCAGTCGCCTGCGTGACATGTCGCCCTTGTGGGAGATGGTCAAGGAAGGCATCGATCTGAATAGCGTGCAGTGGGCGGCGCACTAAAAGACCAGGACAGGGGGAAATCATGGCGTATAGCGAAAAGGTCATCGACCACTACGAAAATCCGCGCAACGTGGGCGCGCTGGATAAGGCGGATCCATCTGTAGGCACCGGGATGGTTGGTGCGCCTGCGTGTGGCGATGTCATGAAGCTGCAAATTCGAGTGAATGCGTCTGGCGTCATCGAGGATGCACGCTTCAAAACCTATGGCTGCGGGTCTGCAATTGCCTCGTCTTCTCTGGTGACCGAGTGGGTCAAGGGCAAGACGCTGGATGAGGCAATGTCCATCAAGAACACTCAAATCGCCGAAGAGCTGGCACTGCCGCCCGTCAAGATCCACTGCTCGATTCTGGCTGAAGATGCGATCAAGGCGGCGATTGAGGACTACCGTACCAAGCATGCCCAGGGCGCCGACGCGCAGCCCAAAGCCGCTTGATACCCTGAGGAGTCTGAGATGGCGATCATGCTGACTGAAGCGGCTGCGCGACATGTGTCGCGCTACATGGAGCGCCGCGGCAAAGGGCTCGGACTCAGACTGGGCGTCAAGACGACGGGCTGCTCGGGGTTGGCCTACAAGCTCGAATATGCCGATGAGCTGCAGCCCGAAGACGTTCAGTTTCAGAGTCACGGGGTGACCGTGCTTGTTGACCCCAAGAGTCTCGTCTACATCGACGGCACAGAACTGGATTTTGTCCGCGAGGGGTTGAACGAGGGCTTCAAGTTCAACAATCCCAATGTCAAGAGCGAATGCGGCTGCGGTGAGTCGTTCAAGGTTTGAGTTCGAAGAAAAATCATTTCGAGTTTCTCGGACTGCCTGAGCGTTTCGATCTCGATACCGTACAACTTCAGCAGGTCTATCTCAGGCTGCAGGCTGCAGTGCACCCTGACCGTTACGCTAACGCGGGCGCTACGGAGCATCGCATCGCCATGCAGTTGGCGACCCAGGTCAATGAGGCGTATCGCACGCTGCTTGACCCAGGACTTCGGGCAGCGTATCTGTGTGAATTGCATGGTGCGCCGATTCGAGCTGAGACAAACACGGCCATGGCGCGTGACTTTCTCATGCAGCAAATGCAGTGGCGCGAAGCGCTTGAAGAAGCACGGGATACGCGCGATGGTGCAGCCCTTGCGGGCCTGGCCCGCATGCTGAGCGATCATCGCTCGCGGCTGCTTGGTGAGATCGGCGAAGCGCTCGATGAGCGTCACGATTACACCCAGGCCGCAGACGCGGTGCGTCGCTGGATGTTCGTCGACAAATTCGGCGAGGAAGTGACGGCCGCTGAGGACGCGCTCAGCGCCTGAGCACTGGGGCGAAGCGCCCGCTGTTTCTAGGATTCTGATGGCTCTGTTGCAAATCTCCGAACCCGGCATGTCCCCCGAGCCGCATCAGCGGCGCCTGGCGGTGGGCGTTGATCTGGGCACCACGCATTCCCTGGTGGCCTCCGTGCGCTCCAGCGCAGCCGATGTGCTGCCCGATGAGTTGGGCCGTCCTCTGCTCCCTTCGGTCGTGCGCTATCTGGTAGGCGGCGAGGTTGAAGTGGGCCATGCAGCCTGGGAGTGTGCGTCCGAAGATCCGCGCAATACGATCGTCTCGGTCAAGCGATATATGGGGCGCGGCTTGGCCGATGCATCCAGACACCCTTCGCCTTATGAATTCGTTGATGCGCCCGGCATGGTGCGATTGCGCACGGTGGGTGGTGAGCGCAGTCCGGTGGAAGTCTCGGCCGAAATCCTGAAGGTCTTGCGACGGCGCGCTGAAGCTGCGCTCGGTGGCGAGCTGGTCGGTGCAGTCATCACGGTGCCTGCGTATTTTGATGATGCGCAACGTCAGGCGACCAAGGACGCTGCACGCCTGGCAGGCCTTGACGTGCTGCGTCTGTTGAATGAACCAACAGCGGCTGCGATTGCCTATGGCCTGGACCACGGATCGGAAGGTCTGTACGCAGTCTATGACCTGGGGGGCGGCACCTTCGATATCTCGATTCTTCGACTGACTCGCGGTGTGTTTGAAGTGATGGCCACCGGCGGCGACACTGCATTGGGCGGCGATGACTTCGATCGATGTCTGGCCGATTATTTTCTGAGTGCCAATCGGTTGGAGCAGCTGGCGCCTGAGGATTTGCGCAGGGTGCTCAAGGCATGCCGACTGGCCAAGGAAACGCTCAGCACCCATGCGGACACCACGATTAATGTGCGTCTCAAGGATCTGGGCGCGCTCGCAACACCGGTCACTGCGACAGCCTTTCACGAGATGACTCAGGCGCTGCTCGCCCGCACGCTGGATGCCACGCGAAGGGCCTTGCGTGATGCCGGGGTGACCGCATCCGAGATCGCGGGGGTGGTCATGGTGGGCGGTGCCACCCGCATGCCCCAGGTGCGTGAAGCAGTCTCGGCAGTATTCGGCAAGCCTGTACTCACCGATCTGGACCCCGATAAGGTCGTGGCCCTGGGTGCGGCCATTCAGGCCGATCTGCTCGCAGGGAACCGCGCGGGTGGTGATGACGAATGGCTGTTGCTCGATGTGATTCCGCTGTCGCTCGGGCTTGAAACCATGGGCGGACTGGTCGAGCGGATCATTGCCCGAAACGTCACCATTCCTGTGGCGCGCGCGCAGGAGTTCACCACCTTCAAGGACGGGCAGACCGCGATGGCCGTGCATGTGGTGCAAGGCGAGCGTGAACTGGTCGCTGACTGCCGATCCTTGGCCCGGTTTGAATTGCGTGGCATCCCTCCCATGGCTGCAGGGGCTGCGCGCATTCGCGTGACCTTTCAGGTCGATGCGGACGGTCTGCTCTCGGTCACGGCCCGCGAGCAGTCGCAGGGTGTCGAGGCGTCGATTTCGGTGAAGCCCTCGTATGGGCTGTCGGATGATGATATCGCCCGCATGCTGCAGGATTCATTCGGATCGGCCGAAGTGGACATGCAGGCCCGCGCGCTGCGGGAGCGTCAGGTCGACGCAGACCGATTGCTCGCCGCCACGCAAGTCGCGCTGGACGCAGACGGCGACCTTCTGGATGGCCTGGAGCGCGATGCGATTCAGGGACTGATGCGCGCGCTCAAGGTCTGCGCTCAGGGTGCCGATGCCGGTGCGATCGAGTCTGCGACCACGCAGCTGGCACGCGGGACCGAGGACTTTGCAGCAAAGCGCATGGATCGTGCCGTGCAACAGGCCCTGTCGGGCCGACGTCTGGATGAGATCGGCTGACCATGACAATCATTCGAGTGCTGCCTCATGAAGTTCTGGCGCCGCAGGGTGCTCAGTTCGAGTCCGAGGCCGGCAAGAGCCTGTGTCAGCAGCTGATTGATCACGGCGTGGACATTGAGCATTCCTGCGGGATGGTCGCTGCATGCACCACCTGCCATGTGATCGTGCGCGAGGGATTCAACCGGCTGCCAATGGCCAGCGACCGCGAGGACGATATGCTCGACAAGGCCTGGGGTCTGAGCCCGACCTCGCGTCTGTCGTGTCAAATCACCACAGCCGATGTGGACCTCACGATCGAACTCCCCAAGTACACGATCAATCACGCGCGAGAGTGACCGATGAAGTGGACTGATACGCTGGACATTGCCATCGCTCTGGATGAAACGCACCCGGAGATCGACCCCACTGCGATCCGGTTTACGGACCTGCACCGCTGGGTCTGCGCGTTGGACGGATTTTCAGATGACCCTGGGCGGTCAGGCGAGAAGATTCTCGAAGCCATCCAACAGGCCTGGATCGACGAACGCAGCTGAACCGCGGTGCTGCTCGATCCGGTCATCCTGTTTTTTCTGCTAGGGGCTGCTGCCCGCGTGGCAGGATCTGACTTACGCTTACCCGAAGCGCTCTACGAAGCCCTGTCCATCTATCTGCTGATTGCGATTGGGCTCAAGGGGGGCGCACAGCTCGCCGTCCAGCCGCTCGACGCACTGTGGCCGATTGCGCTGGCTGCCATGGCATTGTCGGCACTGACGCCGCTGCTGCTCTATCCGATGCTGCGCGGGCCGGTGGGCCTGGACGGCGTCAACGCGGCGGCGATCGCAGCCCATTACGGTTCCGTCTCGGTGGTGACCTTCGCCGTGGCGCAAAGCGCCATGAGCCGCGCAGGGCTGGAGCCCGAGGCCTGGCTCGCGATGCTCGTGGCGCTGATGGAGGCGCCCGGCATCATCGTTGGAGTGATGCTGGCGCGCCGTGTCTTGCGACGCGAGGCGCTTGGCGCCGGTCATGCTCAACACGATGCGCGGTTGGCTCCGGGTGCGGCGTCTTTGGGTCTGCGTACAAGGACTGTTGTTCCCCTTGCACCGTCAGCGACGCAGGGCTGGGCGGCCTTGCTGCACGAGGTGGTCTTCGGCAAAGCCCTGGTGTTGCTGCTGGGTGGCCTGGCGATCGGCTGGGTCGCCGGCCCTCAGGCCCTGGCACCGACTGACCCGTTTTTTTTGGGCCTGTTCAAGGGGGTGCTCGCGCTTTTCCTGTTGGAACTGGGGCTGGTGGTGGGTGGCCGGATGGGTGACCTGCGCCGAGCCGGCTGGCGGCTGCTGGCGTTCGGGCTGATCGCACCGCTCATTCTGGGTGTGGCTGGAGCGCTGCTCGGCGCGGGGCTGGGCTTGTCTGCGACTGCAGTGGCCACTTTCGCTGCCCTTGCGGCGAGTGCCTCGTATATCGCTGCACCCACCGCCTTGCGTCTGGCCGTCCCGCAAGCCAATCCATCGCTGTCGATCGGACTTGCATTAGGCGTGACCTTTCCATTCAACGTGATCCTTGGGATTCCGCTGTATATCGAGATCGCCCGCTGGTTAACACGCTAAAGCGCCTATGACCGCACACATGCCGACCCACCCGCGCAAGCTGCTGACCGTCATTACCGAAGCGGCACTTGAGCGGGCACTGATTGCCGATTGCAAAAAGCTCGGTGCCCTGGGCTATACCGTTCTGGACGTGCGTGGCGGCGGTTTGCACGGGCACCGGGATGGGGAATGGGAGGCTGACCGCTCGATCGAGATGCAGGTCGTCTGCAGCGATGAGGTGGCACAGACCATCGCCGAGCATGTGCTGGCGCATTACGCGCCGCACTATGCAGTCTCCCTCTATTTGACCGACGCGCAGGTCTTTCGCGCGCAAAAGTACTGAGCCCACCCGATCGGCCGCTTGCCCATCCGGTGGGTCAGAGTTCCCGTTTAAGCGCCGGAAACAGGATCACGTCGCGAATGCTGGGACTGTCGGTGAGCAGCATGATCAGACGGTCGATGCCAATGCCGCAGCCCCCGGTGGGCGGCATTCCGTACTCGAGCGCACGGATGTAGTCGGCGTCGTAGTACATCGCTTCCTCGTCACCGGCTTCTTTGGCTTCAACCTGACTGCGAAAGCGCGCCGCCTGATCTTCCGGATCATTGAGCTCAGAAAAGCCATTGGCAATTTCGCGACCGGTGATGAAGAGCTCAAAGCGCTCGGTGATGCCGGGGCGGCTATCGGACTCGCGCGCAAGTGGCGAGACTTCAACCGGGTAGTCAATGATGAAGGTCGGCTCCCACAGGGCAGACTCAGCGGTCTCTTCGAAGAGGGCCAACTGCAAGGCCCCCAGGCCCGCGTGGCGGTGGCGCGGATCGTCCATGTTCACGCCCAGCCGGCGGAGTTCGGCGCGCAGCCATTGTTCATCGGCAAGTTGCGAGGCCATGTAAGCCGGTGTGTGCCGAAGAATGGCCTCGGTGATCGACAGGCGCGCAAAGGGCTGGCCCAGATCGAGTGCGCGCCCCTGATAGGTCAATGCGGTGGTGCCCACCGCAGCAAGGGCTGCAGCACGCAGCACGGCTTCGGTGAAGTCCATGACCCAGCGATAGTCCGCATAGGCCGCATAGAACTCCATCATGGTGAATTCGGGGTTGTGACGCGGGCTGATGCCTTCGTTGCGAAAATTCCGGTTGATCTCGAAGACGCGCTCGAACCCGCCCACCACCAGCCTCTTCAGATAGAGCTCGGGTGCGATGCGCAGGAACATTTCCTGGTCGAGCGCATTGTGATGGGTGATGAATGGCTTGGCTGCGGCGCCCCCTGGAATGGGCTGCAGCATGGGTGTTTCGACCTCAAGAAAGTCGTGGTCGGTCATGTGCCGGCGCACAGCTGAAATCGCCGTGCTGCGGGCCGCAAAGGTGCGGCGCGCGTCCTCGTTGGCGATCAGATCGACATAACGCTGGCGGTAGCGCTGCTCCTGATCGGCCAGGCCGTGGAATTTGTCGGGCAGTGGCCGCAGCGATTTGGCGAGCAGGCGCACATGCGAGGCGCGCACTGAGAGTTCGCCCTTCATGGTGCGAAACAGCGTGCCCTCGGCGGCCACGATATCGCCCAGATCCCAGTGCTTGAAGGCTTCGTGCGTGGCGGTGCCCACCCCTTCATCGTTGAGCCACAGCTGCAGCCGGCCTGAGCCGTCCTGCAGCGTTGCAAAGCTGGCTTTGCCTTGCACCCGCTTGAGCATCATGCGACCGGCGATCGATACCGTGACCGGCAATTGCTCCAGTTGTTCGCGGGTGAGCTCGGCATGTGCGCGCAGCAAATCGCCTGCGCGATGCTTCGGAACAAAGTCGTTTGGAAAGGCGATGCCTTCGGACCGCAGTCGCGCCAGCTTGGCTCGCCGCTCGGCGATCACATGGTTTTCATCAATGACTGTGGCGGCAGCGGTATCGGCCTGCGGTGCGCCTGCGGGTGACGTAGCGGATTCTGGCTTCACTGCATGGTGTCCGGGTTGAAGGGCAGGGCGGGCGAACCGGGTGTCAGGCCATCTGGATCGGGGGCGCTGCTTAGGATCAGACGCCCTGCTTGAGCGAGGCGGTGATGAAGGGATCCAGGTCGCCATCGAGGACCGATCGGGTATCGCTGATGGTCAGGTTGGTGCGCAGATCCTTGATCATCGACTGATCGAGGATGTAGTTGCGGATCTGATGGCCCCAACCGATGTCGGTTTTGGAGGCTTCTACCTTGTCCTGTTCGGCCTGGCGTTTGCGCAGCTCATGTTCATACAGCCGCGAGCGCAACATCGTCATGGCCTCGTCCTTGTTGCGGTGCTGTGATCGGTCGTTCTGGCACTGCACCACGATGTTGGTCGGAAGGTGGGTGATCCGCACTGCCGATTCAGTCTTGTTGACGTGCTGTCCGCCCGCGCCCGATGCACGAAAGACGTCGATACGCAGATCGGCCGGATTGATGTCGATCTGAATGGAATCATCGACCTCGGGATAGACGTAGACCGAGGCGAAGGAGGTCTGGCGGATATCGCCGGCGCCGAAAGGTGATTTGCGCACCAGACGGTGAACACCGGTTTCGGTGCGCAGATGACCGTAGGCGTATTCGCCTTCGACGCGCAGGGTGGCGCCTTTGATGCCAGCGGTCTCGCCGGGTGACTCCTCGAGCAACTCGGCGGAAAACCCCTTTCGTTCGCAGTAGCGCAGGTACTGGCGCAGCAGCATCTGGGCCCAGTCCTGCGCTTCGGTGCCGCCGGCCCCGCTCTGAATTTCGACGAAGCAGGGGTTGCCGTCGGCTTCGTTGGAGAACATCCGCCGAAATTCCAGACCCTCCACTTGCTCGCGCAAACTGCTCACATCGGACTCGATGGATAGCAGCGTGGATTCGTCGGCCTCTTCACGCGCCATGGTGAACAGGTCGCCACTGTCCGTCAGGCCCTGATCAATACCGGCGAGCCCGGTCACGACCGTTTCAAGCGACTTCTTTTCGCGTCCGAGATCCTGCGCCCGTTTTGGGTCGCTCCAGATGTCGGCGGACTCGAGCTGTGCACTGACCTCTTCGAGGCGTTCGCGCTTCAGATCGTAGTCAAAGATACCTCCGCAGTTCACCCACGCGACGGCGAAGGTCGTCGATCAGCGACTCGGTCTGGTTGAGGCGTTCTGCATCCATGGTGAGTGGTTCTCGTCAGGCTAACCCTCAATTGTAGCGGAGCGCCGTCGCAAGTGAGGTGATCCAGGACGGCCCAGGGCGATCCGGATGGGCCTCTGCGCGCAGGGTCTAGGGCTGAGCGGTCACCTGACCCTGATGGATCACGCGCAACGAAATGCCGTTGCGCCCTTGCCAGTCGTCGCGCTGCAGCTGATAGGCGAGCAGTGCGCGCGGTGGCAGCGGATCGGTGCGACCGAACATGATGGCTGAGACCGCGCGTGTGCCCAGGCGCAGCTCGAGCTTCAGATGTCGCGCCTTGATCAGACGCTGCGCGCGCACCTCGAAGTGGTCTGCAAACAGAGGCTCCGGAAAGCCTGACCCCCAGACCTGCTGCTCGATGTCTGCGAGGGTGTTGAGGCTCAGCTCGCCTGGGTCCAGTGGGCCATCGGTCAGCACGGCGCGATCAAAGCAGGCCGGGTCGGCCAGCGTGCGTACCGCGGTCTCCAATGCGTCGGTGAATGCGGCCAGATGCCCCGCACGCAGCGTCAGTCCGGCCGCCATGGCATGCCCGCCAAAGCGCACCAGCGCCCCCGGCGCGTAACGGTCCGCCAGATCGATGGCATCGCGCAGGTGTACGCCTTCGATGGATCGGCCTGAGCCCTTAAGCAAGTCTGGCTCCCGGTCATCTCTCGCCAGCGCCAGAGTCGGGCGCCCGAAGCGCTCCTTGAGCCTAGAGGCGACCAGGCCGATCACCCCCTGATGCCAGCCCTCGCCAAATGCGACCAGGGTGCGTTGCTGCGGATCGGGTTGACCGACCTCTGTAAGCGCCGATTCGCTCATATCAGCCTCGATTTCGCGCCGCTCGCGGTTCATGGTGTCCAGCGTCTGGGCCATGTGTGCGGCCGCCTCAAGCGAATCGGCCAGCAGACACTCCACGCCCAGGGTGATATCGGACAGACGGCCTGCGGCATTGATGCGCGGTCCGATGGCAAAGCCCAGATCGCTTGCGACCGCGCGGCGTGGGTCACGTCCTGCGGCCTGCAGCAGGGCCAGGATTCCGGGGCGAGCGCGACCATTGCGAAGCCGTTTGAGCCCGGCTGCAACCAGCCTGCGATTGTTCGCATCGAGCCGCACCACATCAGCCACCGTGCCCAGCGCCACCAGATCGAGCAGCTCCGCCAATTGGGGTTCCGCGCGGTCTGCAAATCGGCCCCGTCGCCTGAGCTCGGCACGCAGCGCCAGCAGCACATAGAACATGACGCCCACGCCAGCCAGATGGCGGCTGGGAAAGCGGCTGTCGCGCACATTGGGATTGACCAGTACTGTGGCCTGCGGCAGCTCGCTGCCAGGCAGATGATGGTCGGTGACCAGCACCTCGATCCCACAAGCGCGGGCGTGGGCGACGCCCTCCAGACTGGAGATGCCGTTGTCCACAGTCACCAGCAGGTCGGGACATCCCAGTCGCGGGTGTTCGCGGGCCAGATCGACAATCTCCGGGCTCAGCCCGTAGCCATGGTCAAAACGGTTGGGCACAAGGTAGTCGACCTGTGCGCCCATGGCGCGCAGGCCCAGCACACCGACCGCAACGCCCGTAGCGCCGTCGCAGTCATAGTCGCCCACCACGAGGATGCGTCGCCCTGCGGCAATGGCATCCGCAAGCAGCGCCCCGGCCGCCAGCGTACCTTCCAGCTGGTCGGGTGCATGCAGGTGAGTCAGTTCGATCGACAGCGCATCGGGCATCTGAATACCCCGCGCGGCATACAGGCGCGCCATCAACGGGGAGTGGCCGACTGCAGACAGGCGGGCCAGGGCGGCCACATCGACCGCACGTTTTTGCAGGATGACCGGCGCGCTCATGCGGGTGGCCGCTTGGGATCGATTGGATTGAGCCAGCCAGTGCAGTCGGTTCGCCGCCACAAGGCGGACAGGCTCCAGGCCCGCGCCGGGGTGATGGACAGACTGCGCCAGCCGGAATCGCCGCTGAGCACAACGGTCGCACCATGCGCCCAAGGTTCTTCGCGACGGGCGATCGCGGCGAAATACTGTTCGTCCAGCTTCAGCCACGCGCTGCGAAAGGCCTGAGGATCTCCGGTCAATTGCGCTTGTAACAGCCGATCGTCGACAAGCAGGGGGCTCAGGCCGTCATCGACACGCAGCCCTTCAGGGTCATGACGGGTACGCTTGGCCAGTGCGCCTGCGGCCTGACGGCTGGCGTCGCTCAGTCCTGCATCGGCCTGCGGGCAAGGGCCTTCGATCCACAGGCCATTGACGGTCGGCAAGCCCTGAGCCTCGCGTTGCGCATTGACCGGATGGATATGCCAGGTCATCTGCACCATGTTCAGAATGCGCCGCCAGCGGCGGGCATCCGGGCCCTGCGGCAGGTATGCATCGATGCTGCGTCCCAAGGCCGCGGTCAGGGCATGGGTACGCAGGTCAAGCGGTCGGTTCGGATCGGTATGCACCAGTGCCCAGAGGGCTGGAGAACACTCAATCAGCTCCAAGCCTTCTTCGGCCAGCAGCGGGGCTGCGGCCGCGCGCAGGGCGGATGATTCGGCCCCGGTCAATGCGAGGCTCTCCGGATCGGTCAGTACCAGGTGGTCGCGGCCCAGGTGCAAATGGACCGGGTCAAGCCGCCAGTCGGCCTGCGAACAGCCCGCGGCTGCAGGCCCGCAGGCAGCGAACGGATACGGGTCGGGCAGGCCGAAGCGCTGACGCAACCAACGTTCGTGACCGGGCTCGGGGATCGCTTCCGTCGCCGCGGGCGATACCTGCGTTGCGCGCACCTGCCGGGCCATGGCGCGCAAGCCCGGGCTGCTCACGCAGACCTCGCGGCCGGCCTGTCCCAGCCAGTCGGGGGAAGGCAATGCACCGTTCAGCAGCAGCGTGGGAGAAAGGTCAGGGGTCACGGCTTTCAGGGGGCGATCGAGACAATGGAGCAGGGCACGTGAACGCGCTGCACCGTCGGCATGCCGGTGATGGGGCCGTGCCTGTCGATCGACGGGCCGCACCGGTGTCGGCCGGCGCACACGGTCACGGATGATACCGGCGGGACAGGGTT
Organism: Burkholderiales bacterium UBA4615; assembly: GCA_002386465.1. GTDB lineage: Bacteria > Pseudomonadota > Gammaproteobacteria > Burkholderiales > Burkholderiaceae_E > UBA4615. The sequence goes on along the minus strand of DGIT01000121.1, from coordinate 5,971 downwards.
GACCCATTGGCCCCGGGGAGCGCTGTGGCACACTGCGCGGCGGCTGGGGTCGACTGTGTCAGTCGCTAGGCACTGTCGCTCTGCATCGTGTTTGCCCGCCCCCAAGCGCTGATGACCATCCTGCTGATGAAACTGTCCGGTCCAACGAGTCCTGTGTGAACCTGCCCTACGAGCTTCAGGTCGGCTTGCGCTATACCCGCAGCGGCAAGCGCTCGGGCCGGCGCAATGGCTTCATTTCCTTCATCTCTGCGCTGTCCATGGCAGGGATCGCCCTGGGTGTGGCCGCGCTGATTGTGGTGCTGTCGGTCATGAATGGCTTTCAGAAGGAAGTGCGTGACCGCATGCTGTCCGTGTTGTCCCACATCGAAGTGGTGGCCACGCATAAGCCCCTGCTCGATTGGCAGGCCGTCGTTGATCAGAGCAAGCGTCACCCTCTGGTGCGTGCAGGTGCGCCCTATGTGTCGGGTCAGGCCATGCTCACACGCGACGATATCGTGCGTGGTGTGATGGTGCGGGGTATCGAGCCCAAGCTTGAAGCCGGGGTGTCTGAAGTGGGTACGCAAGTGATTGCGGGCACACTGAACGACCTGATTCCAGGTGAGTTCGGGATCGCTGTCGGCAAGGTCATGGCGTTTCAGCTTGGCGCGCGTGTGGGTGACCGACTGGCACTTATCGCGCCGCAGGGCACGGTCACGCCGGCAGGTGTGGTGCCGCGGGTGCGCCAGTTCACCGTCGTGGCCGTATTTGAATCCGGCCACTACGAGTACGACAGCACTCTGGTGCTCACGGCCATGGACGACGCAGCCAAGCTCTTTCGGGTGGAGGGCGTGAGCGGGGTAAGGTTGCGTACCGATGACATGCAGCAGGCCCCTCAGATCGCCGGCGAGCTGATGGCAGGCTTGCCGTCCGGGCTGCTTGCGCGAGACTGGTCCGGCGAGAACCGCAACTGGTTCGCTGCGGTGCAGATCGAAAAGCGCATGATGTTCATCATCCTCACGCTCATCGTGGCCGTGGCTGCTTTCAACCTGGTCTCGATGCTAGTCATGACTGTCACGGACAAGCGCAGTGACATCGCGATTTTGCGCACCCTGGGCGCATCACCCCGATCGATCATGGGCATTTTTGTGGTGCAAGGTGCGCTGGTGGGTTTGCTGGGCACGCTCCTTGGCGTGGTGCTTGGCACCGTGCTGGCGTTGAATATCGGCTCGGTGGTGGGTTTCGTTGAACGATTGTTCGGCTTTCAGGTGCTGCCGGCTGGCGTGTATTTCATCAATCACCTGCCCAGTGATCTGCATGCCTCGGACGTGATCACCATCGGTCTCATGTCGTGTGTGCTGGCGCTTGCAGCCACGCTCTATCCCAGCTTGAGCGCTTCGCGTGTGCGACCGGCCGAGGCCTTGCGCTATGAGTGATGCGATTGTGCTGTCGTGTCGAGCGGTCACGCGGTCCTATCACGAAGGATCGAACACGCTCACCATTCTGAACGGCGTGGATCTCGATGTGCATGCGGGTGAGCGTATTGCCATCGTCGGTGCGTCCGGGTCGGGCAAGAGCACGCTGCTGCATGTGTTGGGCGGATTGGATGCCGCCAGTTCAGGCGAGGTGCGTCTGCAAGGCGACCGTCTGGATGCACTGACCGAGGTCCAGCGCGGCGCAGCCCGCAATCGCAAGCTCGGGTTCGTTTACCAGTTTCATCATCTGCTTCCGGAATTCACAGCGCTCGAGAACGTCGAGATGCCGCTGCGCATTCGGCGTGAGGCGCCTGCGCTGTGTATGCAACGCGCCAGTGCAATGCTCGGTCGGGTCGGACTCTCTGAGCGCCTGTCGCATCGGCCTGGCGAACTTTCGGGCGGTGAGCGTCAGCGTGTTGCGCTGGCGCGCGCGCTGGTCGGCGATCCACTGTGCGTGCTGGCCGATGAGCCCACCGGCAATCTGGACCGCGGGACAGCGCGTCAGGTGTTCGATCTGATGGAGGCACTCAGTCGGGAGCGTGCCACCGCCTTCGTGATCGTGACCCATGATCTGGAACTGGCGCAGCGTGCCGATCGCATCCTGTCGTTGCGTGAGGGGCGACTGGGTCCGGCTTAGCCGGGCGTGGCAGATGGCCTGGCAGTGTTAACACCTGCTGTGAAGTGATCAATGCCGCGTGTGTGCGCCGCAGCGTGCATGCGATGATTCTGCGATGCTGATTGATACCCACTGCCATCTGGACGCCGCCGAGTTCGATGAAGATCGCGATGCGGTCGTGGTGCGCGCTGTGCAGGCCGGCGTATCGCGGATCGTGGTGCCCGCGGTGGAGCGGGGCAATTTCGCTGCGGTGTGTGCGCTGTCT
>DGIT01000121.1:3088-3548 GCA_002386465.1 Burkholderiales bacterium UBA4615 | reverse complement strand
ATGACCTGCTCGCGCTGCGTGCAGCGGTTGCTGCCGCGATGCCTGATCCGGCATTCGTTGGCGTGGGCGAGATTGGTCTGGACCGGTTCGTACCCGTGCAAGATCCGTCCCGTCATGAACGCTTCTTCGTCGAACAACTGCGCATTGCCCGTGACTTTGATCTGCCGGTCATCTTGCATGTGAGGCGTGCCCAGGATCTGATCCTCAAGCAATTGCGTCGCATGGGTGTGCGTGGTGGCATTGCGCATGCATTTAATGGCAGTACCCAACAGGCGGGTCACTTCATCGAGCAGGGCTTTGTGCTGGGATTCGGTGGCGCCATGACATTCGAGCGGGCGCTGCAGATTCGTCGGCTGGCCGTTGGCTTCGATGCGTCAGCTTATGTACTCGAAACCGATGCGCCGGATATTGCACCCGCCTGGCGGTGGCGCGCACGCAATGCGCCAGAGGAGCTCACGCC
>DGIT01000121.1:2869-2998 GCA_002386465.1 Burkholderiales bacterium UBA4615 | reverse complement strand
GCAGGGTGTTGCCACGGCTGCAATGAGAGGCGCAGCCGAATGTGGTGACGCATGAAGGGTCTGGCGACTGGCGAACCGGTGCGCTGAGGCCGTATGTCATCAAGGCTGGCGCCTGATGCATGCGGGCCA
>DGIT01000121.1:0-2768 GCA_002386465.1 Burkholderiales bacterium UBA4615 | reverse complement strand
CGTCTTGTGTTGTGTGTGCCCGCATGCATCGTGGCTTCGGTGCTGTATCTGCACGCCCAGGCCCAACTGCCACACGAAAGTTGGCGCACGGCGGCTGGCTGCGCGGCGCTTATCGCGGCATGGGCTGCGGTGCTGCTGCACCGGCGTGCCAGTCCCGGGCTTAGCGCCGGTTGTGTGCTGGCGTGTGTTGCGCTGGCGGCCTGGTCGTGGACGGCATCAGTCGCCCAGAGCAGGCTCGCGGACCGATTGCCGCCCGAGCTGGAAGGGGCCGAGCTCCAACTGACGGGTGTGGTCGATGCCTTGCCTGTCAGCGGGCTGCACGGTGTGCAATTCGGCTTTCAAGTCGAATCCTGCGAGCCCGGGTGTGCCTTGCGAGCACGGGTTCAACTGAATTGGGGCAGCGGGCGTCGCGCTGAGCGCGTGTCGCCATCGGTACCGGTCGTGCCGGGTGAGCGTTGGCGGTTCACGGTGCGCCTGAAGCGCCCGCATGCGGCGCATAACCCTGGCGCATTCGACCGCGAGTTGCGCTGGTTGCAGGAAGGTATTGCTGCGGTGGGCAGTGTGCGCAATGGGGAGCGTCTTGACCCTCAGGTGTCCGGTGTTCTGCTCGCTGCAGAGCGTTTCAGACATATCGTGCGCCGTGCGCTGCCGGCTGCGATCGACGCTGGCCTGCAGCGCGAGGCCGGTGTGCTGGCGGCTCTGTCTATTGGCGATCAGGCTGCCATCAGTCCGGCCTTGTGGTCGGTGTTCAATCAGACCGGAGTGGGCCACCTGATGTCCATCTCGGGGCTGCACATCACGATGCTGGCCGGGCTGGGGGGCAGCCTGGCAGGGTGGCTGTGGCGCAGTCGATTGGCCGTGCGTGTCGGGTTGCCGCTACGCATACCGGTAGCCATGGTGCGTCTCCTTGTTGCGGTCGGGGTGGCCTGGGCCTACTCCCTGATCGCAGGGTGGGGGATTCCCGCACAGCGCACCTGCTTCATGCTGACGGTCGCGGCCTTGCTCCTGGCAACCGGGCGCTTGGCATCGATCGTTGCGGCCGTGGGCATGGCCGCCGCATTGATCACCTGCCTCGATCCCTGGGCGCCACTGGCAGCCGGTTTCTGGCTGTCGTTTGGCGCAGTGCTGGCCATTGTCTGGGCGTGTGCCGCGCAGTCGATTCATTTGTCGTCTGTGCGTCGTCTTGTGGATGGAGCGCTGCGCACACAGTGGGCCGCCACCATTGCACTGCTTCCCCTGGGAGCGCTCTTCTTCGGCTCGGTTTCGATCGTCGGTCCGGTCGCTAATGCGGTGGCCATCCCTCTGGTCAGCATCGTGGTAACACCTCTTGCCCTGGCGGGTGGCGCGCTGGCGCCGTTCTGGTCCGAGGGCGCTGGGTGGGTGCTCTGGCCGGCCGCACAGCTCACGAAGTGGTTGTTGTGGGCGCTGGAACACATGGCGCGCTGGCCGGGCGCCGTGATCTGGCTGACGCCCCCGCAGTCGGCCGCGTTGTTGCTTGGCGTGGCGGGCTGTGTGCTGCTGCTTGCGCCCCCGGGCGTGCCACGGCGCGCAGCGGGTGCCCTGGCTTTGCTGCCCCTGCTGTGCAGTCCGCTTGATCAGCCCAGCGAGGGCGAGGTTCGGCTGGCTGCCCTCGATGTGGGACAGGGCACGGCCGTGGTGCTCCAAACCGGATCGCGTGTACTGGTGTTTGATACCGGCCCGTCGCAGGGCCCGCAGTCTGATGCAGCCTCCCGGGTCATCGTCCCATGGCTGCGCCGACAGGGCGTGCATCACATCGACGCGCTGATTGTTTCGCATCTCGACGATGATCATTCCGGCGGTGCGGCCACGCTGATCCGCGACATGACGCCTGACTGGGTGGCCAGTTCACTGCCGCCGCAGCATGCCATCCTCGCGGGCGCGCGTCGCAGCCTGTCCTGTCGGCGCGGTGAGCAGTGGGAATGGGAAGGCGTGCACTTCAGATTCCTGCATCCTGCCGATCCGCCCGAGCCCGCCAGAGGATCACCCACCAACGCCCTCAGTTGCGTGCTTCAGGTGCAGGCAGCGGGGGTCACTCTCCTGCTGGCGGGTGATATCGAGGCGGCGCAGGAGCGGCGGCTGGTGTCGCTGTTCGGGGCCGAGGCGCTCAGGGCTGATGTGCTGCTGGTGCCTCACCATGGCAGCCGCACCTCATCGACCGACGCATTCCTCGATGCGGTGGCGCCGCGCGCTGCGATCTTCCAGGTGGGCTATCGCAGTCGTTTCGGGCACCCGCACCCGATGGTGATGCAGCGCTATCTCGATCGAGGCATTGATGTGCTGCGCACTGACCATGATGGCGCCCTCATGCTGAGGGTTGCGCCTGACGGGACGCTGCACTGGACACGCAGCCGACTCACCCCGCCGCGCTACTGGCGCGTTAACGCAGCGTCATAAGCACCGTCCTTCAGGTCAATGCGCGTGAGGCCTTATTGGGCCGTCCAGCCGCCGTCCATAGTCCAGGCGGCACCTCGCACCTGGCTGGCCGCGTCCGAACACAGGAACGCAGCCAACGCGCCCAATTGCTCAGGCGTCACAAATTCGCGCGAGGGCTGCTTTTCACCGACCAGCTCGTCCTTGGCCTGCTCAGGCGAAATGCCTCGGGCGGCCACCCGCGCATCAATCTGTTTTTGTACCAGCGGCGTCAGCACCCAGCCGGGGCAGATCGCATTGCAGGTGATGCCTGTCTGCGCGGTTTCCAGTGCCACCACTTTGGTCAGGCCGATGATGCCGTGCTTGGCCGCCACATA
>DGIT01000004.1:30115-51356 GCA_002386465.1 Burkholderiales bacterium UBA4615 | reverse complement strand
GGGATGGTGATCGAGCCTGGCGACCTGGTGATTGGCGACGACGACGGCGTGCTGTGCGTACCCTTCGCACACGCCGAGGCGCTGCACGCTGCCACGGTTGTAAAGTCGCAGGCCGAGGCGCAGATGGTGGCGGCAATCCATGCCGGCAAGGTCGATACGGCCTGGATCGATGCAACGCTGGCCCGGCTGGGCTGCGAGGTCGAACCCGACTGATTCAAGTGCTGCTGCCTTGCAGGCTGCCGCCGCTCCTACATCATCGTGAGGGCATTGATCACGGACGGCTCAGCGTTGTCTGATGCCTTCATGCCGCTCACGCCGATGGTTGCCAGGGCTCATCCAGCCCAACCTGTACCTGCGTGCCGCCGTGGCACGCGGACTGCGCGCAGCACGCGCCTGAAGGTCGAAGGATGCCCATGGAACAGACTGTTCAACCCCACGTTGCAGCACTCCCCACGCAGGGGCGCCTGTCCGATTTGCTGAGTGTCATGGGGGCCGAGTCGGATGACCGGCGTCTGTGTGATGCGTGCCTGGTGCCGATTCGCCGCGTGCGGTCGGGGGCAGCGCTGTTTCATGAAGGCACCCGCGCCGAGTCGGTGCATGTGGTCAGGCTGGGCACCTTCAAGATCTTGCGGCTGGCCGACGATGGCTACGAGCAGGTGCTTGGGTTTGCGGGGCAGGGCGAAGTGATCGGGTTTGATGCACTGTGCAATGGCGTGCATCCAAGCTCCGCGCTGGCACTGGAGGATTCAACGGTTTATGCCTTGCCTGTACGCGAGCTTGAGAGTTTGCGCAGGCGTGTGGCACCGCTGGATCGGGCGTTGCAAACCACCCTGAGTGCCCAGCTCGCCAGTTCGGCGGGTATTGCCGAGGTGATGGCGGCAGTGGCTTCCGAGGTGCGGCTGGCCCGCTTTTTACTGCAGCGTTCGGCGCGCATGCAGGCCGCCGGCCAATCTCCTCGCCGGTTGCGTCTGCCCATGAGTCGGCGCGACATCGCCAGTCATTTGGGGGTGGCGCATGAAACCGTGAGTCGGTCCTTTGGCGAGCTGGCGGGATGGGGATACTTGAGCGTCGATAACCGCGAAGTGGAAATCCTTGACCCACAGGGTTTGCGCTCCCTGGCTCGCAATACGAGAGGCTTCGTCGAGGAGCGTCCGACCCGCTCTGGACTGGGGCGTGCACGGCTGTCGCGCAGCAATGGTGCGTGTGCCCGCACGCAATGAAGCTTGGTCCAGAGACTCCTTTGACGCAGCACCCTTGACGCAGCACGGGATGCTGCGCCGAAGGCGCCGCACAGCCTCAGTGGATGGATAAGCGCTTGGCCGTGCTGCCGGCCTTTTTCGGCAAGGTGAGATCGAGAATGCCGTTTTCGTAGTGCGCTTCGGCCTTGGACTCATCGATAGGCGATGACACCGTGAAGCTTCTGCTGGTAAAGCCGTAAGTGCGTTCACTGCGCAGCACGCGGCCGTTCTTCTTTTCCTCCTTTTCTTTTTTCACTTCGGTACTCAGCGTGACCTGATTGCCTTCCACGCGCACATCGATATCTTCTTTCCGCACACCAGGAATCTCCGCCTTGATCTGATAGGCGGTATCGGTTTCACTCAGATCCATTCGGATGGTCGGTGCACGGTCCGCCATCTCCATGCGCCACGGGCGCATCATGCTGCGCAGCACATCTTCAATGGGCATCAGACCCATGGGGTCGGTATTGAGCAGTTCGTTCATGTCGGATCTCTTTCAAGTTGAAGGGCAAGTAAGGGAAGGACGCCTGCTCTGGCGGGCAAGGCGTGTGTCCGCTGTAGCGCATGGGCGGTGCCGATGCGCTCAGGGGCTGACCTGCAATTCGTTGACGACCTTCGAGATGCCTGCCGCAGACCAGGCGGCACCCTCGCAGGCGGCGCGCTCGGCCCAGGTGTGAACCGAACCGCGCAGCGTCACGGTGGAGCCGCTGACGCTTGCATCAATGTTGCGCACTTCCCGCTCTGCGCGCCGTGTCAGCGCCTCGCGGATACGGCCAATCACATTAGCCGGTGCGGTTTGGGGCTTGATCGTGATGGTGTTGCTCACCCCAACCACACCGGTGAGGGCGCGCACCGAACTCTCCGCGTTGCGGCGTTGGTAATCCCAGTCGACTTCGCCTCCGAGCGTCACCCAGCCCTTCTCGACACGGACCTTCAGCTTGTCGGCCGGCAGCAGCGCGTGCCACTTGAAGGCCGACTCCGCAGCGGCGGCGATTTCGGAGTCGCTGCGCTGATGACCTGGTGACAGCTTTACATCCAGCTCGATGGCCACGGCGCGTACGCCTTCGACACGCTGAACTGCGCGTTCAATGGCATCTTTTTCCGCGTAGGTGTCGATGTGTCCGCTCAAGGTCACGATGCCGTCGCGTACGGCGACCCCGACATTGGTGGCGTTGACGGCGCGGTCCCAGTCGAGCTCGGCGACCACGTCGTGTTTCAGTTGCGTATCGGTTTTCATGAATGTCCTTCCTGGTGAAGTAGCGGGTGCCTGGCGCTCCCGACAATGGATCCGATCGCGGCGCTGCAGCGTTCGCGATGGCCTGCAGATGGTCTTGCATCAGGTGCGACGCACGATTGACCCGCCTCAATGTCGCGCATGGCCGGCTCGCGATACTCGCTGCATGACCCTCGGACGCTTCGATGTCTGCCATGGTGATGCCGACGGCATGTGTGCAGTCAGGCAGTGGCGTTTACACGCACCTGCGGCGGCCACGCTGGTGACGGGCGCCAAGCGCGACATCGCGCTGTTGCACCGAGTGCCCGTGCGCAAAGCGAAAGAGGTGCTGGTGTGCGACCTGTCCTTGCAGCGCAATCACGAGGCGCTGCTGCGTCTGCTCGAGGCAGGGGTGAAGGTGCGATGGTTCGACCACCATGCATCGCCCCCTGCACCAGCCCATCCGCTGCTGCAGGCATGCATCGACCCATCGCCCGAGGTGTGTACCAGCCTGCTGGTGGATCAGGCGCTCGATGGTCGGTTTCGTGCCTGGGCGCTGGTGGGGGCCTATGGAGACAATCTGCTTGAGCGCGCCGAGGCGCTGGGCCGTGCGGCCGGGTTTGATTCAGGCTACCTGTCGAACCTGCAGCAGTTGGGCGAAGCGATCACCTACAACGCCTGCTCTGCGCGGGTCGAGGATGGCTGCGTGACGCCACACGAGGTCTATCGCCGCCTGTCGGTGTGTGCTGATCCGGTGAGGGTGCTCGAGCGCGATCCGGCCTTGCGCCGGTTGGTCCGACTGCGCCGGGAGGACCTGGCGCGCGCCGAGTCGCTGACTGCACTGACGCGATCGGTCGATGCGCGGGTCACTGTGCTGCCGGATGCGACATGGTGTCGGCGTGTGGTCGGTGCGCTGGCGGACCACCTCTTGCGCGCATCGCCCGCGCAGGCGCAGGCCGTGCTGTTGCTTCAGCCCGATGACACGCTGCGCGTCAGTGTGCGGGCCAGGCGCTCGGCCGATCGGAGTATCGATCAGGAGGGCGCTGATGCACTGTGTGCGCGCTTTGGAGGCGGTGGCCGCGTGATGGCTGCAGGGATCGATCGCCTGCCCCTGATGCAACGGGATCGTTTCGTGCGGGCCTTCGAGAGCTGGGCGCAGGGTGCGCCTGCGCGAAGTCCAGTCGGGTTCCCGGATGCTCCATCGCCCGCGCGATCTGCCGAGCAGGCAAGCGCGCGTGATCGCGGGCGCAATACCGTGGATGAGGATGTCTGAGCATGCTGCTGTATGCGCTTGATGCACATCAGCCGCTCTTTGCCGAAGTAGCGAGCTGTCTGCAGCAGGGCATAGCCTTGCATGAGGAGCGCGTCTTCGAGGATGGCGAATGCAAGTTGCGCCCGATGACCGATCCAGGCGGTCAGGACGTGTATGTGATGCAGTCGCTTCACGGCGAGCCCGACTGCAGCGCCCACGACAGGCTGTGGCGGCTCTGGACGTTTGCCGCCACGCTGCGTGACCATGGCGCCGCCCGCGTGACTGCGGTGATCCCGTATCTGGCGTATGCCCGCAAGGATCGCCGTACCAAGCCATTCGATCCGCTGTCCTTGCGGCATCTGGCGCAATTGTTCGAGGCGGCGGGCGTGCAGCGCCTCATCGCACTCGAGGTGCATGATGCAGCGGCGTTCGAGAACGCGTTTCGCTGTCCGATCGTCCACGTGCGCGCGTCGGGCGTGTTCGATGCGCTGTTCAGTGATCCGCTCTGGTCAGTCAGTCCTGTTGCGCCAGAGCCCAGCAAGCCGGAGCTCGCACAGGCAGCGCAGACTGTGTCCCCCATCGCGCCGGGTCCGGCACGTTGGGTGGTTGCCTCGCCCGACCCGGGCGGGGTCAAGCGTGCTCAACTGTGGCGAGAGTCGCTGCAGATCCGTTTGGGGTACGAACTGGGTTTTGCCATGCTCGACAAGCGCCGCAGTGCGGGTGTCGTCAGCACGGAAGAACTGGTGGCAGGCGATGTGAAGGCTGCGCAGGTGCTTCTGTACGACGACCTGATTTCAAGCGGCGGCACCGTGCGCCGGGCCGCGCAGGTCTTGCGCACGCATGGCGCTGACCGCGTAGTGGCTGTGGCTGCACATGGACTGTTCGCGCAGCATGCTCAAGACCTTCTGGCGGAGCCGGCCTTGGATGCCGTCGTGGTCAGCGACAGTGTGCCTGGCATGCGCCGTTGCGCTGCGGCGCAAGGGGCGGGCCGGCTGCGGGTGATGTCCGCAGCCGCGACACTGGCCAGGGCGATCGAGTCAGTGAGCCGCTGATGTGGTTGATGAAGTGGCCGCTGAGGTGACCGATGAGGTGGAGACAGAGAAAGCCCCCGAGGTGCGCTGCGCCAGATGAGCGAGCGCCTCGGGGACCTGATCCACCAGGATCAGGCACAGATCCCCTGGCGACAGTCGCTCCAGCGCATGATCGATCGCGTGGAATTCACCGCGAATTTCATCGATGCGTTCAGTGCGCTTGGCTGCGCGCAGACCATCTCTGAGCAGTGCAATCACTTCACCATCGGCACGGCCCCGCTGGGCTGCGTCCTGATACAGGATGACTTCGTCGAATGCGTCGCCAAGGATCTCGGTCTGGCGGCGCAGATCTTCGTCGCGACGGTCGCCGGCACCACTGATGACCACAGACCGGCGTTTGCCAGGCAAGGCCTGCACCGCATCGACCAGCGCCGCAATGGCGTCGGGGTTGTGACCGTAGTCGGCAATGACCGTGGCGCCCCGGTAGTCAAACAGATTGAAGCGCCCCGGGGCCGATGCGGCATCGCTCACGAAACTGGACAGGCCGGCTCGGACGGTATCCCAGTCCATGCCCAGCGCCCAGGCCGCTGCAATCGCCGCCATGACGTTTTCGACCTGGAACCGCAGTTGTCCGTCGCGGGTCAATGGAATGGCTGACAGTGCAAAGCGCCACTCGCGATCGCGGTGGGCGGCAACGATCTCCTGGCCCGCGACAAACACCACGCGCCGTCCCTGTTCCCGATGCGCGGCAATCACCGGCTGCTCGGGGCCCGAGCCGAAGAATGTAACCGAGCCCGGGCAGCGCTCTGCCATGTCGACGCACAGCGGGTCGTCGGCATTGAGCACGGCGACGCCGTCGGGCGCCACGTTTTGTACGACCACGCTCTTGAGCGTGGCGACATCTTCGGCGGACTCGACGAAGTTCATGCCAAGGTGGTCGCCCATCCCGATGTTTGTGACGATGCCAACGGTGCATCGGTCAAAACCAAGGCCTTCCCGCAACAGACCGCCTCTGGCCGTCTCGAAGACACCTGCCTGCGCATCCGGGTGCATCAGCACGCTGCGCGCACTCTTGGGGCCGCTGCAATCACCGGAGTCGGTCTGCTTGCCGCCAACGTACACCCCATCGGTGTTGGTCATCCCAACACACAGCCCCGAGCGTGCAAGCAGATGAGCGATCAGACGGACCGTGGTGGTCTTGCCGTTGGTGCCCGTGACAGCCACCGTCGGAATACGACCATCTTCGCCCGCGCCATACAGGGTATCGATAATGGCTTCGCCAAGCGGGCGAGGTCGCCCGTAGGAGGGCGCCAGATGCATGCGCAAACCCGGGGCTGCATTGACTTCCACGATGGCGCCGCCTTGCTCTTCAAGCGGACGCGTGACGGTCTTGCACACGACGTCCACCCCGCACACGTCCAGACCGACCATTTGTGCAGCCTCCACGGCGCGCGCGGCGACATCCGGGTGCACATCGTCGGTCACGTCGGTGGCAGTGCCACCTGTGCTCAGGTTGGCATTGTTGCGCAACACCACTTTGCGGCCTCGCTCGGGGATCGAGTCGGCGTGCAGACCTTGCGATTCCAGACGTGCCAGGGCGATGGCATCGAAGCGGATACGCGTGAGCGGTGTGGCATGACCGTCGCCACGACGCGGGTCGCTGTTCACGATATCGACCAACTGCCGCACGGTGTGTTGCGCGTCGCCGATGACATGCGGAGGGTCGCGTCGGGCCGCTGCGATCAGTTTGCGGTCCACAACCAGCAACCGGTAGTCATCGCCGGGGATGTAACGCTCGACGATCACATCGCTGCTGATCTGCGTGGCTGCAGTCCATGCGGTTTCAAGCTCGGCGCGCGATTGCACATTGACGGTGACACCCTTGCCCTGATTGCCGTCGCGGGGCTTGACCACGACCGGCGTGCGAAGCGACTGCATCACCTCCCAGGCTTCGTCGAGCTCCGTGACCGAGCGTCCGCTTGGCACGGGTACGCCGATTGCCTCGAGCAACTTTTTGCTGAGGTCTTTGTCCTGCGCGATGGATTCAGCAATGGCGCTGGTGCGGTCGATCTCGGCGGCCTGGATGCGGCGCTGATGCACGCCCCAGCCAAACTGCACGAGGCTGCCTTCAGTCAGACGGCGAAACGGGATGCCGCGTGCAACGGCTGCCTGCACGATGGAACCTGTGCTGGGGCCAAGCCGAATGTCTTCATCGAGCTCGCGCAGTTTGGCCAGAGCCGCCTGGCTGTCGAATGGAGTACCGTCGCGCGCCGCTGTGCACAGCGCCTGGGCCATCTCCAATGCAAGGCGTCCGACCGCCTCCTGGGTGTATTCGACGACCACTCTACTGACGCCAGGCTGGGCAGTCGGGATGGCGCCACCGAACAGCACGTTGCAGCCGGCCAGCGCCTGCAGCCGCAATGCGGTCCGACCCAGTACGTTGGCCATTGAGACCTTGCCTTCGCTGCCGGCTCGCAGGGGACCGATCTCGGCAAATCGCTCGCGCAGTGCGGCCTCGAAGCCAGGCAGGCCGCCGATGTCCTGCTCGGGTGCACTGCACTCGACCACGGCTTCGATGGCCGTGTGCCGGCTCCAAAGGTTAGGACCGCGCAATGCGCGGAGGCGGGTGATGTTCATGGGCGAAGGGCCGCGCGTGACCGCGGCCAAGTGCGTCAGAAGGTCGGCTCTTCCGCCAGCGCGGGAGTCGTTGCAGTGCGCTGCACGGCAGATTGCGTTTGGAGCGCTGCCAGGCCGCTGCGGATGAGTTCGGGTGCAAAGCCCATCGACCATGCGACGCCGGCAGCAGGCAGGATGGATTGGGGATCGCCGCTGTCCAGAAGTGCCTCCAGCACGGTTTCTTCCCGGCCGAGTGCGAGCACAACGTCTCGCCCGCGTGCATAGACCGCCCGGCGACCATGCTCGAGATGAGCGACGATGACCGGATTGGCTGAGTCCATGCCGTAGAAGATCACCTGGCCATCAGACAGTTCAGCCATCTCGACGAGCTGTTGGTCATCGGCATTCAGGATGGACGCACCTTCGCGCAGCACTACATCGACCTGCGTGCGCAGCACGCCGAACAGACGCTTGGGCGTGTCGATGCGCAGGTCATCAAAGAGCGCCTCCGGGTCGAGGCTGGTGACCACGCCAACCATGCAACGGTCATAGGCCAGACCGTCCTGTGCAATGGAACGGGCGCCGTTTTCAATAACGGCCAGGTCGATGGAGCGGTTGAGCAGCACCTTCAGGGCGCAGTCCCAGTCGGCAGAGGGTTCGCTGCGGACGAGGCGGGTGTCGGCCATCAGACCGTCGCAGGTGGCACTGCCGATCCGTCGACCGGTTGAGCGCATCAGGTGCGAGACCAGCCTGGCAACACCCGTCGTGCCGCGGCTGCCGGTGATGCCGACGATCGGTATGCGACCGCTCTCGCCAACCGGAATGAGGTGATCGACGATGGCCGCGCCCACCGGGCGCGCTTTACCCTCGGAGGGGCGCAGATGCATCAGCAGCCCCGGGCCGGCGTTGACTTCGACAATGGCGCCGCCTTGAACCGACAGCGGGCGCGCGATGTCTTCAGCGACCAGATCGATGCCGGCGATGTCCAGACCGACCGCGCGTGCCGCAAGCGATACGAGTTCGGCAGTGGACGGGTGGACCTCATCGGTGCAATCGATGGCGACATTGCCGTTGCGCTGGATCAGCAGCTTGCGGCCATCCGGCAGGACCGAATCGGCATCCAGGCCTTGACGGGCCAGTTCGATGCGTGCCGCGCTGTCCAGACGCACCAAATTCAATGGCGAGTCTTCGGTGACGCCGCGACGCGGATCGGCGTTGAGTTGCAGGTCGATCAGCTGGTCGATCGTGTGCTGGCCATCCCCGATGACGAATGCCAGGTCACCGCGGGCCGCCGCGACCAGCTTGCCGCCGACGACCAGCAGTCGATGCTCGTAGCCCGGGATGAAACGCTCCACGATCACGCCGCTGCCTTCTTCGAGCGCGGCTGCGTAAGCGGTCTGGACTTCCTCTGCGGTGACAAGATTGGTGAAGACGCCCCGTCCGTGGTTACCGTCGTAGGGTTTGACGACCACCGGATAGCCAATTGTGTCTGCAACGTCACTGGCCTGCTGGGCGCTGCGAACGAATTCGCCCTCGGGAACCGGGATGCCCAGCGGCGCGAGCAGCTGCTTAGTGAGATCCTTGTCGCGCGAGATGCCCTCGGCGATGGCGCTGGTGCGGGTGGTCTCGGCGGTCCAGATGCGGCGTTGCAGGGCACCGTAGCCCAGCTGCACCAGATTGCCTTCGTTGAGCCGAATGAAGGGGATGCCCCGGTAGTCGGCGGCGGCGACGATGCAGCCCGTGCTTGGTCCAAGCCAGAGTTTGTCGACCATGCGCCGCAGCGTTTTGGCGGTCTGGTCAATGTCGTAGGGCCGGTCTTCGATCGCGGCCATCATCAGTTCGCGGGCCTGCAGCAGTGCGAAGCGGGCGATCTCCTCATGCCAGGCCTGCACCACCACCTCGTAGACCCCGACACGCGATGTTTCGCGTGCCCGCCCGTACCCGGACGGCAAGCCAGCCATGGTCTGCAGCTCGAGCGTGACATGTTCCAGAATGTGACCGGGCCAGGTGCCCTCGTCCAGGCGGCGCAGGAAACCGCCGCGCTCCTCGTAGCTGCAGCGGTGCTCGATCAGGCCCGGAAGCCAGGCCCGAAGGCGTTCCGGGAACCCGGGCAGCTTGTTCGAGGGGTAGTCCTCGAGGGCGCCGATATCAATGAGCACCTCCAGCACAGGCATGTAGGCCCAGCGATTCGGGCCTCGCAGCGAACGGATCTCGAGGATCCGGATGTCTCCGGGAGCTTGCATTTCGGTATCGGCTTGAGAGTCTGGGCGCCTGGGCGCGGGATCGGGCTGGCAGGAAACCTGTCGCAAAACATGCCCGTCCAGTCATGAACGCGCCAGCCGGCGTACGGTTTACGCAACGCCCGGCAGGTCACGCGAATTTCGTTTCACGGCGCGCTGGGGGCGGGATGCGGTAACCTTGCACCCTCGTGATTCCCGCCCGCCGGGTGTTTGCCGCAGGCGATCCGGCCGCGGTATCCGGCCGACGTCTTCTAATACATGCCAGAGACCGCCTCTTCCCAGACCGTTGTCGAGCGACCTGTGCCGGCACCCTGGGGGCACGCGCTGCAACAGGCATTGCGACCCGAGGAGCGGGCGCTCGCCTGGATGCAAAGTGACCTGGATGAGCGGCTGCACTTCAGTGCGGGCCTGCTTGTGGTCACCAACGGGCGTCTGCTCTGGTCGCCTGCTCCAGATATCGGATGGACTGATTTTGCGATCCGCGCGGGGCTCACCCTTAGAAAACGTGATCATGCCGGCGTGGGCACACTGGAGCTGGTCGACGATCAGCATCGCATCGCGAGCTGGCGCTACACCCTTGGCCAGGACGGACCGGCGCAGCGACTGATCGAGTCCTTCGAGTTGGTGGCGAGTCAGCCCCATCCGGGCGGGGTGTTGAGCCCGCCGCCGGTTCGGTGCGCCAAATGCCAGGCGGTCATTCCCGCGGGCAAGCACGAGTGCCCGGCCTGTGCGCCGCCGCCCGAGGCGCTGCCTTCCACCTGGGTGCTGCTGCGACTGTGGCGCTTCGCGCGGCCCTACAAGTTCCAGCTTGCGATCGGGTTCCTGCTCACGATCGCCGCGACGGCCGCTACGCTGGTGCCGCCGTATCTGATCATGCCGCTGATGGACAACGTGCTGATTCCGTTTCAGCGCGGCGTGCCGATCGACCCGGCAACGGTGACCAAGTACCTGGGGGGGTTGTTTGCGGCGGCGCTGCTGGCCTGGGGGCTGGGCTGGGCGCGAACCTACATCCTGGCCCTGGTGAGCGAACGTATCGGGGCAGATCTGCGTACTCAGACTTATGAGCACCTCCTGAATCTGTCGCTGCAGTATTTCGGCGGCAAACGCACCGGGGACCTGATGGCGCGGATCGGGGCGGAGACCGATCGGATCTGCCTGTTCCTGTCCATGCATCTGCTGGATTTCGCGACCGATGTGCTCATGATTCTCATGACCTCGGCCATCCTGTTTTCGATCGATCCCTGGCTGGCGCTGGTCACCTTGCTGCCGCTGCCCTTCATTGCCTGGATGATCCATACCGTACGCGACAAGCTGCGTACCGGCTTCGAAAAGGTGGATCGCATCTGGGCTGAGGTGACCAGCGTGCTGGCTGACACCATTCCCGGCATCCGGGTAGTGAAAGCCTTCGCACAGGAGCAGCGGGAAACCGAGCGGTTTCGGGAGGCCAACCGCCACAACCTGGCCGTGAATGACCGCGTGAACCGGGTCTGGTCGCTGTTTACACCTTCAGTGACCCTGCTGACCGAGGTGGGGCTCCTGGTGGTCTGGGGGTTCGGGATCTGGCAGATCTCACGCAACCAGATTACGGTGGGCGTACTCACGGCTTTTCTGGCCTACATCAGCCGTTTTTATCTGCGCCTGGACTCGATGAGCCGTATCGTGTCAGTGACCCAGAAGGCTGCCGCAGGGGCCAAGCGCATCTTTGACATCCTGGACCATGTCTCCAGTGTCCCGGAGCCTGTGCAGCCGGTGAATCTCGAAAAAGTTGAAGGTCGCATCGATATCGTCGGTGCGGCGTTTCGCTACGGCAATCGTGCCGTGATCCGTGGCATCGACCTGGCGATCAAACCTGGCGAGATGATCGGCCTGGTTGGCCATAGCGGCTCGGGAAAAAGCACGCTGGTGAACCTGATTTGCCGGTTTCACGATGTTTCGGATGGCTCGATTCGCATCGATGGCGTGGATGTGCGCTCAGTGCCGGTGGCCCAATTCCGACGCCATATCGGCCTGGTGCTTCAGGAGCCTTTTCTCTTTTTCGGCACGATTGCCGAGAACATTGCTTACGGCAAACCCGATGCCACCCGTGCCGAGATCGTGGCAGCTGCGCGCGCCGCACATGCGCACGACTTCATCCTGCGGCTGCCTCACGGCTACGACTCGCTGGTGGGCGAGCGTGGTCAGGCGCTGTCGGGCGGTGAGCGGCAGCGTATTTCAATTGCCCGCGCGCTGCTGATCGATCCGAAGATCCTCATCCTGGATGAGGCCACTTCGTCGGTCGACACAGAGACCGAGAAGGAAATCCAGAAAGCACTCGACAACCTGGTGCTCGGGCGCACGACGATCGCCATCGCCCATCGCTTGAGTACCCTGCGACGCGCCGACCGCCTGGTGGTGCTGGATCGCGGTCAGATTGTCGAAGTGGGCGATCACGATTCACTCATGTCGCTGGAAGGCGCGTATTTCCGCCTGTATCAGGCGCAGGCCAGACAGGACGATGACGGTCCGGGGGAACCCAAGCTGTGGCGAACCGAGGTGGATGAAGATGGCGGTGGCTGAGTTCGCCCTGGAACGCGATGCCTTCGCCCGGCTGGTCCTCACGACCTCAGACGGCGCGAGGCATGTCGGGGTGGTGGCGGTCAGGGCGTTCCCGATCGGCGCGCCCGATGAGGGAATTGCGCTCATGAGCCCGGAAGGTCATGAACTGGCCTGGGTGGCACGTCTGGAAGTGCTGGAGCCGGCACGACGTGCCCTGATCGAAGAGCATCTGGCCAGCCGGGAGTTCGTGCCCGAGATCCAGGCAATCAAGTCGGTCTCGAGCTTTGCGACCCCAAGTACCTGGTCCGTGCGTACGGACCGGGGCGATACCGAGTTTGTGCTCAAGGGCGAAGAAGATATCCGCCGTCTCGCCCGCCATACGCTGCTGATTGCCGATCGTTTCGGCGTTCAGTACCTGGTGCGCGATATCGCCGCGCTGGATCGGCACAGCCGCAAGCTGCTCGATCGCTTCCTCTAAGGAAGCTGCCTCGGCCGGTCTGCATCGACCCTGGCCGTTGAAATCGCGCGCGTTGCCGCCGGATTGCGCGTAAGATCGGCGGTTTTAGTCTTTTCGGATCGCGCAGGCGTCCGGCACGGAGCACGCTCTCGCATGAGCGATTCACCCCTTATCGATTCATCAGTTTCCACGTTGTCACCTGAGGGCACCCCGCCCATCAGTGCAGGGCCCGCACCTTCCGCCAGCGACCCGATTGCGGTCGAGGCCCCCGCCGAACCAGTGGTTCAATTTTCCGACTTCGGTCTGGCGCCGTCCATTATTCAGGCAGTCACGGAGCTCGGGTACCGGGAACCGACCCCGATTCAAGCGCAGGCCATTCCTGTGGTGATGACTGGCCAGGATGTGATGGGCGCAGCCCAGACCGGCACAGGCAAGACGGCTGGATTTGCTTTGCCGATCCTGCATCGTCTGTTACCGCTGGCCAGCACCAGCACCTCGCCCGCGCGGCACCCGGTGCGTGCCCTCATGCTGGCGCCCACCCGCGAACTGGCCGACCAGATCTACCAGAACGTGCGCGAATACGCCCGACACACGCCGTTGCGCACCGCAGTGGTATTTGGCGGCGTCGACATGAAGCCGCAAACGCTGGCACTGCGTCAGGGCTGCGAACTGCTGATCGCCACGCCCGGTCGCCTGCTGGACCATGTTGAGCAGCGCAGCGTGAACCTGTCCCAGGTGCAGATCCTGGTGCTTGATGAAGCCGATCGCATGCTGGACATGGGCTTTTTGCCTGACATTCAGCGCATCATCAATCTGCTCAGCAAAGACCGCCAGAATCTGATGTTCTCGGCGACGTTCTCGGGCGAAATCCGCAAGCTTGCCGAGAGTTTCCTGAAGTCGCCTCAGTTGATCGAGGTGGCCCGTCGTAACGCGCTGGCTGAAAACATCACGCAAACCGTCTATCGCGTGGCCACCCCGGAGCACAAGCGTGCCGCGGTCGGCAAGCTCATACGCGACCACGGCATTTCGCAGGTCATCGTCTTCTCCAACACCAAGATCGGTGCCGGCAGGCTGGCGCGCCAGCTTGAGCGTGACGGTCTGGTGGCCGCTGCGATCCACGGTGACAAGACGCAGCAGGAGCGCCTGAAGACGCTGGATGATTTCAAGCAGGGCCGTGTGTCAGTCCTCGTGGCTACGGATGTGGCGGCACGTGGGCTGGACATTGCCGAGTTGCCAGCCGTCATCAATTACGACCTGCCCTATTCCCCCGAAGACTACGTGCACCGCATCGGCCGTACGGGGCGTGCTGGTGCCTCGGGCATTGCGCTGTCGCTCATGACCGGCAGCAATGACGATCGCCTGCTGGCTGACATAGAAAAGCTCACCAAGCGCAAACTGCCGGCCCAGGACCTCGCGGTCGATGCAACGACCTCCGACGAGCGACGTGAACCGCGAGAGGCTCGCCGCCCCGATCGCGATGCGGACCGCGGTGAGCGTGGGCCCCGATCGCGGTATCGCGCCGCGGACGATGAGTCCCCCAGGCGGGTGCGCCCCAGTGTGCCGCCGCCACCGCGTGTGTACGAAGACCCCTTCTTCACGCAGCCCTATGAGCCGGCGCTGGAGTCGGTGGGCGCAGGTGGCAGTCCGGCCCAACCCGTCGTTCGCACTGCGGTGCGTCGCCCATCAAGGCCGGTGGCCGCGCTGCTGGGCGGGATCAGAAAACCCTGAAAATTCCGAAGCGTTTCGCCCAGGTCTGGGTCGCCTGAGCCAGCCAGCTCTGCAAGGGCTGCGCGCCTGAAACCGGTGGGGCATCAAACCCGAGATGCTCGCCCAGATGCGTCATGGCCTGCTGCAGCACTTGCAGCGCCGGCTGCCCGTCCACCGCGCATGCACCGTTCTGTTTGGACAGTTTTTGTCCGTCGGGTGCCAGCACCACGGGCAGATGCATATAGCGCGGTTCAGACAGCCCCAGCATGCGTGCCAACAGCAGTTGTCGCGCAGTCGAGCCAAGCAGGTCAGCACCGCGCACCACATCGGTCACGCCCTGGGCCGCGTCGTCGATCACCACCGCCAGCTGATAGGCCCACAGGCCATCGGCCCGGCGCACCACAAAGTCGCCCACTTCACGTGAGACCTCCTGGGCCTGATGGCCCATGCATCGATCTTCGAACTGCACCACTGCGGGCGCCACCCGCAACCGCCAGGCGCGGGCATGGCGTCCTGGCGCGAGCCCGGCACGGCAAGTGCCTGGATACGGCCGCTCGGCATGACGCTGATCGGCTGGGTCAATGGATAACTGCGTGGATGACTGCGAGTCGGCAATTTCACGGCGCGTGCAGCCGCATGGGTAGACCTGACCGCCTGCTTCCAGTGATTGCAGTGCGTGCTCAAAGCGCTCAAGGTGGGCCGACTGCAACAGCGGCGTGTCGTCCCAATGCAGACCCAGGCGCTCGAGGGTGTTCAGAATGGACTGCGTCGCGCCGGCTTGTTCTCGCGGTGGGTCGATGTCCTCGATGCGGACCAGCCAGCGCCCGCCATGGGCGCGCGCATCCAGCCAGGAGCCGAGGGCCGTTGCCACCGAACCCGCGTGCAGCGGCCCGCTGGGCGACGGGGCAAATCGCCCCACATAGGGCGTATGTGACGATGTATCGCTCATGGCCACCAGCGAATGGTTGCGCCGCGCTCAGGGCATCTGGGGCGCTTGGCCATCAGGAACTGAGCATGCGCGGCGTTGGCGCAAAAAAATAGAGTGCAGTGGATGGACGTCGCGGGATCATAGCGAATGCGCTGCGTGCGCCATTCGGTATGCTGCGCGCCGTGTTCACCGAATTGAAAGAGGCACTGAATGATTGCACTGCGTCCTGCAGGCGAGCGTGGGCATGCGGACCATGGCTGGCTCGATTCATGGCACAGCTTTTCATTTGCCGGATATCGCGATCCAGCCCACATGGGCTTTGGACCCCTGCGGGTCATCAATGAAGATCGCGTGGCACCCGGCGCCGGTTTCGGCACGCACGGGCATCGCGACATGGAGATCATCAGCTACGTGCTGGACGGGGCGCTGGCGCATCGGGACAACCTGGGCAATGGGTCGGTGATCCGCCCGGGCGATGTGCAACGCATGAGTGCGGGGACGGGGGTGATGCATTCCGAGTTCAATCATCAGGCCGATGCCGCGACACACTTTCTGCAGATCTGGATCGAGCCCGATCAGCCCGGCGTGCAGCCCGGATACGAAGAGCGACGATTCGAGACTGAAGACAAACGCGGACGACTTCGGCTGATCGCTTCACCGGATGGGGCTGACGGGTCTGTGCGCATCCATCAGCAGGCGCGTGTCTACGCGGGCTTGTTCGAGGGCGAGGAATCCGCTGAGCTGGCGATTGCTATGGGTCGCAGGGCTTATGTGCATCTTGCGCGGGGGCGTTTGCGCGTCAATGGACACGCGCTTGAAGCGGGCGATGCCCTGAAGCTCACCGCGCAAGCCAGCGTGATAGTGGCGCAAGGCCAGGGTGCCGAAGTGCTGGTGTTCGATCTGCCCTGAGTCATTCGGCCTGCAAGGCTGCCCTGGTCGCACCCATGGATGAGCGCGACGTGTCATAGCCGCGAGGCGTTTACTTAGCGCGTTGCCGTGCTTCACGCCCTCATCCGGATCGGGTACAACGTCGGATTGCCCGTTCAGCGCCGTTTTTCGATTTCATGTCTGCGTTCAACTCAGAAACCGTTCTCGACGTCCATCACTGGAACGATACGCTTTTCAGTTTCAAGACCACCCGCGATCCTGCCCTGCGTTTTCGCAATGGGCACTTTGTCATGATCGGCCTGGAGGTCGACGGCAAGCCTCTGGTGCGTGCCTACAGCGTGGCCAGCGCCAACTATGAGGAGCATCTGGAATTCCTGAGCATCAAGGTGCCCAACGGACCGCTCACGTCGCGGCTGCAGCATCTGAAGCCAGGCGACAAGGTGCTGATCGGGCGCAAGCCCACCGGCACGCTGGTCATCGACGATCTGCTGCCTGGCCGTCATCTGTATCTCTTTGGCAGCGGCACGGGGCTCGCACCCTTTCTCTCGATCGTGCGTGACCCTGAGACCTACGAGCGCTACGAAAAAGTGGTGCTCGTGCACGGGGTGCGTCTGGTGAGCGAACTGGCGTATGCCGATCTGCTGCAAACCCGGTTGCCCGCTGACGAGTTTCTGGGCGAGCTGGTGAAAGATAAGCTGATTTACTACCCTACGGTCACGCGGGAATCGTTTCGCAATCAGGGTCGGATCACCGATCTGATTGCCTCCGGTGAGTTGACGCGGCGCATCGGACTGCCGGATCTCTCGCGTGAGCACGACCGCGGCATGATCTGCGGCAGCCCGGCCATGCTGGCTGATACACGCGCCTTGCTCGATGTACGCGGTCTGGTGATCTCACCCTCGTCCGGTGTGCCGGGCGATTACGTCATCGAGCGAGCTTTTGTGGAGAAGTGAGCGCGCTAGCCCGGCGCTCCCGCTGAGCCAGCCACTCATTGAAAGCCAGGGCCCCCAGGACCAGCGCGCCGCCCTGGATCGTTGAGCCGCCCGGGCGTTCCCCGGCCCCCAGCCAGGCCCACAGTGGGCCCAGCACGACTTCGAGCAGTCCGAGTAAAGCGATCTCGTGTGGGGCCAGATGATGGGCTACGCGCACCATCAACATGCAGGGCAGGGCGAGTTGCAGGCAACCCAAGGCCGCGAGAATCAGCAGATCCCGGGTGCCGGTCGACAGCGGCCAGGCGAGTGGCAAGGTGACCGCCATGCAGATGAGTGCGCCAAGCAGCACAGAGGGCACCAGGTCCAGGCGGGCCCCGGATTTCTTGAGCAGGACCAGATTGAGAGCGGACGCCACCGGGACGGCGAATGCGATGGCCATGCCGGTCAGACCGTCGCCGCTCAGCCCTTCGCGCACCATCCAGATCAGACCGATGCCGGCGACCCCGATCGCAAGCCACGTGCGCGGCGCAACCGCTTCGCGCAGCACCAGCATTCCAAGCAGCGCTGCAAGAAGCGGGGCCGCAGCCATGACCACCAGCACATTGGCCACACTGGTGAACGTGAGGGCGATCATGAAGCAGGTGAACATCACCGCCCACATCAGCCCCGAAAGCCATCCCAGCCAGCCGCCTGACAGGGTGCGGGACAGCCATTGGCCCCGATGCAGCACCATCATCGTGACGATGACAAAGACCGCACAAAAGAGCGAGCGCCAGAAGGCGATTTCGAAGCCTGCCGCACGATCAAGAAAGCGGGTCGCCACCCCGGCTGTGCTCCACAGCAGCGTGCAGCCGAGCATCGTCAGAAGGGCCCGCAGATGCGTGCGCCGTGCTGCAGGGCGGAGCCGGGCTGTCGGTTCGATCGGCAGGCCTGCGTCGTCTCGGTCGGTCATTCAGTCATGAAGGGTTCGGGCGACGCAGTATAGCGATGAGTTCCTCCACCCGCGGCTGTAGAATCGCGCGATGCCGGCGCCGCAATTCGTCCATCTCAGAGTCCGATCCGAGTACTCCATCAGCGACTCGATCGTGCGGATCGACGATCTGGTCACGGCGGCTGCGCAGGACGGGCAGGCTGCGCTTGCCATTGCCGACGCAGCCAATGTCTTCGGCTGGATCAAGTTCTATCGGGCCGCCCGTGAGCGGGGCATCAAGCCCATTCTGGGCACCAGCCTGTGGCTCAGCAACGATGCCGAGCGTGATCGTCCCTTTGAGATGCTGGTGCTGGTGCGCAATCGGACCGGCTACCGCAACTTGTGCGAGTTGCTTTCGCGCGCATGGCTGGAAAATGCCCCACGCGGTCATGCTGAAGTGCGGCGCGAGTGGTTTCGCGAGCTTGTGCAGGATACGACCGAGGGTTGCGGCCTGATCGTATTGTCCGGCGCACAGCGCGGTGATGTGGGGGTGGCGCTTGCCGCGGGCCAGCTGCAGACCGCCGAGGCCCTCGCGCGGCAATGGCAGACCGTGCTGCCCGGTGCTTACTACCTCGAGGTTCAACGAACCGGCGCGCCCGACGTGGAAGCCCATGTCCGTGCGGCTGCGCATCTGGCGCAGCGCCTGACACTGCCGCTGGTCGCCACCCACCCGGTGCAATTCATCGCCGCCACCGATTTTCGTGCCCATGAGGCGCGGGTGTGCATCGCTGAAGGCGAAATCCTGGGCAACCCGCGGCGCGTGCGCCGGTTTTCAGAGTCGCAATATTTTCTGACCCAGGCTGAGATGGCCGAGCGATTTGCCGACCTGCCTCAGGCACTCGCCAACGCCGTGCACATTGCCCAGTGTTGCAACCTCACCATGGAACTGGGTAAGTCGCGTCTGCCGGATTTCCCCACACCCGATGGCCTGAGCATCGAGGCTTACCTGCGCAGGCTCGCCGCAGAGGGTCTGGAGACCCGACTGTTACGGATCTTTCCCGACCCGGCTGAGCGCGACACCGAGCGGCCGCGCTATGAGGCGCGCCTGCAGACTGAATGCGACACGATCATCGCCATGGGTTTCCCGGGCTACTTCCTGATCGTGGCCGACTTCATCAACTGGGCCAAGGCCAATGGGGTGCCGGTGGGGCCCGGGCGCGGATCAGGTGCGGGCTCGCTCGTTGCCTTTGCGCTGGGCATCACCGATCTCGACCCATTGCCCTACGCGCTGCTCTTCGAGCGCTTCCTGAATCCGGAGCGGGTCTCGATGCCCGACTTCGACATTGATTTCTGCCAGGACAACCGCTGGCGGGTGATCGAGTACGTGCGCGACAAATACGGCGCGCAGGCGGTCTCGCAGATTGCCACGTTCGGCACCATGGCCTCGAAGGCCGTCATTCGCGATGCAGGCCGGGTGCTTGATCTGCCTTACACGCTGTGCGACCAGCTCTCCAAGCTCATCCCGATCGTGCAGGCCAAGCCGCTGTCGCTGGCCAAGGCCCGTGAAGCCGAGCCGCTGTTGCGTGAGCGTGAGCAAAAGGAAGAAGAGGTACGTGGTCTCCTGGCATTGGCCGAGCCACTCGAGGACCTCACGCGCAACGTGGGCATGCATGCAGGGGGCGTACTGATTGCGCCCGGCAAGCTCACCGATTTCTGCCCGCTGTACCGCGCCCCGGGTACCGACTCGGTCGTGGCCCAATACGACAAGGACGACGTCGAAGCCGTGGGCCTCGTGAAGTTCGACTTCCTGGGGCTGCGCAATCTGACGATCATTCAGCTCGCGGTCGACTTCATCAATCGCAACGATCCGCAGCGCGCGCTCGATCTGTCAACGCTCACCTTCGATGACCCTCGCGCCTATCAGATCCTGAAAGATGCCAACACCACGGCAATCTTCCAGGTCGAGGGCGACGGCATGAAAAAGCTGCTGCGCAAGCTGGCCCCCGACCGGTTCGAGGACATCATCGCGGTGCTGGCGCTCTACCGTCCCGGGCCTTTGGGCTCGGGCATGGTCGATGACTTCATCCTGCGCAAGAAGGGTCAGCAAAAGATCGACTACTTCCATCCTGACTTGCGTGATTGCCTGGAGCCCACCTATGGCGTGATCGTGTATCAGGAGCAGGTGATGCAGATTGCGCAGATCATCGCCGGCTACACGCTGGGTGGTGCCGACCTGCTGCGTCGTGCCATGGGCAAGAAAAAGGCTGAGGAAATGGCGCAGCAGCGGGCCATCTTCACCGACGGTGCCCGGAACAAGGGACATGACCCGAACCTGGCCACCCAGCTTTTTGACCTGATGGAGAAGTTCGCCGAGTACGGCTTCAACAAGTCGCATACGGCGGCTTATGCGGTGGTTACCTTTCAGACCGCCTGGCTCAAGGCGCACTACCCAGCCGAGTTCATGGCGGCCACGCTGTCCTCCGACATGGACGACACTGACAAGGTGCAGTTGTTCGTCAAGGACGCGCAGGACAACAGCGTCAAGGTGCTGGGCCCGGACATCAATCAGTCGGGCTACCGATTCGATCCGGTTGATGCCCGCACCATTCGATACGGTCTGGGTGCCGTGAAAGGCACGGGCGAGTCCGCCGTACAGGAAATCGTGAGGGCGCGTGAGTCAGGCGCCTTCACCTGTCTGTTCGATTTTTGCGCCCGGATCGACCGTCGGGTGGTGAACCGTCGCACGATCGAGGCGCTCGTGCGTGCGGGCGCCTTTGATGCACTGGATGCCGACCGCGCGCGGATGCTGGCCAATGTCGGGCAGGCGATCGAGTCGGCTGATCAGCAGGCTGCGGCCGCCGGGCAGTCCAGCCTCTTTGGCGACGATGCCGCAGGCGGCGGTTTTGAAGCCCAATGGTTGCCGGCCCAGACCTGGGACGACCGAAGGCGCCTGCAGGAGGAAAAAACCGCACTGGGCTTTTTCCTGAGTGGTCACCTGTTCAAAGGCTACGAGGCCGAAGTGCGCCGCTTTGTGCGCACCCGACTGTCGGAGTTGCCTCGCCTGGCTGAGTCTGCACATGGCGCGGTGCCAGTCATGACTGCAGGCATCGTGACCACGGTGATGACGTCCATGACACGCCGCGGCAAGATGGTGCGTCTGGGTCTGGATGACGGCACGGCGGCGGTCGAAATCGCCGTGTTCAACGAGTTGTACGATCAATGCCGCAGCCTCTTGCGTGAAGACGAATTGCTCGTGGTGCACGGCAAGGTGGCGCGCGATGAATACAGCGGCGG
>DGIT01000004.1:28370-30048 GCA_002386465.1 Burkholderiales bacterium UBA4615 | reverse complement strand
TGCTGTTGCGCATGAATGGTGGCTCCGATGGGCAGCGCCTGCGTGCCATTCTCGAACCGTTTCGTGCAAGGCGCGCGGTCCTTGTGCCCGATCGCGCCTTCTCGGCACATGATGACGATGATGACGACGCACCCCTCGGTCCCCAGGGCTGTCCAGTCGAGATTCATTACCGCAATGAGGCCGCCCGTTGCGCGGTCCGATTGGGTGACGCCTGGCGCATTCGCCCCGAGGAGTCGCTGCTCGATCAACTGCGCGACTGGTTGTCGGCGGATGGTGTCGAGTTGCGCTATGGCTGATCGCCCACAAGCGGGCAGTGGTGACCGCAGGCATGCATCCTGACGACAGGCGCCTGGCCGGTCGCGTGATCGGTTATGTGCGCCCCTACCGTGGCGTGCTGGCGCTCGGCATGCTGGGGATGGTGCTGACCGCTGCCACCGAACCCGCTCTGCCTGCACTGTTCAAGGTGCTGCTGGACGATGGCTTTGGCAAACAGGGCGCTGACTGGCTGCTGTGGGCGCTGCCGCTGGCGGTTGTGCTGCTCTTCGTGTTGCGTGGGGTGTTCACCTTCACGACCAGCTATGCCATGTCCTGGGTGAGTCAGCGCGTGCTCACCGATCTGCGCAGCCAGATGTTTGCGCGTCTGACGGCCATGCCAGCCGATGTGTTTGCGCGCGAAGCGGCCGGACAGCTCATGTCGCGCATGGTGGCCGACGTCAACAATGTCACCGCCACGCTCTCGTCGGTCATGGTGGTACTGGTCCGCGACAGCGTGGTCATCCTCGGGTTGCTTGGGTGGCTGCTCTACCTGAACTGGCGACTGACGCTGATTGCCGCGGTGCTCATTCCGATCGTGGCGGCCATGGTGCGGGCATTTTCACGGCGCATGCGGCGTCTGTCGGCCGAGCAGATGCGTCATACCGGCGACATGACCGGCGTCATCGAAGAAGCCATCCGGTGCAACCCGGTGATCAAAGTCTACGGCGGGCAGGCGTATGAGCAATCGCGCTTTGCTGCGGTCAACGAACGGCTGCGCCATTTCGCCCGACGCATGACCGTGGCCAGCGCCACGATCGTGCCCACCACGCAGGTGGCGGCCGCGCTGGCCGTGGCAGTGGTCATTGCGATCGCGCTGGCGCAGTCCAGAGCCGATCAGACCAGTGTCGGGGGTTTTGTCTCGTTTCTGACGGCGATGCTGATGCTGCTGGCACCCCTCAAGCATCTGGCGGGAGTCAATGCGGACCTGCAGCGCGCGCTGGCCGCAGCCGATGTGGTCTTCAAATTCATGGACGAGCCCATCGAGCCCGATCCCGGCACGCAGACGATTGAACGCGCCCGCGGTGAACTGATTTTCGAGAACGTGAGCTTTCGCTATGCGGGGGCGCAAACTGACGCCCTGTCTGGCATTGACCTGGCTGTGGCCCCAGGCCAGACGCTTGCGCTCGTGGGGCCATCGGGTGGCGGCAAGACCTCGCTCGCCAACCTCATTGCCCGGTTTCAATCGCCCACCGGTGGCCGCATCCTGCTTGATGGCATCCCCATCGAGCAACTGACCCTGGCCAGCTTGCGTAGCCAGATCGCCTGGGTGAGTCAGCAGGTCATGCTGTTCAACGACACGATCGCTGCTAACGTGGCTTATGGCGATCAGCGTGAAGCATCGCTCGAGCGCATCGAGGCAGCC
>DGIT01000004.1:27983-28294 GCA_002386465.1 Burkholderiales bacterium UBA4615 | reverse complement strand
AACGGGATTCGACTGTCGGGCGGCCAGCGCCAGCGGCTGTCCATTGCGCGAGCCATCCTCAAGGATGCACCGGTCCTGATTCTCGATGAGGCCACCTCGGCACTCGACAATGAATCCGAGCGCTGGGTGCAGGCTGCGCTCGAAACCCTGATGCGTGACCGGACCACGCTGGTCATTGCTCACCGCCTGTCCACCGTCATTCGCGCGGATCGTATTGCAGTGGTCCATGCCGGAAGGATTGTGGAAAGCGGTCGGCATGAAGATCTGTTGCGCCAAGGCGGGCTGTATGCCCGGCTCTATGGGGCCGGAGA
>DGIT01000004.1:0-27900 GCA_002386465.1 Burkholderiales bacterium UBA4615 | reverse complement strand
GAATGCGTTCAAGTGCGTTCGACCCGGTCGTCTCGGGTCCACAGGAGACTCCCTGATGCATGCTTGCCGTCCCTCGGATTCACTGACGCTTGTGCGTGGCGCACCGACCGGTTGCGCACGCTCTGTTTCGGCTGGGTTGTCGATCTGGGCTGCAGCCGTCATGCTGGTCCATGTACCTGTGCCAGCGGCAGCGCAAGCCGGTGCCGATGCCGGTGGTGCGCCGCGTCCGCCCGCCAGTCGCACGTATGGCACGGCGCGTCCGCCAGGCTCGCCGGGCGCAGCCGGTGCGCCACCACCGCCCCCGCCACCTTCGGGCGCCATGATGCCGCCTGCCGGCGTGCCTCGACCGCCCTATCCGCCGCCCCCCGGCGTGGTCACCTCGCGCCCAGCGTATCCGTCTTACCCGTCGCCTCCTGGCTATTACCGTCCGCCGCCGCCGCGTCCCAATGTCGGGATCGTGGTGGGTCCGGTGTGGCCCAGGCCGTGGGGCTATCCGTACAACCCGGGCTACCCCTATGCCTATCCTGGCTGGGGCTACCCAAGCTATCCGTCGACCGTGGTCGTTACGCCTCCGGCGGTGGTGGCCACGCCGCCCGTGGTGACCTATGTCGAGCGCAGCGAACAGGCTGCGGCGGAAACCCCGGCAGCGGGGTACTGGTACTGGTGTGCGGACCCTTCCGGCTGGTATCCACAGATTGCCGAGTGCCCCGGCGGCTGGCAGCCGGTGGCCCCCCGTTCCGAGCAGTAAGTGCGGCCACAGGCTGTGACGCATGCGTTGTGAGAGGAGCTGCGCAATGAAGACCCGATTGAATGTCAGCGCACGCTGGCGTGTCCCCGCGGCAAGCTTGGCACTGGCAGGTCTTGCAGGCTGTGCGGTCGCACCCTCAGGGCCCAGTCTTACTGCATTGCCCGGAAACGGGCGCAGCATTGACCAGTTCCGGATGGATGATGCGCGGTGCCGACAGTCCACGACGAATGCTCTGGGCGGTCAGACGCCGCAGCGCGCCGCCAATGAGTCGGTGGCTGCAGGCGCAGTCGGCGGGGCTGCGATCGGGGCGCTGGCTGGAGCCGCCCTGGGCGGTTCCCGTGGTGCAAGCGTTGGTGCCGGGACCGGCTTGCTGATGGGCTCGCTGGCCGGCAGTGCGCAGTCGCCGGTTTCGTCCCAACGTGCGCAGTTCAGCTTCGACCAGCTGTATTTTCAATGCATGTATCAGGCTGGGCACCGCGTGCCGGTCAATGCCGCCTCGATGCGCCCGGCACCGTCCGCTTATCAGCCGGCGCCCGCATACCGCACAACACCATCGCCCCCGCCAGGCTTGCCGCCGGCTCCCCCGCCTGGGCTGGCCGCCCCGGCGCCGTCTTCAAGCGTGCCGTATGACGCGGCCACCCGGGTGCCGCTGCCCCCGCCCGGCCTGCCTCCCGCTCCGCCACGCACCTGGTAGCGCCTGCGGCGCCTGGCACGTGCCCAGGCGCGTCCTGCGGCCTGTCGCAGATGATGGTGTAGCCTCGGGGCTTCTGACTTGCGAGGCGCCCGATGAGCACCGATCGTTATCCCCTGGCCGAGCTGGCCTCACTGCCGCCCGACATCCGTGACAAGCTGATGGCGGTTCAGGAGAAGGCCGGCTTCGTGCCGAACGTGTTTCTCAAGCTGGCGCGTCGGCCCGAAGAGTTCCGTGCATTCGTGGCTTACCACGATGCGCTGATGCTCAAGGAAGGCGGGCATCTCACCAAGGGTGAACGCGAGATGATCGTCGTGGCGACCAGTGGCGCCAACGACTGTCTTTACTGTGTGGTGGCGCACGGTGCCATCTTGCGGATTTACGAGAAAAATCCGCTCATTGCAGATCAGCTCGCAGTGAACTGGCGCAAAGCCGATCTGACCCCGCGACAGCGCGCCATGATCGGCTTCGCCATGAAAGTAGCGCTGGAGTCACGCACGGTCGACGACCACGACTTCCGCGAACTGCATGCGCATGGCTTTGATGATGAAGATGCGTGGGACATCGCCTCGATTGCAGCGTTCTTTGCGATGTCCAATCGTCTGGCCAATACCGTGGGCATGATGCCCAACGCCGAGTTCTATCTGATGGGACGCGTGCCGCGCGACCGCAAGGCCTGAGAGGCTCAGGCACTGACCAGGGCCGCGCCGGGCTGTGCCTGAGCGCGGCCAACCGATGTGGGCTGGCTTAGTCCCGTCCAGCGTCCACTGGCGTGGCGGCTCCAACACGTGTCGCCGTGAATTGACCCATGACCCCATCAGCCGATTGCGTCGTGCCATCGATGCGATCGCCGGACACCCGCCCCATGTACGACCGCAGCATGCCGCGTTCATCCATGGCTTCAAAGCTCAGACGATCACCAGTCAGGCGCACCCCGCGCAGGCGTCCTTCCATGGATGACATTCTTGAAGTACCGGTGACCTGCTGAAACACCTGAGAGAACGCGACGCTGCCTTCGTTTGCGCCGCGTGGTTCGGTGGTCGTCAGTTTCCAGCTGCCGCCCACCGCGGCCGGCACAATCCACAGATAGCCGGGGCGGTTCTCGACCGTGGCGCTGTCATCGGGCTCCCAGCTGCCCATCGTGAACTGGTGTGTGACCAGCCGGGTGCCGGGTCGCATCTTGAGCAGTTGAGGACGCAGCTTCAGGTTCAGACCGGGCAGCAGGTACATGGTCACGACCGTCGCAGCGGAATAATCGAAGGTGAAAATATCGCCTTGCTCAAAGCGTGCGCGGCCAGCCACGCCGGCGGTTTCTGCATTGCGACGCGACAGCGAGACCATGTCAGGGTTGAACTCCACACCGAGCGAGCGCGCCTTGAAATCGCGGGCGGCGGCAATCACGATCTTGCCGTCACCGGAGCCCAGGTCGACCACGAAATCATCGGGCGTGACCTGTGCCATGCGAAGCATGCGGTCGACCAGCGCATCGGGGGTGGGCACCCAGATCACGTCCTTGCCCGACTGTCCCACCTGAGGTGTGAACGCGGTGCCGGTCTGGCTGCGCGCAAGCACGGGGATGGTGGCGAGCGGTGCAAGGGCTGCGGCCCGCAGGAGGGTGCGTCGGCTGAACACCATGGATTCGCTGGTCTTGGTCGTCATGATTCGGCTCTGGACAATCGGTTGGGGGAGGGAAGGGTGAATTGATCAGGGAATGGGTGCCGCCTGTCAGGCGCGTTCGAAGATGGCAGCGAT
Organism: Burkholderiales bacterium UBA4615; assembly: GCA_002386465.1. Classification (GTDB taxonomy): domain Bacteria; phylum Pseudomonadota; class Gammaproteobacteria; order Burkholderiales; family Burkholderiaceae_E; genus UBA4615. The sequence continues at coordinate 24,709 of DGIT01000004.1, read as the reverse complement.
ACCCTGGCCGCCGCCGATGCACATGGTTTCGAGGCCATAGCGGCTGCCGCGACGTTGCATCTCGTGCAGCAGGGTTGTCATGATGCGCACGCCGGTCGCACCTACGGGATGACCCAGCGAAATGCCCGAGCCATTGACGTTGAGGCGATCGTCGACCTCTGCGAGCGAGGTACCCCAACCCTTGAGGACGGCCAGGGCCTGACAGGCAAAGGCCTCGTTGAGTTCGATGAGGTCCATCTGGTCAAAGCGCATGCCTGTGCGCTTGAGCAGTTTGCTGACGGCGGGTACCGGGCCGATGCCCATGCGTGAGGGATCGCAGCCGGCTGCAGCCCAGCCGGTCAGAAAGCCGATGGGCTGCAGGCCCAGTTCCGCCAGTTTGTCCTCGGCCACCACGAGGCATGCCGCGGCCGCATCGTTTTGCTGACTCGCGTTGCCGGCTGTCACGACACCGTCCTTCATGACGGGCTTCAGGCCGGCGAGCGTGGCCATGGACGTCTGCTCGCGAATGCCTTCGTCGCGGGTCACAACCACCGGATCACCGCGCTTTTGCGGCACGGGGACCGAGACCACTTCATTGTTGAACCGGCCTGCAGTCCAAGCGGCGGCGGCACGCTGCTGACTGCGCACGGCAAACGCGTCGGAATCTTCGCGGCTGATCTGATAGTCACGCGCCAGATTTTCGGCAGTCTCGATCATGCCGCTGATGCGCCCGAACCGGTGCTCAGGCTGTGATCGTTCGCGCCCGCGATCCAGTCGATCATGCAGTTTCACCGTGCCAGAGCGCGAGCCCCATCGCATGTCCGTCGTGTAGTACTCGACATTGCTCATGCTTTCCACGCCACCGGCCATGACCACATCGGCCGCGCCGGTCTGCACCATCATGGCGGCAGTGACCACCGACTGCAGGCCACCCCCGCAGCGACGGTCGAGTTGCATCCCGGCCACCTCGATCGGGAACCCGGCCTGCAGGGCAACCCAACGGCCCGTGCAGGGTGCTTCGCCGTTCATGTAGCTTTGCGAAAAAATCACGTCTTCGATGCGGGCCGGATCCAGGCCCGCGCGCTCGACCACCGCACGCGCCACCACCGCGCCGAGCTCCTCGACCGGTACCCCACGCAAGGATCCGCCGAAAGCACCGATGGGTGTGCGAAGGGGATTGACGATCGCTGCGCGTCTCATGGGGTCGCTCCTCAGTGTCGTAAAGCCAGTGTCTTGAATCCGGTGTTGCGGATCCGCAGGGTCTGTACCCGAAAGCCGGGACACTATCACGGGCCGGGCGGGTACCAGGGATCGACATGTGTCATGACATGGATGACCCGATGGCGCTGCATCACCCGATCCCGCGCTGCCAAAGCCACCATGTGGCCGGTCTGTACACTCAGGTGCGCATCGACCTCCAGGTGCACGTCGACTGCCACCAGATCGCCCATCTTGCGTGTGCGCACATCATGGACGGCCCGTACGCCCGGTGTGCCCGCGAGCGTGGTGACGATCGCCTGTCGTTCCTGCTCGTCAACCGAGCGGTCCATCAGATCGTGCAGTGCATTCCAGCCAAAACGCCAGCCCATACGGGTGACCATGAGGCCCACAACCAGGGCGGCAATCGGGTCGAGGATGGGGTAACCCGCGAGGTTGCCCACAATGCCCAGGCTCACGACCAGTGACGAGGCTGCATCCGAGCGGGCGTGCCAGGCGTTGGCCACCAGCATGCTCGACTTCACACGCTTGGCCACCGACAGCATGTAACGGAACAGCACCTCCTTGGCCACCAGGGTCCCGAGTGCCACCCACAGGGCGATCGGGTGAACCTGCGCAATGGACTGCGGGGCCTGGAGCTTGCCCAGTGCCGACCACAACATCCCGACACCGACCCCGAGCAGCAGCAAGCCCACCACGAGCGAGGCGGCCGTCTCGAAGCGATGGTGGCCGTAGTGATGGTCGGCATCGGCCGCTTTGCTGCTGTGCCGGTTTGCCACAAGCACCACGAAATCGGAAACCAGATCGGAGAGCGAATGCAGACCGTCGGCGATCAGGGCCTGTGACTGAGCGAACACACCTGCGACCACCTGGGCGCAGGTGAGCACCACATTGACCACCACGCTGACCCAAGTGCTGCGCGACGCCGCCCGGGCACGGGCCTCGGGGGTGTGCTGAGCATCTTCGGCATCATCTTCGGGCGCGTACATGCAGTGCTCCGACGGTGTTCAGCGCAAGAAGTCAGCGCAAGACCTGATCTGCGGACTCAGATCAGAACGATGTCGTACTGTTCCTGCGAATACAGGTTCTCGACCTGCAGCGAGATCGGCTTGCCGATGGCATCACCCAGTGCAGCCAGATGCTGGGACTCTTCTTCAAGGAAGAGATCAATGACCGATTGCGCTGCAAGAATGCGAAACTCGCGCGGATTGAACTGCCGCGCCTCGCGCTGAATTTCGCGCATGATGCCGTAGGCGACGGTGCGTGCCGTCCGGATCTCGCCTTTGCCAGCGCAGGTGGCGCAGGGCTCGCACAGCACATGGGCGAGCGACTCGCGGGTACGCTTGCGGGTCACCTCCACCAGGCCCAGCGAGGTGAAGCCATTCACTGTGGTGCGGGTGCGATCGCGCTCGAGCGCACGACGCAGCTCAGCCTGCACGGCATCACGATGCTCGGCGCTGGTCATGTCGATGAAGTCGATGATCACGATGCCACCCAGGTTGCGCACCCGCAACTGTCGGGCAATCGCATGCGCCGCCTCCAGGTTGGTCCGAAAGACCGTGTCATCGAAATTGCGCCCGCCCACGAAACCACCCGTGTTCACATCGATCGTGGTCATGGCCTCGGTCTGATCGATGATGAGGTAGCCCCCTGACTTCAGGTCGACCCGGCGGGCCAGCGCACGTTCGAGTTCTTCTTCGACGCGGTGCAGATCGAACAGCGGCCGGTCGCCGGCGTGGCGACGCAGTTTGCCCAGCACGGACGGCATGTACGTGCCGGCAAAGGCCTGCAGTTCTTCCAGCGCCTGCTGAGCGTCCACGATGATGCCGGTCGTGTGTTCGCCGGCAATGTCGCGCAGCACGCGCTGGGTGAGGCTCAATTCCTGATACAGCAATGCGGGCGCCGTCTGCGATTTGCTCGCTTCCAGGATCTGACGCCAGCGCTTGCGCAGGTAATCGATATCGGCCGACAACTGCTCGTCCGGCGCATCTTCGGCCATCGTGCGGATGATGACGCCGCCCTGTTCCTCTTCGGGCATCAGTCGCTGGATCCGTTCGCGCAGGGCCGTGCGTTCGGCTTCATTGCCAATGCGCTGCGACACGCCGATATGCGGGTCTTGAGGCAGATACACCAGCAGACGTCCGGCAATGCTGATCTGGGTCGACAGACGCGCGCCCTTGGTGCCGATCGGATCCTTGATCACCTGCACCAGCAATGGCTGGCTCTCGTAGAGCAGCTTTTCGATCGGAGGAGTCGGCCCGGCGCCGCGCGATTGCCACAGGTCGGCCACATGCAGAAACGCCGCACGGTCGAGGCCGATATCGATGAAGGCCGACTGCATGCCCGGCAACACCCGGGCGACCCGGCCCAGGCAGATGTTGCCGACCAGTCCGCGTGAGGCGGCACGCTCGAGATGGAATTCCTGCACGGCGCCCTGCTGAACCAGGGCGACCCGGACCTCGAAGGGCGACACGTTCACGAGAATGTCTTCAGTCATGTCGGTCGGGGTCGAGGCCTGCGCGCTGCAGCAGTCGCGAGGTTTCGTGAAGGGGCAAACCCATGATACCGGAGTGACTGCCCTCGATTCGTCGAATGAAGGCCGCTGCCCGGCCCTGGATGGCATAGGCCCCTGCTTTGCCGAAGGGTTCGCCAGTGGCGACGTAGGCCGCGATTTCAGCTGCGCTGAGCCGTGCGAAACGTACCCGGGACAGGCTGAGCGTCTGATCGATCCGCGCGCCCCGGACGACGGCGACCGCGGTCAGCACCCGATGTGATCGACCCGCCAGCAGACCCAGTATGCGCGCGGCGTCCTGGGCATCAGCCGGCTTGCCGAGGATCGTCCCGCCCAGCGCGACTGTGGTGTCTGCCACCAGGATGGGCGCATCGACTGCGGCATGCAGTGCGATGCGACGCACCAGACGTGACTGAGCGGCGAGCGCTTTCGCATGCACCACCCGCTCGACATACTGCCCTGGCGTTTCGCCCGGCACGAGCGCCTCCAGGGCTTCAGCGTCTTCGTGTGGATCCGGCAGCAGCAGCTCGAAGCGCACCCCAATCTGTCTGAGCAGTTCCTGGCGACGCGGACTCTGTGAGGCGAGCCATACGAACGCAGGGGCAGAGGTGGCAGTCATGGGTTCGGGTGAATCCGCTCATTCACGGTGATAAGGATGCCCGGCATTGATGGACCAGGCCCGATACAGCTGCTCGGCCAGGACCACGCGCACCAGCGCATGGGGCAGCGTCAGCGAGGACAGTCGCACCGTTTCAGCGGCCTGGGCGCGCAATGCATCGTCCACCCCATCTGGTCCGCCGATCACCAGTGCGACCGCCAGGCCATCCTGTTGCCAGCTTGAGAGCCGCGCGGCCAACCTGGCGCTGCTGAGATCTGCACCCCGTTCGTCCAGCAGCACAAGCCGCGCGCGTGGTGGCACGGCCTCGCGGATGCGCTGTGCTTCGCGCTCGCGCCACTGCGCAGCCGAGCCACCCGACTCCCTGGGTTCGGCCCTGACCGCCTTCCATTCGATGCGAAGCTCAGCCGGCATGCGTCGCGTGAAGGTGTCGACGGCTTCATCGACCCAGCCGGGCATCTTCAGCCCAACCGCGATCACCCGCAGCAGCATGGCGCTGCGTGTTCCGCTCGGCCTGGACTCAGACGGCCGGGCGCGCAGCGCCCGTGGGCACGAGTTTGACCCGCACCGGTTTGCCGCCCCAGATTTCCTCGAGGTTGTAATACGTGCGTACGGCGGGCTGCATGATGTGTACGACGATATCGCCGAGGTCGACCAGGACCCATTCGCCGGTGTCTTCCCCTTCAACCGAAATGACACTGCCGCCGCGCTCCTTGACCTTGTCGCGCACGCTGGCGGCAAGCGCTCGGCTTTGCCGGTTGGAGGTGGCGCTCACCACCACGACGCGGTCGAACAGGCCCGTGAGCGATGTGGTGTCAAAGACCTTGATGTCCTGGGCTTTCACGTCTTCCAGGGCGTCAATCACCAATCGCTGCAGTTTTTTCAGATCCATCCGCTATCCGTTGCGTCCGTCGGTTTCATGGCCGGCGGTACAGCCGGTGCGAGTCAATATAGTCGAGAACCGCGGGCGGCGACAGGCCATCGGGCCGCTCACCGCGCGCAAGCTGAGCGCGCAAAGCGGTGGCAGACACCGCCACCGCGGGCATTCTGAAGAATACGATGCCGCCCGCCGGTGCATCGGGTAATGCATCACTGCCGCGTTGTGACACCTCGGCTTCCACCACTGCGGGCAGCCCCTCAAGCGACACACGTTCACGCTGCGTCACCGCCAGGTGGGCCAGCGTAAACAAGGTCTGCCATCGGGACCAGGTGGCCAGGTTGTGCAACTGATCGCTGCCCAGCACCAGCACGATCGCCACCTCCGGCCCCCATGCGGCCCGCATGGCTGTCAGGGTATCGACCGTGTAGGTCGGGCCATCCTTGAGCGCCTCGCGATCATCGACCAGCAGCCGCTCGGTGGGGTCGATCCCCCGCAAAGCCAGCCGCACCATCTCCAGGCGTTGTGCGCTGCTGGCGCCGGCGCTCGCTTTTTGCCATGACTGCCCGGTGGGCATGAGGCGCACTTCATCCAGGCCCAGTGCGTCGCGCGCTGACCGGGCCAGTGCCAGATGTCCGACATGCGGCGGATCGAAGGTGCCGCCGACGACTCCGATCGTGCGTCGACGCAAGGTCGCGCTCACACCCAGTCACGCGGACGCAGGAATTCCTCGTACAGCCGGGCCTCGGGCGACCCGGGTTCAGGCTGCCAGTTGTAGCGCCATTTCACGATCGGTGGCATGGACACGAGAATGGACTCGGTGCGCCCGCCCGATTGCAGCCCGAACAGCGTGCCGCGGTCAAACACAAGATTGAATTCCACGTAGCGGCCGCGCCGATAGGCCTGGAAGTCGCGTTCGCGCTCGCCGTAGGGCTCGTCGCGGTGGCGTTCGACGATCGGTGCGTAGGCTTGCAAAAACGCATCGCCCACGCTTTGGGTCATGGCAAAGGAGCGCTCGAATCCCAGTTCGGAGAAGTCGTCAAAGAAGATGCCACCCACACCGCGCGGCTCATTGCGATGCTTCAGGTGAAAGTACTCGTCACACCATTTTTTGAAGCGCGGATGCAGTTCAGGGCCGAAGGGCTCCAGGGCCTCCTTGCACACGCCATGAAAGCGGGCCACGTCTTTCTCAAAGCCGTAATACGGGGTGAGGTCCATGCCGCCGCCAAACCACCACACCGGTTCACCGTCGGGTGTGCCGGGGGCTGCGCCTGCGCGAGGCGCAGCAATGAAGCAGCGTACATTCATGTGCACCGTGGGCACATAGGGATTGCGCGGGTGCAGGACCAGCGAGACGCCCGTGGCCTCGAAGGAACGCCCGGCAATGCCGGGGCGGTTGGCGCTGGCCGATGGCGGCAGGTTCGAGCCGTTGACATGCGAGAACAGCACGCCAGCCCTCTCGAACACGTTGCCTTCTTCGATCACCCGGCTGATGCCGCCACCGCCTTCGGGGCGCTCCCAGCTATCGGTGCCGAAAGGCTGACCGTCCAGCGCTTCGAGCCCTTCAACGATACGTCGTTGCAGGTCCTGAAACCAGGGGCGCACGGATGACGTGTCGACGGGTGCGGGGGCGTTGCCAGAGGCGTTCATGGTGTGACTCCGATGCCAGTCGTTCAGGCCTTGCCGGCGTCGCGTCGGCGGGCGATCGCGAGGTGGCCGATATCACGCCGAAACTGCATGCCATCGAAACAGATCTGGGCGACTGCTTCGTAGGCACGTGACTGGGCTACCTTCACGGAATCGCCCAGGGCGGTCACACACAGGACCCGTCCGCCTGTGGTGCGTACGGCGCGATCGGTATCGAGTTGGGTGCCCGCATGAAAGACGAGCGTATCTTCACCGATGGCTGCGCCTTCGCTCAGACCGGCGATGGCGTCGCCCTTGCGCGGGTCATCGGGATAACCGTGCGCAGCCAGCACCACGCCCAGCGCGGTGCGCCGATCCCAGTCGATGTGCGCCTGATCGAGCGTCCCGGCCAGGGCATGTTCGAACACCTCGGTGAGGTCGCTCTTGATGCGCGCCATGATCGGCTGGGTTTCCGGGTCACCCATGCGGCAGTTGAACTCGAGCGTTTTGACACTGCCGTTGGGCGCAACCATCAGCCCGGCGTAGAGGAACCCGGTGAACGGAATCCCATCGGCCGCCATGCCATGCACCGTGGGCAGAATCACTTCGCGCATCACGCGCGCATGCACCTCAGGCGTGACCACCGGCGCTGGCGAGTAGGCGCCCATGCCTCCGGTGTTGGGGCCTGCGTCATGGTCGAGCAGTCGCTTGTGATCCTGGCTGGAGGCCAGCGCGAGCACGTGTCGCCCGTCGCACATCACAATGAAACTGGCTTCCTCGCCTTGCAGAAAATCTTCAACGACCACACGGGCGCCGGCATCGCCCATGCGGTTGTCCAGCAGCATCATGTCGACTGCAGCCTGTGCTTCGCCGACCGTGCTGGCGACGACCACTCCCTTGCCTGCAGCCAGCCCATCGGCTTTCACCACAATGGGTGCACCGCGCTCGGCGATGTACGCGCGCGCAGATGCAGCATCGGTGAAGGTGCGATAGGCCGCGGTCGGGATGCCATGGCGTGTCATGAAGGCCTTGGCAAAGTCCTTCGATGATTCGAGCTGAGCGGCTGCGCGCGTCGGGCCAAAGACTTTCAGTCCCCGGCTGCGAAACAGATCGACGATCCCTGCTGCAAGCGGCGCTTCGGGGCCCACCACGGTGAAGCTGATCTGCTCACGCTCTGCATAGTCGGCCAGTGCTGCCAGATCAGTGATCGGCAGATTGCTCAGCAGCGGCTCGCGTGCTGTACCGCCGTTGCCCGGTGCCACATAGACGCGTTGCACACGAGGCGAGCGGGCCAGCCTCCACGCAATGGCATGCTCACGCCCGCCAGAACCCACCACAAGCAGCTTCATGCGTCGATCACCGCGCTGGTGTAGACCTCCTGGACATCGTCCAGGCCTTCGATCATGTCGAGCAGCTTTTGCATGCGCGCTGCATCCTCGCCGGTGAGTACTGCCTCGTTGAGCGGCTTCATGGTGATTTCCGCCACTTCAGCTTTCAGACCGGCTTTTTCCAGCGCAGCCTTGACCTGACTGAAATCGGCCGGTGCACATAGCACTTCCAGACCGCCTTCTTCATCGATGGACACATCTTCGGCGCCGGCCTCCAGCGCTGCGTCCATGACCTGATCCTCCGATGTGCCCGGCGCAAACAAAAACTGACCGCAGTGTTTGAACATGAAGGCCACCGAACCATCGGTGCCAAGGTTGCCGCCGTATTTCGAAAAGGCGTGTCGGACTTCAGCGACCGTGCGCACCCGGTTGTCAGTCAGCGTGTCGACGATCACGGCCGCGCCACCGATGCCATAGCCTTCGTAGCGAATTTCTTCGTAGTTCACACCGTCAAGGCCGCCCACGCCCTTCTGAATGGCGCGCTGGACGGTGTCCTTGGGCATGTTGGCGTCGCCCGCCTTGTCCACTGCCAGACGCAGCCGAGGGTTGGCCGTGGTGTCGCCACCGCCCAGTTTGGCTGCGACCGTGATTTCCTTGATCAGGCGGGTGAACAGCTTGCCCCGCTTTTCATCCTGGCGATTCTTGCGATGCTGGATGTTGGCCCACTTTGAATGCCCGGCCATGAAGAACGTGCTCCCGCTTGGTGTGAACGAAGGATGATGAACCGATGGTGCGATCAACCGGGGGTACGGCGCCGAACTGCCCACCCTGAAGCCCTGGGCCCGCACGCTGATGCGCTTGTGGCTCTTGCAGCAAACATGGTGCAATGGCAGTGCCGCAACCTTTTATTCTAACACCGCGACCCATGACCGAACCCCTGCTCCTGGCGCGTAGCGCCCAGACGGATCTGTGCCTGCTGCCGGCACTGGCGAACCGTCATGGCCTGATCACCGGTGCCACTGGCACGGGCAAGACGGTCACCTTGCAGGTGCTCGCGGAACGCTTCAGCCGCATTGGCGTGCCGGTCTTCATGGCCGACGTGAAGGGCGATCTCACCGGGATCTCGCAGCCGGGGCAGATGTCCGCCAAGCTCAATGAGCGCATCACGCAGCACGACCTGCCGCCGCCGCAATTTGCTGGTCTGCCCTGCACGCTGTGGGATGTGTTCGGCGAAAAGGGGCATCCGCTTCGCGCCACGGTGTCGGATCTGGGCCCCATGCTGCTGTCGCGCATGCTGAGTCTGAACGAGACCCAGGAAGGTGTGCTGAATCTGATCTTCAAAATTGCCGATGACAACGGCCTGCTGCTGATCGATGCCAAGGATCTGCGGGCCATGATCAAGTACGTGGGGGACAACGCCAGGACGTTCACCACCCAGTACGGCAATATTTCTGCAGCGTCTGTAGGGGCGATCCAGCGCAACCTCCTGGTGCTGGAAGAGCAGGGCGCCAAGGTCTTTTTCGGTGAGCCGATGCTCAACATGGATGACCTCATGCAGACCGATGCAGCGGGGCACGGCATCGTGAATATCCTCACGGCCGATCGACTGCTGAATGCGCCGCGCCTGTATGCCTCGTTCCTGCTGTGGTTGTTGTCTGACCTCTTTGAAAAGCTGCCTGAGGTCGGCGACCGCGACAAACCCAAACTGGTGTTCTTCTTCGATGAAGCGCATCTCCTCTTCAACGAGGCGCCCCGCGCGCTGCTGGAAAAGGTCGAGCAGGTCGTCCGGCTGGTGCGCTCCAAGGGTGTCGGCGTGTACTTCATTAGCCAGAACCCGCTGGATATTCCTGACACCGTGCTGGGCCAGCTCGGCAACCGCGTGCAGCATGCCTTGCGTGCGTTCACGCCACGAGACCAGAAGGCGGTCAAGGCCGCGGCTCAGACCATGCGCGCCAATCCGGCCTTCGACACCGAAACGGTGATTTCTGAGCTTGGGGTCGGCGAGGCCCTGGTATCGCTGCTCGACGAGAAGGGGCGCCCCGAGGTGGTTCAGCGCGCCTTCATCGTGCCGCCCGGTTCACGGATCGGCCCAATCGACGAAGCCGAGCGCAAAGCGCTGTTGGCGGGCTCCGTGGTGGCCGGCGTGTATGACACCGCCATCGATCGCGAGTCGGCCTTCGAGCGACTGCAGGGCGGTGCCCAGACCGCGTCAGGCGCTGCTGGCGCGGGCACGCCCGGCCCAGCTGGTCCGCGATCATGGACCGATTCGGTGCGCGATTCCCTGGGCGATCTGGTGACCTCCAACGGTCGCAAGGATTCCGTGCTTGAGGCCATGGCCAAGAGCGCTGCCCGCACCATGGGCTCCACGGCCGGGCGTGCGATTGTTCGCGGCGTGCTGGGCACCCTGCTGGGTGGCTCCCGTCGCCGCTGATTTCGAATCGGTGCCCTGCCGCCCGCTGCTACCATCGCTCTCGAGCGCATCGCGCGCACCCTGATCGGGCTGCAGCGTACAAGGAGACACGGGATGGATCTGGGCATTGCAGGCCGCTGGGCGCTGGTGTGTGGCGCAAGCAAAGGGCTGGGGTACGGTTGCGCACGGGCGCTCGCAGGCGAGGGCGTCAATCTGGTGATCAATGCACGCACGGCTTCTGCGCTAGAGGCTGCAGCAGATCGCATTCGAGGCGAAACCGGGGTGCAGGTCGTGGCCGTTGCCTGTGACATCACCACGCCGCAGGGGCGAGACGAGTCACTCGCCGCCTGTCCGCAGCTCGACATCCTCATCAACAATGCGGGCGGCCCGCCGCCCGGTGATTTTCGCAACTGGACCCGTGAGCACTGGATCGCCGCGCTCGATGCCAACATGCTCACCCCGATCGAACTGATCAAGGCCACTGTTGATGGCATGATCGCGCGCCGCTTTGGGCGCATCGTCAACATCACGTCCAGTTCCGTGAAGGCGCCGATCGAGGTCCTGGGCCTGTCCAACGGCGCGCGCAGCGGCCTCACCGGATTCGTGGCCGGCCTGGCCCGCAAGACCGTCGAGCACAACGTGACAATCAACAACCTGCTGCCCGGTCAATTTGATACCGACCGCTTGCGTGGCACCACAGCGGCCGCTGCCAAGGCGCAGGGCAAGACTTTTGAAGAGCTGGCTGCGCAGCGCCGTCAGCTGATCCCTGCACGTCGCTTCGGACACGAGACCGAGTTCGGCCAGATGTGCGCCTATCTGTGCAGCGCCCAGACGTCTTATTTCACCGGCCAAAACGTGCTGCTCGATGGCGGCGCCTACCCGGGGACGTATTGATCGGCGACGCACGTATCCCGGAACAACCCGATCACACCAGCCCGCGCCACGTGGGCAGCGACCTTCAGATTTCAATGACGACCGGGCGAAGCGATCGCCCTTACGGAGACTCACCATGACCAGCACCACCACTCCCACTCCCGAAAACACCGGCCCGCTGAAAGGCGTGCGCATCCTGGATCTGTCACGTGTGCTCGCAGCGCCCTTTTGCATGCAGATCATGGGTGATCTGGGCGCCGATGTGATCAAGGTCGAGCGTCCCGGTGCTGGGGATGAATCGCGCACCTGGGGCCCGCCCTGGCTGAGCGGCCCGGATGGGCAGCCGACTAAGGAGTCTGCGTATTTTCTGTCGGCCAACCGCAACAAGCGTTCGGTCTCGGTCGATCTCTCCACCAAGGAGGGCCAGGACCTGGTGCGCAAGCTCGCGGAGTCGGTGGATGTGTGCATCGAGAATTTCAAGGTCGGTGACCTCAAGCGCTATGGGCTGGACTATGCCTCGCTCTCGAAAATCAACCCAAAGCTGGTGTATTGCTCGGTGACCGGTTTCGGTCAGGACGGACCCTGGGCCACCCGGCCTGGCTACGACTACCTGTTCCAGGGCATGGGCGGCCTGATGAGTGTGACCGGCGAAAAAGACAGCCTGCCAGGGGGCGGGCCGCAGCGTGTGGGCGTGCCCCTGGTCGACCTCTTCACTGGCATGTATGCCACGGTGTCTATCCTGGCGGCCTTGCGCCATCGCGACCAGACCGGCGAAGGCCAGCACCTGGACGTCTCGCTGATGGGTGCGGTCATGGCCATCGGTTCAGGTCAGCTCTCCAACTACATGGTGGGTGGCAAGCTGCCCGGGCGCACTGGCAACGATTCGCCCAACATCACGCCCTATGGCGTCTATCCGTGTGCTGATGGCCAGCTGATTGTGGCCAGCGCCAATCAGAATCAGTTCAGTGCGCTGTGCGGCGCACTAGGGCATCCGGAATGGGCCAGCGACCCCCGATTCAAGGACAACGGCGGGCGCATGACCCATCTGCAGGAACTGCAGGCGATGTTCTCCGAGGTCATGACCAAACATACGCGCGCACACTGGGAGCAGGTCTTCACTGACGCGGGGGTGCCGGCCGGCCCGATCAACAATTACGAACAGGCGATGGCCCATCCGCAGGTTCAGCATCTGGGCACGCGCTTGAGCCTGCCGCATGCCACCGGAGTGAATGTGCCCAGCATCGCCAGCCCCATGCGCTTCTCCAAGACGCCAGTCTCTTATCGGCGTGCACCGCCCATGCTGGGTCAGCACACCCGGGAGGTGTTGCGCGAGGCGGGCCTGGATGACGCCACCATCGACAAGCTGGCTGCCGCCGGCACCATCAAGCTCGGCTGAGGACACCGCACATGGACTTCGCATTCACACCTGAGCAGGACGCGATTCGCGTCGCCATCGAAAAAATCTGTGCCCAGTTCGGCGACGATTACTGGTTTCGCAAGGACCATGAGGGGGGCTTCCCCACCGAACTGCATCAGGCGCTGGCCAGTGCGGGCTGGCTCGGCATTGCCATGCCCGAGCAATATGGCGGCTCCGGTCTGGGCATCACCGAAGCCTCGATCATGATGCAGACTATTGCGCGCTCGGGTGCCGGTTTTTCAGGCGCCTCGGCGGTGCACATGAATATTTTCGGCTTGAATCCCGTGGTGGTGTTTGGGACCGAGGAGCAGAAGCAGCGCATGCTGCCGGGCCTGATCGCAGGAAAAGAGCGCGCGTGTTTCGCCGTGACCGAGCCCAACACGGGTCTGAACACCACCCGTCTCAAGACCAAGGCTGAGCGCCAGGGCGACCGCTACATCGTCTCGGGGCAGAAGGTGTGGATCTCGACTGCGCAGGTCGCCGAAAAGATCCTGCTGCTGGCGCGCACCACACCCATTGAGGACTGTCCTAAGCCCACCTTCGGTCTGTCACTCTTTTACACCGACTTCGATCGCAGTCGGGTCGAGGTGCGAGAGATCGAGAAGATGGGGCGCAAGGCGGTCGACTCGAACCAGGTGTTCTTCGATGGCATGTCGGTGCCTGCTGCAGACCGCATTGGAGAAGAAGGCAAGGGCTTCGAGTACATCCTGCACGGCATGAACCCCGAGCGCATTCTCATTGCGGCTGAGGCGGTGGGCCTGGGTCAGTGCGCGCTGAATCGCGCAGCGAATTACGCCAAGGAGCGCGTCGTCTTTGATCGACCCATCGGACAGAACCAGGGCATTCAGCACCCGCTGGCGCAAAACTGGATGGCGCTGGAAGCGGCCAACCTGATGGTGTTCAAGGCGGCCTGGTTGTGCGATCAGGGCAAGGCCTGTGGCGCCGAGTCCAATGCGGCGAAGTACCTGGCCGCAGAAGCCGGCTTTGAAGCCTGCACGCAGGCGGTGATGACCCACGGCGGTTTCGGCTATGCCAAGGAGTATCACGTCGAACGCTATCTGCGCGAGTCGCTCATTGCACGCATCGCGCCGGTGAGCCCGCAACTGGTGATGAGCTTCATCGCCGAGCGCGTGCTCGGTCTGCCGAAATCCTACTGAGCGGACCGATCTCATGGGCACACACCGACGACTGGGCGATGGCTGGTACTGGGACGATCTGAAAGTGGGCGACACCTTCGAGACCGTGCGCCGCACGATCACCGAGGCCGACCTCGTGGCGTTCTGCAATCTGGCCTGGTTCACCGAAGAGCTCTTCACCAATGTGCATAACCGGGAAAAGATGGCGATTCAGGGCCGGGTCGTGCCCGGCGCATTGGTCTATTCCTTTGCGGAAGGCCTGATCGTGCCCTCCATCCAGCACACCGGTCTGGCGTTCCTCGAGACGGGCATGAGCGTGAAGGGCCCGACCTTCGTGGGTGACACGATCGGCGTGGAGGTGGAGGTCACCGAGATGCGGGCCACGTCCAAACCCGACCGGGGATTGATTCGTACCCGCAACCTGGTGCGCAATCAGCACGGTACGGTCACCCTGGAATACACCCCGCTGAGGATGCAGTCCCGGCGTGTCTGAGGGGTCGGGCGACTTATACTGATCGTTCTCCCCAGTCCAACCCCTACGCATTGGAGCGCACATGCCTAAGGCGATTCGTTTCGAGAAAAATGGCGGCCCCGAAGTCCTCCAGTACGTCGACGTTGAAGTCGGCGCCCCCGGCCCCGGACAGGCGCAGGTGCGTCACCACGCCATCGGCCTGAACTTCATCGACTGTTATGTGCGCAGCGGCTTGTATCCCTCGCCGCTGCCCTCGGCACTGGGCACCGAAGGCGCAGGCGAAGTGGTGGCAGTGGGCGCGGGTGTCACCGAGGTGAAAGTGGGCGATCGCGTGGCTTACGCAGGTGGCCCGCAGGGTTCCTACAGCGAGGTGCGCAACATGCCGGCTGGTCGGCTGGTGAAGTTGCCCTCCAAGATTAGCTTTGAAACCGGCGCGGCGATGATGCTCAAGGGCATGACCGTGCAGTACCTCTTTCGCCGCACCTACAAGCTGCAAAAAGGCCAGACCATTCTGTTCCATGCCGCTGCGGGCGGGGTGGGGCTGATTGCGATGCAGTGGGCCAAGGCGCTTGGCGTGACGGTGATCGGAACGGTCGGCTCCCCTGAGAAAGCGGCGCTTGCGAAAAAGCACGGTGCCGACCACGTCATCCTGTACAAGACCGAAAACATCGTCGAGCGGGTTCGCGAGATCACCAAGGGCGCCATGGTGCCGGTGGTCTATGACTCGGTCGGCAAAGACACCTTCCAGGCGTCGCTCGACTGCCTGCAGCCCTATGGCCTGATGGTGAGTTTCGGCAACGCGTCGGGTCCGGTGCCTCCCATGGCGCTCACCGCACTGAAGGGTTCGCTCTACATCACGCGGCCCTCGCTTGGGCCGCACACCGAAAAGCGCGAGAACCTGCTGGAGATTGCAGGCGACCTCATGAAGATGGTGTCGTCGGGCAAGGTCAAGATCGAAATCGAACAGCGCTATGCGCTGGCCGATGCAGCCCAGGCCCACCGCGATCTGGAAGGCCGTAAGACCACCGGCTCCACGGTGCTGCTGCCCTGATTGCTCCGCAGACCGCACAGGCCGACGCATCGGTCTGTGCCACCCAGGCCATGCTGCAACCGGCGGATGCTGAGCGTCGTTTCGGCGGTGTGGCCCGTACCTATGGAGAGGCTGCAGCGGCCCGTATTCGGGGCGCACATGCGATCGTCGTAGGCATTGGCGGGGTCGGCTCCTGGGCTGCAGAAGCGCTGGCGCGCTGCGGCATCGGCACACTGACCCTCATCGATCTCGACCATATCGCCGAGTCCAATGTGAATCGGCAGGTGCATGCACTGAGCTCCACACTCGGTGCATCCAAAGTGGCGGTCATGGCGGCGCGCATTGCACAGATATCGCCTGAGACGCGCGTGATCGCTCTGGATGCCTTCCTGGAAGCCGATCAGGTCGAGGCGCAAATCAATGCCACAGCCCATGTGGTTATCGATGCCATCGATGCGCCGCGTGCCAAGGCCGCGCTGATCGCGTTGTGCAAGCGTCGTGATCAACCGGTCGTGGTCTGTGGTGCGGCAGGTGGTCGCACCGATCCGCTGGCATTGCGCCGCGCCGACCTGACCGCCGTGCGTTCCGATGCACTGATTGCTGCTGTGCGGGCGCGTCTGCGCCGGGATCACGCCTTCCCCCGGGATACTGCGGTGCCATTTGGCGTGGAGGCCATCTGGGCGCCCGCGCCCCAGGGTCTGCAAGCACCGGCCACGGGCGATGCCGGATCGCCCCTGGCTTGCGCCGGCTATGGGTCCACCGTCATGGTGACGGCGTCGATGGGCTTCGCTGCAGCAGCCCGTGCGATCGAACTGATCACGGGTCGATGAGCTGACGGTGTTCTGTCAGCTGCGGTGGTATGCCGTCACCCGCTCGACTTCCTCTTTCGATCCGAGGAAAACGGCAACACGCTCATGCAAGGCCGCAGGCTGCACGTCCAGGATGCGCTGCATGCCATTCGTGGCCGCGCCGCCTGCCTGTTCCACCAGAAAGCTCATCGGGTTGGCTTCATAGAGCAGACGCAATTTGCCTGGCTTGCCTGGCTCGCGCTGATCAGCCGGGTACATGAAGATGCCCCCGCGCGTCATGATCCGATGCACATCGGCGACCATTGAGGCCACCCAGCGCATGTTGTAGTCCTTGCCGAGCGGCCCGGTCTTGCCTGCGGTGAGTTCATCCACATAGCGTTGCACCGGCGCATGCCAGTGCCGGCTGTTGGACGCATTGATCGCATATTCCTTCGTCTGCTCAGGAATACGCATGCCGTCATTGGTGAGCCACCAGGAACCGGTCTCGCGATCGAGCGTGAAGCATGCGACGCCATCGCCGACGGTCAGCACCAGCAAAGACGAGGGGCCATAGACCGCATAGCCCGCTGCCACCTGGCGCGCCCCGGGTTGTAGGAAGTGCTGTTCCTGCGGCTCTTTCACGCCTTCAGGCAAGCGCAACACCGAGAAAATCGTGCCAATCGACACGTTCACATCGATGTTCGACGAGCCGTCCAGCGGGTCGAACAGCAGCAGGAACTCGCCCATCGGATACCGGTTCGGAATCGGGTAGGGGTGGTCCATTTCTTCCGAGGCCATGGCCGCCAGATGCCCGCCCCATTCGTTCGCTTCGAGCAGGGTCTCGTTCGCAATGACATCGAGTTTTTTCTGGGACTCGCCTTGCACGTTTTCCGTGCCGGCTTCACCCAGCACGTCGGCGAGTGCGCCTTTGCCCACGCCATAGCTGATGCGTTTGCAGGCACGTGCCACCACTTCGAGCAGCAGACGCAGTTCGGCCGGTATGAGGCCTTTGTCACGCTGTTTTTCGACAAGATACCGGGTCAGGCTGACGGGCTGACTCATGAGTGCTCCTTGCTGGCGACGGGCCGCATTATGCGACAGGCGCTCCCTGCATGCCGGCCTTGTCACCCAAGGCGCTACATCAGTTCAGCGATTTCTTCACGATTTCCTGCACGTCATCCGACTGAGCCTGCTGCGCGACCGCTTCGAGAGCGGCCCGCATTGCGCCCTGTCGGGGCGCATCGAACTTGCGCCATCGGTCGAGTGCGCGCGCCAGACGCGCGGCCACTTGCGGATTAATGGCATCCAGCGCCAGTACCTGCTGTGTCCAGAACTGGTAGCCGGAACCATCCTGTGCATGGAATTCGGCCAGGTTACCCGAGCAAAAACTCGACACGAGCGCACGCACCTTGTTCGGATTGCGCAGCGAAAACGCGGGATGGTTCATCAGGCCGCGCACCCGTTCCAGCACGGTCGTCTCGCCGGGGTGCCGATGCAGCGTGGCCTGCAGCATGAACCATTTATCGAGGACCAGTGGTTCGCCGGCGAACTCCGCGCCAAAGTCGGCCAGCGCCGCATCGCGAAGCGGTGAGGCACTGTGTGCCAGCGCCGACAAGGCGCCCAGTCGATCGGTCATGTTGTCGGCCTGATCGAGCTGTGCGCGGGCCTGCCTGGCCGCGCCAGGCGCATCGATGCTCACCAGCAGCCCCAGCGCGGCGTTGCGCAGGCCTCTGCGCCCGGCGCTCATCGGGTCAGGCGAATACGGTGCAGGGCCATGCATCGTGTTGAAGATGTCCCACAGTTGTGCAGCGAGCCCATGCGCCATAGCCTCGCGAACAGCATTGCGCGCCGCACGCAAGGCGCCTGGGTCGAGCACCTCCACCTGTTCGGCCACGAAACCTTCACTGGGTAGGCTGATCAGCTGTTCGCGCAGTGCCGGGTCCAGGGTTGATCGCTGCAGCGCATGGGCCATCGCATCGATCAGTGCAGCACCCGCTTCATTCGCGGTCTGACCCTGCATGACACGCAGGATGGCCGATACCGCAAGACGCTGCGAGGCCTCCCAACGATTGAAGGCGTCGCGGTCATGCGCAAGCTGAAAGGCGAGTGTGGCGTCGTTAACCTCGTGCTCCAGGATGACCGGCGCCGAGAGATTGCGCAGCAGCGAGGCCATCACAAAGCGTTGCCCCTGAGCGTCTTGCGGCGAACGAATGCCCTCGAAGACAAAGGTCTGCTGCGCCTCGGTCAGTTCGAGCATACGGTGGGCCAGTTCGCTGCCATCGGCGCCCAGCAGACCCACGTCGACCGGAATGTGGAATGGCAGTTTGTCCTTCTGACCAGGCGAAGGCGGACACCACTGCGACAGGTGCAAGGTGTAAGTGGCGGCCGCTTCATCGTACTGGCCGCGAGCCTTGACGCGTGGTGTACCGGCCTGTGCGTACCACCGCTCGAATTGCCTGAGATCGCGCCCGTTGGCGTCGGCAATGGCAGCGATGAAGTCCTCACAGGTGACCGCCTGCCCGTCGTGTCTTTGGAAGTACAGGGCCATGCCGCGTGCAAAGCCTGCCTTGCCGACCAGAGCCTGCAGCATCCGAATGACTTCGGCGCCCTTTTCATACACGGTGAGCGTGTAGAAGTTGTTGATCTCCTGGTAGCTGTCAGGCCGGATCGGGTGCGCCATGGGCCCTGCATCTTCGGCGAACTGCATGCTGCGCAACATGCGTACGTCGCCGATGCGTTTGACCGCGCGCGCGCTCAGCGCCGAGGTTTCATCCGGGCAGTCGGCCGCCATCACGTCGGCCGAGAACTCCTGATCCCTGAACACCGTGAGCCCTTCCTTGAGGGTCAGCTGAAACCAGTCGCGGCAGGTGACGCGGTTGCCCGTCCAGTTATGGAAGTACTCGTGTGCCACGACTGATTCGACGGCAGCGAAGTCTGCATCGGTGGCCAGCTGCGGATGGGCGAACACATACTTCGTGTTGAAGATGTTCAGGCCCTTGTTTTCCATGGCGCCCATGTTGAAGTCGCTCACCGCAACGATCATGAAGCGCTCGAGATCCAGTTCCAGGCCATAGCGCTCCTCGTCCCAGCGAATGGAGCGAATGAGCGACTGCATGGCGTGCTCGGTGCGATCGAGGTTGCCGGGCTCGACCCAGACCTGCAGCAGGGCCTCGCGCCCGCTGGCCGTACGCAGCGATTCCTCGCGCGCCACCAGGTTGCCCGCGACCAGCGCAAAGAGATAACTGGGCTTGGGGAATGGATCTTCCCAGCGCGCCCGCACGCGCCCGTCCGGAAGTGTTTCGGTGCCCAGTAAATTGCCATTTGAAAGGAGCACCGGCCAGCGGGCTGGATCGGCCACGAGTTCCACCCGATACCGGGTCATCACGTCCGGGCGATCAGGGAAATACGTGATGCGCCTGAAGCCTTCCGCCTCGCACTGGGTAAAGAAATTGCCGTTGGAGACATAGAGCCCGGACAATTCAGTGTTGGCTTGCGGCGCGATGGCGACCTCGGTTTCCAGCACAAACACTGCCGGCGGCGCATCGATCCGCAGGCTGTTGTCATCGCGATGCAGTCGGTCATGACTCACGAGCTGTCCGTCGATACGCACCGACAGCAGCTCAAGCGCTTCGCCGTCCAGCGACAAGGGTTGTTGGCTTGATACGCCCTCACGGCGTCTGACACGCAATTGCGCACGCACGAGCGTGCGCGCCGGGTCCAGTTCAAAGCTCAGATCGATCTGATCCACCCAGTAATCAGGCGGGGTGTAATCAAGGCGACGCATGGTGACTGGCTCGTCTGTACGCATGGAACCATCCGGCCCGCTAGGCCTGTGTGAACGTTGAAGCAGTTGATGCGACTGGGCGCAGCCCGCAGCTTATTTGCGGATGCGCGGGGCCCACCAGTTGGGCTGTGCGAAGGCAAAGAGCCCACTGTCGTGAAGACGGTTGGCCAGTTGCAGGGCCGGCAGGCCGGTGGGTGCCTGCAACAGCCAGAGCGTGTTGGTCAGCCTGCGCGCCGGCGCTACACCTGCCTGATCAAAGAGGCGATGCGCTGCGGCGTCGTCCAGCGGCGCAAGCATGCTGACGATCACGCCGCCCGGCAATGCGCGCAATCCGCCGCTGTCGTCGCGAAATACGGGAGAGATCAGTGCACGGGTTTCTGCGCTCGCCGAGCCCGCGGGCTGCAGCACCTCACGACGCTCCGTGCGGGGTGAGAAGTCGGCCTCCAGCTCGGGAACGATCGCGATCGTGCGCCGCGTGGCGCCGTCCTGCCACGCATAGACTGCAGCCGACGCCACGACAGACTTGGTGACCGGCCCGGTGTGCCGTGGGACGACAGTGCCTGCGATGAAGCGGCTCGAAGGGTCTGTAGGTGCTGCGCTGCGCCGGGGGGCTTCGGCCATGCCGGTGACGGGCAGGCACACGACCGCCCACAGAACCAGAAGGTGGCTGATGCGTCGGCGAGCCTGTCCGATGCGCGCGTCGACGCCTGCGCGCAGTCTGGAGCGCGGCGCGCGAGAACAGATCCTGAGTTCAGCGTCCATGCTCAGCGCCCATGAATACGCAGGCTCCACGAGACGAGCTGGCCTGATCGGCCTGCCAGGGCGTCCCTGATCGAGAGCGTCCACGGCCCCGTGGCCGGCTCGTTCATATGACGCGCGGATCCGAAGGTCCAGTTGCTGTACGCCCCGCAGTCGTCCTGGGTGCGAAGGTCGTCGTTGCACAGACGCTGCTCGGCCAGCACACTCGTTCGGTTCAGTGGACTGCTTAGGGTGACATTCAGATCGCCGGTATATGCATGACGCGTAGTGAGACGTACTTCAACGAATTCGATCTGGGTGACAGGGCACGCGCGGCTGGTCACGGTGAGGGTGTCGTCCAGTGCCAGGCCGCTGCCTGCGGGGCTGGCATCCGGAATGGTCAGGTTGGTGCTGCCATTCAACCAGTCGCAGGTGATCAGGCGGTCACTGCCACCGACCGATGACCACGTGGCGGCTTTTGAGACAGCCGAGCCGGCATCCACCACGCCGTACCCGTATTTGTGGTGAAACCCCGGGCCGAGTGAAGCCGCGAGCCATCCGGCACTGTTGACGTCGTTGCGTCGGGCGGTATCGGCCAGAATGATGCGCACATCGCGCCAGCTGAGTGCCGGGTTACGCGACAGCATGAGGGCTACCACCCCCGAGACCATCGGGACGCTGGCCGATGTGCCGCTGAAATCGTTGCGGGCGCTGGCTTGAATGGCCGTCGTGGTGATTCCGACGAAATCCGGGCGCTCGTCTGAAGATGGGGCGCACACGAGCAGATTGGCACCCGGCTCGCCATACCAGGGGCTGCGACCATAATCGTTGACGGCACACACCGTCACGATGCCGCGCTGATTGGTAAACCCGTCCAGATTGGCGTTGTCCATCTGGCATTGACCGGTGTTGCTTTCGCGGAAACAACCGCCATTGCCGCCAGGAAACACATACACGGCGCCCAGCCCACTGCGCCCGGTGCGCAGACCGACATCAATGGCATTGACGAACGATGCGGGTGGCGAATGGGTGCCGCCTGTATCGGGCGAACCCCAGCTGTTGCTGTAGATGGCGTTTGCAGACAGCTCGCGGGTCAAAGCGTCCGCAATGTCGCTGTCGTAGGAGGTGGACAGGGCGTCGAAGGCGACCAGTGACGCGCGCGGCGCCACGCCTGACCCGAAGCGCGCATTGCCGTCCCGGGCGGCGACCAGGCCAGCCACCGAGGTGCCATGGTCATCGAACAATGCCTTGCAGGGCATCGGCCATTCAGGATAGGGATTACCCGGCCGGTAGCTGTGGCTGGCACCGCTCACCACATTGGGCTGCAGATCTGGGTGAGTCAGTTCTACCGAGTCATCGATCACCGCCACCCGAATCCCTGCGCCCTTGCTGAGCGGCCAGGCGGCGGTCACACGAATATCTTCGCCCGCCAGACCACCCGACTGCCCGGTGTTGAGCAGATGCCATTGATTGGGGAATAGCGGGTCTAACCCGCTGAGCAAGGGGGTGTCGGTCAGGGTGTACTGCAAATTGCAGGCTGTCCCGACGCTGAACGGCACGCCTGGTGCAGGCGATTGACTGCCGGAATCAGTCCCGGAGCCCGAGCCGGACGAACACGCTGAAAGCATAAGCGCAAGCACGGCAACCGCGGCACGGCATGCGGCGCGGGTGTCTAACAGGGCTGCTGGATTGGGCAACTTCAAGGCAGTGTGCGGGCGAAGGCAGGACGAACTTGCTAGAGTCGGCGCACGCGCAGTGTACCTGCCCGTTTGCGAATCGTCCGCTGATCCTCCTGGAGTGTTGTCATGAACGTCGTTGCGAGACCGCGCGTACGGTCGGTGCTGATCGCCAACCGGTCTGAAATCGCCATTCGGGTGATGCGGGCTGCGGCCGAGCTGGGGCTGCGTACCGTAGCGATCTATTCGCATGAAGACCGTTTTTCGCTGCATCGGTTCAAGTCCGATGAGAGCTATCAGGTGGGCGCAGGCCGCAAGCCTCTGGCTGCGTATCTCGATATCGACGACATCCTGCGGGTTGCCCGTCTGGCGAATGTTGATGCCATCCATCCGGGCTATGGGTTTCTGTCCGAGAACCCGGACTTCGCCCGCGCCTGCGAGGCAGCAGGGTTTCGGTTCATCGGGCCTACCGCCCAGGTCATGACCACGCTCGGCAACAAGGTGGCGGCACGCCGTGCGGCAGTGCAAGCGGGCGTGCCAGTCATGCCCGCGACCGATCCCTTGCCGGCAGACGTCGCCCTGTGCCTGCCGATTGCCGCCGCAGTGGGTTATCCCCTGATGCTCAAGGCCAGCTGGGGAGGCGGTGGGCGCGGCATGCGGGTGATCGAAAATGAACACGATCTGACCACGCAATTGCCGGTGGCTCGCCGCGAGGCCTTGTCAGCCTTCGGCAATGACGAGGTCTATTTGGAAAAGCTGGTGCGCCGCGCGCGCCACGTCGAAGTGCAAATCCTGGGCGATCTGCACGGCAATATCGTTCACCTGTTCGAGCGGGACTGCTCGGTGCAGCGGCGCAACCAGAAGGTGGTGGAGCGCGCGCCGGCACCCTACCTGGACGCCGCGCAGCGCAGCGAATTGTGCGAGGCGGCCTTGCGACTGGCGCGTGCCGTGTCCTACACCCATGCTGGAACAGTCGAATTTTTGCAGGATGCCGACAGCGGGAAGTTCTATTTCATCGAGGTCAACCCGCGTATTCAGGTTGAGCACACGGTCACCGAGATGGTCACCGGGATCGACATCGTCAAGGCTCAGATCCGGATCACCGAGGGCGCCCGCATTGGGCAGGCTGAAGATCGGCGTGCACCCGATCGCACCGTGATCGAGCAGGGGTCCGGCGTGCCTGCACAGGCTGACATTCGCCTCAACGGCCATGCCTTGCAGTGCCGACTGACCACGGAAGACCCGGAAAACGGCTTTACTCCGGACTATGGCCGTATCACGGCCTACCGCAGTGCGTCGGGCTTCGGCGTGCGGCTGGATGGCGGCACCGCCTATTCGGGTGCGGTCATTACGCCCTTTTATGATTCGCTGCTGGTCAAGGTGACCACCTGGGCGCCTTCGCCCGAAGAGGCTATCCGTCGCATGGACCGTGCGCTGCGCGAATTCCGTGTGCGAGGTGTGGCCACCAACCTGCAGTTCGTGGAAAACGTGATCAATCACCCGTCGTTCATCGACGGTACGGTCACCACGCGTTTCATCGACCAGACTCCGGAGTTGCTGCGATTTTCGCGCCGTCAGGACCGTGCCTCGCGGCTGTTGCGCTACATCGGCGAGGTGACGGTCAACGGGCATCCCGACATGAAGGGCCGTGTCGCCCCCGAGTTCAATGCCAGTCTGTTGCAGCGCCCTCATTCGGACCTGACACGCCCGCCGCCGCCTGGTACGCGTGATCGGCTCAAGGCGATCGGTCCCAAGGCGTTTGCCGATTGGATGAATGCGTCGCCGCGGGTCCTGATCACTGACACGACCATGCGCGATGCGCACCAGTCGCTGCTGGCCACGCGCCTGCGCACCGCCGATATGCTGGCCGTGGCGCCGCACTATGCGCGGCTGTTGCCGGATCTGTTCTCGCTGGAATGCTGGGGCGGTGCCACCTTCGATGTATCGATGCGGTTTTTGCGCGAGGATCCGTGGCAGCGCCTGGCCCAGTTGCGTCAAGCCGTCCCCAACATCCTGTTTCAGATGCTGCTGCGCGGCGCCAATGCAGTGGGCTACACCAGCTATGCGGACAATGTCGTGCGCCATTTTGTGGCGCAGGCGGCGGCGCAGGGCGTCGATCTGTTCCGGGTCTTCGATTCCCTGAACTGGGTGCAGAACATGCGCGTGTCGATCGATGCAGTACTGGAATCCGGCGCGCTGTGCGAGGGGGCCGTGTGCTACAGCGGCGAT
>DGIT01000151.1 GCA_002386465.1 Burkholderiales bacterium UBA4615 | reverse complement strand
GGTATAAAAACAGACGGCTTGCAATGGGGCAGGCACATCGGCAATGCGCGCCAGTGATCTTGGATCCGATGTTCGGGCTTTATGTCAGCGCGCCCTTGTGCACCAGTGCAAGGCAGGTCACATCATCCGACTGCTCAACCTTGGAAACAAAAAAGGCCACGGCATCGGTCAGTCTCTGGATACAAACCTGGGGCGTCTCTACGTGCAGACCACGCAGGGCTGCCTCGACACGCGCTGCCCCGAACTGTTCGCCGGCTGCATTCATGGCTTCTGTGACCCCATCAGTCATGAGAAGCAGCGTGTCGCCTGGTGCCAGCTGAAACTCGACTGCGCCAAATACCCGCCCGGCACGCATGCCCAGCGCAGGCGCGCGCGGCGCCTGTATCCATTCAAGATCGCCGCCTGCCCTGATCAACAGAGGCGGGACATGTCCTGCATTGACCAGGTGCACCGAGCCTGTCAGCGGATCGTAGGACGCACCGATGCATGACGCGAACATGCAGTCCTCATTGTCCTCGCACAACTCGGCGTTGATCGAAGCGAACGCGTCTTCAATGGATGCGTTGCGTAGCAAGGCCGAGCGTGACACGGACTTGCACATCATCCCGAACAGCCCTGCGGCGACGCCCTTGTCGCAGACGTCTGCAATGATGAGCACTTGCCGTCCGTCGTTGAGCGTCAGGTAATCAAAATAGTCGCCGCCAACATTCTTGGCGGGCTCCATGACTCCGAAGAGACTGAACGCTGCGCTGTTTGGCCACCTGCGCGGCAGCAGAGAACGTTGCATGCGGGCTGCGATCTCAAGCTCACCCACAAGCGCCTGATGTCTGCGCGCTTCACGAAACTCGCCCAGAACGTTTGCAACCGTCTGTCTGGATAAGCCATAGCCTGTTACCAGCGTCACCGCCGACAGGCCCAGTAACTCCAGCATACCAATCAGCATGGACGAAAAATCCACGCCATAAAACAATCGCAACCCGCAGGCTACTGGAAGCAGGATGAGGTTGAGGACTACAACGACCCGTAATGGCAGGCGAAAGACGAGATTGAACAACATGAGAGCAATCGACATCAGCGTGGTCGAGCCCCGGTCGATGATCCCAAGAAGGCTCATCGCGTCGATTGAGCCAAGAAGTAGCACCAGAAACAGCGTAAACCCGCGAATGCCGCCGTCACTGACGGTTTGCCAACGAGGCAGGTAATACCGCAGCCCCATCAAGGTTGCGATCGCAAAGACGCCGTGCGACAGGGCGAGTGCCTGGTGCAATGTCGACGAATGCAACAGGCCTTGCTGGTAGCGCTCGACGTCCACCATCAACAGGCCAAGCACCGCCAACACCGCGGCGGGCATGAGGAACAAGGCCATCTTCAGGTTGTGGCGCTGCAGCGCGCGACGCACCGCCTCACGTTCATCGGCCGTGATGCCCGACGGATAACCGTCCCCGAAGATGTAAGACAAAGCGGCGCTGGCCATGACGGTGCTCAGTCGATCAGAGTCAGGATGTCGTTAAAAGTACTGACGATGAGCACTTCGAACACGGACGGACGAGCGCCGCTGATCACCCTTCCATCTGGATGTTCAGTTTGCCGATGAGATCACCCCAGCGCTTGCGCTCGGCGCCGACGAACTCGGCAATCTTCTCGGGACTGAGCACAGGCGCAGGACCGATGTAGGCCTTGGTGAGCGCGGTCTGATACTCGGGCGAGGCCAGAGAGGCATCCAGGGCGGTCTTGAGCTTGTCTCGCACCGCGGCTGGCAAACCTTTAGGAGCCACCAAGCCGTACCAGACGATCGCAAGGTAATTGGGGATTTTCTCGGCGACTGCGGGCACGTCGGGCAGATAGGGCTGTCGCGCGGCCGAAGTGACTGCAATGGCGCGCAACCTCCCGGACTGCACATGAGGCAATGCGGTCGTGGGGCTGTCGAACATCAGATCCACACGACCACCAACCACGTCGGTGATCGCCGCCACACTGCCCTTGTACGCGACATGCGTCATGGGCGACCCGGTAAAGTCCTCGAACAATTCGCCTGCCAGATGCAAGGTGCTGCCCACGCCCACCGAGGCATAAGCCAGCGGCGCACGCTTGTCCTTCACGCGGGCAATCAGGTCGTCGAGGTTGCGGATTGGCGAGGCTGCGGGGACCACTGCAACCAGCGGGATATCGCCAGTGAGCCCGATGATGTCCAGCTCGCGTTCCGGGCTATATGACAGCTGCTTGCGCAGCAGCGGATTGAGCACCATGGTGGAGCCAGCTGCAATCAGCAGCGTGTAGCCATCGGCGCGGGATTTGGCAACGAACTGAGCACCGATGATGGTGTTGGCACCGGGTCTGTTGTCGACCAGAAAGGACCCGCCCAGGCGCTTGCCAAGCTGCTCTGCGACCACGCGCGCCAGCACGTCGGTCGTGCCGCCTGGAGGAAACGGCACCACCAGTGACACCGGACGCTCCGGATAGGCATCAGCCCAGGACGGCGAGGACGCTGCAGCCCCGGCCAGCGCGAGGCTACCTACACTTAGATTGCGAATGGCGCGTCTGCGTTGCATCGTTGTCTCCTTGTCAGTGTGCTTTGGGTGAGTGTCGCATGCGAGGCCGAAGCGGTCATGTGGCGTTGAATCCCGCCGCACTCTCGGGTCCAGCCAATCACGAAATCGGCCTGATGGCCCACTGGGTCGGCTTCACGCGCTTGCGAGGCATCAACCGTCAGGATAGCCTGAGTGACTATGTCGGATGCCGCCTTTGATTGCGAAGTGTTGATTGTGGGGGCAGGCCCAGTGGGGCTTGCCACCGCTCTGTCGCTGGTTGCTCAGGGCGTAGATGTGCGCATCATCGACGACATGCCCGTGCGTCATGCCACGCCCCGGGCCAGTTCAATCCATGCCCGCACACTCGAGCTGCTGGCCCCGTTCGGGGTCTCCGATCGGCTCGTCGCCTATGCCCAGCCGATTCGTCAGACCCTGTTTTTGGACGTGCAAGGTCGCGAGATCCTGCGCAGAGAATTGCGCGCCATCGACTCACAGTACCCGGCGCAGCAAAGCCTGCAGCAGTGGCATGCAGAATGGATGATCGCGGAACAATTGCTTGCCCGCGGGGTGAGTGTGCAAGCGGCCACTCGCTGCACCGACCTCGTGCAGGACGCTGAAGGGGTAGTCGTCACGGTCGAGGACGATACGGGCATTTCGACGCTTCGCTGTCGATACCTGATTGGTGCCGATGGCGCGCGAAGCACGGTGCGCAAGCGCTGCAGCGTGCACATGGTGGGTGAGGATTACCCCGAGCGCTGGATCGGGGGCGAACTCGTCATTGAACATACCGGCGTCCTCACGGATACGCACATCCTCTTCGGACCAGATCGCCCGGCGCTCACCTTTCCGCTTGATGGCGCGATCATGTTTTTCACCATCTTGCGTGAGGGCGAATTGCCTGAAGCGCGACCCGGACCGGCTCATTCGGAACATGTGATTCAGATGTACCGAGGGACCTTTGGCGCCTTTCCGCATCTGGCTCAACGCGTACTTGATGTGCCCTGGTGCGGTCACTTTCTGATGCACAAGTGCTGTGTACCCGACTTGCGCATCGGCCGCGTGTTCCTGGCCGGTGACGCGGCGCATCTGGTATCAGCCGCTGGCGGCTACGGGATGAATGCGGGCATCCAGGATGGCATGAATCTGGCGTGGCGACTGGCGGCCCACTTGCGGCTCAACGTCGACGATTCGATCCTGGAAGGCTACAGCGTCGACCGGCGTGAGATGTTCGAGTTGATCAGCGCGATGAGCCACCGGACTCATCAGGTCATGGTGGGAAACAACCCGGATATGTTGAGCAATCCTCAACTGCGCTCACTAGAGGGCATGGCCGCAGCAGACCGCGCGGCAAGCGAAGTCAATCTGTCCTACACCCGCGACCGAATGTGGCGCGATGAAGCCGAGACCGGGCCCTTCAGAGCCGGGATGCGGATGCCACCCACTGCAGATCTGGCCAGCGGAGAGGGCGCGTCGCGCCCCTGGTCCAGCCTATACGATGGATTCAACTGGACTTTGATCCTGACGGTTCCCGATCGCACGGCCGTGCGGACAACCTATATCCGGCAACTCGACCTGGCCGCACTGGTCTGGCTCAATGCCCGCGTCCGTATCGTGCTGGCGGTGGGCGACGCCTTTGCCTGGAATGCGCCCCGCCCCACGTTGTACATGGTGCGACCCGATGGCTACATCGCATTTCGTTGCGATGCTGCGGCGGGCCAACTGCCTGATGTCAATCGGCTCTCGGCCTGGTTGATCGACAACTTCGCGGGTTCGTTGACGGCCGACAGCGTTGCGCCTTAGTCGTCCGTCCTGCATGCCCCGAGGGCATACCCAGCCCAATTCAATCGAATAAAAGAAGCATTAACTGAGGGTTGCGCACGCCACCGACAGCCCCGGGCCTCAAGGACACAACCGGGGCGAACACGGCCTTGGATCAGCCGGCCCGCCCCTTCACGACTCAATTCGTCTGAGTGTTGATGTCACCCTTAATGCTGGGATAGCGCACGTGCTCCACCAGTTCCTGGATGCGTGCACTGGGTGCAGGCGTTAGCAGGCTTACAAGGATGATCACCGCAAAGCCCAGCGGAACCCCGAAAACCCCGGCCGAGATCGGCAGAATGCCCCACCACAGTTCAATAGGCGAGGTAATGCCGAACACCCCGCGAAGCCATGGCTGTGTCGTCACCATGTAATACATGGTGATGCCCAGTCCCGCGATCATTCCGAGAGACGCCCCTAGACCGTTGGCGCGTTTCCAGAAGACGCCCAAGACCAGGGCCGGGAAGAACGCAGCTGCTGCGAACGAGAAGGCTGCCGACACAAGGAACAAGATGTCTGCGGGCTTTTGCGCAGCCACATACGCGGCGGCCAAGGCAACGACAAGCAGCAGAGCCTTCGACATGGCGACGCGACGCGATGTGGAAGCATTCGGGTCGATCATCTTGTAGTACAGGTCATGCGACAGCGCGTTGGCGATGGTCAGCAGCAGTCCGTCTGCCGTGGACAGCGCAGCAGCCAGACCGCCGGCAGCCACCAGGCCCGACACCACGTAGGGCAGCCCTGCAATCTCCGGGGTCGCCAGAACGATGATGTCACCACCAATGCGCATCTCGGCAAGCTGCAGGATGCCGTCCTTGTTGATATCGGTCACGCTGAGCAGCGCTGCGTCGACCTTGCTCCAATTGGCAATCCACGCAGGGAGCTTGTCGAAGGGTGTTCCAACCAGGACGCTGAAGACTTCGTACTTGACCAGGACCGCCAATGCCGGCGCAGTGAAGTACAGCAGGAAGATGAAGAACAGCGACCAGGTCACAGACTCTCGCGCCTCTTTCACCGAAGGGGTGGTGTAGTAGCGCATGAGGATGTGTGGCAACGCCGCAGTGCCCACCATCAAACAGAAGATGAGCGCCAGGAAGTTTCGCCGGGACGTGTCATAGGCATCCTGGGCCTTTGCGTCGCCATTTGGATCACCCGCGAACTGCGTCGCGTGCCGAGGCATGCCAGCAAGCGGCTTGTCGCGAGCCTCAGCGCCGGCTTTGGCAGCCGTCCACGCCTTCTTGGCCGCATCCGCGTCCTTAGGCAGAGCCGCGAGCGCTTTTTCTGCCGCTGCGATCTCAGCGGCTGCAGCACCCGATGACTTAAGATCAGCCAATTTCTGCTCAGCCGCCTGTTTGTCTGCGGCCAGAGCGGCCGGGACATCCCTGAGCTTGTCGCCCAGCGTCTTGGCCTGCTCGGCAAAAATCTTGCGAACCTCGAGCTCTTTCGGATCCTTGAGCAATTCGGCTTCTTTCTCCGTGACCTTCTGGAGCTGGTAGCCGTAGACAGCCTGAGGGATCGGGACGCCGGTCTGTTTGACCGCGAGCCAGACCACCGGAATCAGGTAGGCCACGATCAGGATGACGTACTGAGCCACCTGAGTCCAGGTGACCGCCCGCATGCCTCCCAGGAAGGAGCAGACGAGAATCCCGCCCAGTCCCATGAAAATTCCGAGCTCGAAGGCGACGCCGGTCAGGCGCGTGGTGATGAGTCCCACGCCGTAGATCTGTGCCACCACGTAGGTAAACGAGCACAGGATGGCCGCGATAATGCCCAGGAAACGAGGGAAATTTCCACCGTAGCGCTCGCCAAGAAAGTCGGGAATGGTGAATTGCCCGAATTTTCTGAGGTAGGGCGCCAGGAATAATGCCACCAGGCAATACCCCCCCGTCCATCCCATGATGAAGGCCAGCCCGGAGTATCCGGTGAGGTACAGGGTTCCGGCCATGCCGATGAACGAGGCCGCTGACATCCAGTCGGCACCCGTAGCCATGCCGTTGTAGAGGGCCGGGACGCGGCGCCCTGCGACATAGTATTCGGATGCGTCGGTGGTCCGGCTCATGATCCCGATGCCGGCATACAACCCAATCGTGGCAAGCAGAAAGATGAAGCCGATCCAGTCTCGAGGCAGACCCATCTGCTCGAGGATTGCCAGAACGATCACGAAGGCGACGAAGCCGCCTGTGTAGAAACCGTAAACCTTGTTGAGCTGCGCCTGGAACGCAGACTTGCTCGCCTTGGTTGCCGGCCCTGATTGAGTTTCAAACATGCCTGCCATGGTTCATTCCTCCTCGGCTACGCCGTGTTCCTGGTCGAGCTTGCCCATGTAATGGGCATAGAACCAGATGATGATGACGTACACGATCAGTGAACCCTGAGCGCCCATCCAGAAACTGAACGGCCAGCCAAAGAACGTGAAATTGAGATCGCGGGCGAAGTAGCCGACAACGAACGTCACAACGAACCAGATAGCCAGCAAAATGGCCGTAATGTTGAGATTTTTCCGCCAGTACCGGCGGTGATTTTCGGTCAGCTCCATTGCATCTCTCCTCTTGAAATCACACCGTAAAACACCCGCTGCAGCCAGATCCTTGGAGCTCAATGCCGCCACAAGGCTTACCGTCTGACCAACTTCTTTGACTCAGCGGGGCAACGCCGCGCTAAGCCCCGTCTCCCTTTCCAGTTGCCTGGCGACCTTTGGTTCGAACGCCTGAAGATGCCGGATGATCTTGCGCGCCTCTTCCGGTTCATGGCGATCGATGTGCACCCTGGCCAACTGATACCAGCCGAACGGGCTCATCGGCTGAAGCTGCGTATTGCGCTTCAGTGCCTCGACGGCCTCGTCGAACTGGCGGCGCTGAATCAGCACCAGCCCAAGTCCATACCATGCACGATCAAGTTGAGGACTCAACTCGATCGCACGCCGGAAAGCTGTCTCGGCACCTTCCAGATCGCGCTGCTGTTCGAGCACGAACCCTAGGTTGAACCAATGGTGAGCGTTGCCGGGCTGATGTGCGGTCAGGTTCGTCAGCAAGGCGATCGCCTCATCGCGCCGCCCTAATTGCGCAGCCAGATGCGCCTTACTGGCCAATGCAAACCCGTCACCCGGAAACTCGGCGAGCATTGCATCAAACATCTGTACCGCCCGAGCGTGATCGCCCCAGGCGATAAGCAGCCTCGCCCTTGCTTTCAGACCGAAATAGCGCAACCGCGCCAGAGGCGTCTGACTGCTCACCGACAGACTTCCATTCCGACCTGCACGCAGACCCGGATTTTAGCGAGCAAACACAACAGCCAGGCAAACAAGAGAAGAAGGAAGGTCACCAGCGGTACATGTCGATCAAGAACGAGACTTGGCGAGATGGCGCGTGTGACCCGAACAAAGGGCCGTGTCACGATGGACAGGACCTGATAGAACAGGTTTGACGCACGCCTGCTCCCGGCCAGCAGCCCAAGCAGCCACTGACCCGCAAGCGCAAGCAGCGCAATTTCGGCCACCAATTTAGCCGCGGACACCAAGGTGAGAGTGAGCAAACATGTCTCCTGCGCGCGCACCATTCATCAGCGCGTCAGACTTAGCCGTAGCTTACGCCCTGAAACAGCGTATGCAGGTCGAAATTCGGGGGTTTTTAACCTTAACAATTACTGGTGTCAACTAATGACTACAGATCATCGGCCTTGCCGATCCGCCGGTTGTTGAGTAGAAACAGATCATGGACAGGGGGCCGTCACCGAGCCTGATCGCGCATCTGCGCGCGGAACTGGCGCGCGTGCCGCCATTCAGCCAGATGTCGACAGACGCGATCGAATTTTTTATTACTCGCGGCGAGCAACGGTATTTCGCCCCCGAAGAAACGCTGCTGTCGCCCCAAAGCGGTCAAGTCCGGGAGCTCTTTTATCTGCGCCAGGGTGCAGTAGCAGCCAATCGAACCAGCGACCGCACTGCAGAGCTCGGGGCCTTCGAGTACGAACCCGGTGACCTGTTCCCGGTCAGTGCAGTGGCCGGGCAGCGTGCGGTCAGCTCGACATATCGGGCCGTGACGGATGCCTTCGCGCTGGCCGTACCGATCGAGGCGGTCAACGAACTGGCCAACCGCAGCAAACCCTTCGCAGATTTTCTGCATGGACGCATCCCGAGCCTGTTGAAACTATCAAGGCGTGAAGAGCAATGGACCCAGTCATCCGCGGTATTGTCCGAGCAGTCGTTTGAGACGCCCTTGGGGCAATTGACGCATC
>DGIT01000085.1 GCA_002386465.1 Burkholderiales bacterium UBA4615 | reverse complement strand
ACCCATCCGCCGAAATAGCCGGCCAGCGCGCCGATGGTCAGTCCGATGGTGACGGTGATGGCGGCTGCGGCCAGACCCACGAGCAAGGTGGCGCGCCCGCCCACGGCCATGCCGGCCAGGATGTCGCGCCCGAGGTAGTCGGTGCCCAGTGGGACCTGTGCGTTCTCGAAGGGCCCCGTGAACGGTGCGGCCACGATATCGAAGGGCGGCACCGGGTACAGCGTGGGGCCGAGCAGCATCGTGAGAATGACCACCGTGAGCAGCACCAGACCGAGCATGGCCGCCTTGTTGCGGCGAAAGACCCGCCAGGCCTCCTTTGAGGGCGACAGGACTTCGATCGCTGGCGTGGCGGTGGCAGGGAGCGTGGCAGACATGATGTGAGGGTGAGGTCAGCGGGTGCGCAGACGCGGGTCGATCCAGCGGTACGCCAGGTCGGTCAACTGGTTGGCCACGATCACGAGCACTGATGAAAAAAACAGCACGCCCAGCAAAGTGGGATAGTCGCGCCCAAGGATGGAGTCGAAGGCCAACGTGCCCAGACCGGGCCACGAAAACACGGTTTCCACCAGCACTGCGCCCGAGATCAGATTGCCGAACTGCAGGCCTGCGATCGTCACTACCGGCATCAGTGCGTTGCGCAGGGCGTGTTTCCAGATGACCAGACGCTCAGCGAGGCCTTTGGCGCGCGCGGTGCGGATGTAGTCCGAGCCCAGCACCTCGAGCATGCTGGCGCGCGACAGCCGGCTGTATTGCGCCATGTAGACGATGGCCAGGGTGAACGCAGGCAGGATGAGGTGATGCAGCACGTCCAGCGTGGTGACCCACCATCCGCCATAGATCCGCACATCGCGCATGCCGGCAATCGGCAGGATCGGGATGATCTTTCCGAACAGGATCACCAGCAGAATGCCAGTCCAGAACGTGGGCATCGAATAACCGACCAGCGACATCACGGTGACTGCACCGCTGCCCACACTGTGCGGCCGTTTGGAGGCCCATACGCCCACCAGCGTGCCCACGAGGATTGCGGTGAGCAAGGCGGTGAGCACCAGCAGCACCGTGGCTGGCAAGCGCTGCATGATCAGCGTGGTGACCGGCTGGTTGTACAGGTAGGACTGGCCCAGATCACCGCGCAGGGCGCGCCCCACATAGGTGGCGTACTGCTCGAGGATGGGTTTGTCCAACCCGTAGGTGCGGCGAATCTGATCCAGCGTGGCCTGGTCGGCTCCGCCCATCTCGCCTGCGATCACCATGGCGGGGTCGCCCGGCGCTGCGTGAATCAGCGCAAAGTTGATGGTCAGGACTGCAAAAATCAGCCCGAGCGCATAGGCCAGGCGTTTCGCAATCAGCGTCAGGGTGTGCATGGTCGGCGCAGTGTATCGGCCATCACGTGTCTGCGTGCAGGGTGACCTGTCGGGCCTTTCATTTTTTGCCTGCGGGCACCGCAGCATTCAGTGCTGCTTCAATGGCTGCGCGATCCAGGGCACCGGCCAGTCCGATGACCATCAGTTGGCCGCAGCTTCGCTCCTGAAGTGTGCGGGCAATCTGTTCAGGTGCCTGCGCGATGCGCACCCGGGCCCCCACCCCCTGCAAGGTGATCGGGCCGCGGTGCAGGTCGTGCATCACACCCTTGAAGCGCAGCAGGTCGGGACGAATCGCGCCCAGGGCCTGCGATAAGGCTGCGGCATCCAGAGGGTGCGGCAGGTTGAAGTCGGCGCTCTCGTAGACGGTGGTGGCAGGCTCTGCGGCCGGGCCAATCCGATTCCGCTGGGCGATCCCGGACAACGGCGCACGCTGCGTCGCGTCGCCCGACTGTGCGCCTGCCGGGTGTGGTGCCAGACCTGCAGGGCTGCGTTCGGGGCGCATGCCCAGGATCAACTCCACCGGCACGAATGATTCCCGAGCAAGCAGCCTGCGCGCCTGCGGTGCTTGCTCGAGCAGCCAAGCCTCCAGGGCGGGCAGTGATTGAGGATCGATGAGATCGAGTTTGTTGACGATCAGCAGATCTGCTTCGCGCAACTGGCGCAGGACCGTGTCGCCCACATAAGGGTCCGATGCGCGGGTGCGCACCGTTTCGGCATCGACCAGCACGATCACTGCATCGATGCCGATGCCCGGGGCCAGACGGGCGCTGCGCGCCACGGCACCGGGCAATGCGACCCCGCTGGTCTCGATGAGCACCACATCGGGGGCTGGTGTGCGCTCACCCAGTGCAACGAGGGCACTCATCAGATCGCTGCCCACGCTGCAGCATACGCAACCGCCTGCCAGGGTCAGCACATCGCCGTCCCGGGCCACGATGAGGTCGGCATCGATGCTGACCTCACCGAAGTCATTCACCATGACCGCGATGCGTCGGCCATCGGCATGACGCAGCAGGTGGTTGACCAGCGTGGTCTTGCCGGCGCCTAAGTATCCGCCGATGACCAGCGTGGGCAGCAGCGTGCTCACGACTTGCTCAGACCCCAGTCCTGCATGGGTGACATCAGTCCCCACACGCTTGCGCGCGGATCGGCCAGCCGTCTGAAGGCCACCGAGAAATTGGGCTCGTAGAGGAAGGCGATCGGCACGTCATCGACCACGATGCGCTGGAACTCCGTGTAGAGCGCCTTGCGCTTGGCCGGGTCACGTTCACGGCCAGCCGCAGCGAGCAGTGCGTCGACCTTGGGATTGCTGTATCGCTGTGTATTCGACCAGATCACACCCTCGCGGATATTGCTCGACAAATACGTGCGGTGCACGCCGATCACCGGGTCGCCCCAGTTCCAGACCGAGTCCATGGTCAGGTCGAACTGAAAGCTTGAGACCCGTCTGGCCCAGGTGGGGAAATCAGGTGCGTTGCGCAGCTGCACGTCGATGCCGACTTTGGCTAAAGCCGGCTTGATGTATTCGCCGGTGACACGCATGTCAGCCACCCCAGGAAGCATGTCCAGAGACAACTGCATCCGCGTGCCCTGGGCACCAGGCTTGAGGCCTGCTGCATCCAGCAGCGCAGCGGCTTTGGCCAGGTTCAGGTCGTAGCGCTCGACATCGGATGTGTAGAACGGGCTGGCCGAGCCGATCGGGCCGGTGGCGCGCTTGTGCAGCCCTGCGAAGAGCGTCTTCGTGATGAACTCGCGGTCAATGGCATAGCTGATGGCCTGACGCACGCGCTTGTCCTGCAGCTGCGGATGCCGTGTGTTGAAGGCCAGCCAGATCATCGGACCGACGCCTGAGGCCATGTTCGAAACAACCGTGGCGCCCGCCACTTTTCTCGCCCGCTCCACGTCGCGCGGCTCGGTGAGCGCACTGTTCACATCGACTTCACCGCGCTCGAAGGCCAGCAGCAGGCTTGCCGGGTCCTTGAACTCGCGAATGATGATGCGATCGAGCAGCGGGCGGTCCTTGATGAAGAAGCGATCGAAGCGCTCCAGGATGACGTGCTCACCTGGCTTGAAGTCCACGAGCCTGAATGCGCCCGATCCGATCACATCGGTGCTGTTGCGCGGGTGCGTGGGGAGGGCCTGGCCATCGCCATAAATATGCTTGGGCATGATCGGCAAAAAGACCGTGGTCATGGCCAGGGCCAGTGCCGGGTGTGGCTCAGCCAGGCGGATCACGGCCGTATGGCGATCGGTCAGCGTGACCGCATTGACCGGACCGAACATGGTCTTGAAAGGATGGTTGTCGCGCACCGCTTCGACAGAAAACTGCACGTCTTCTGACGTCACCGGGCGACCGTCGTGGAAGACGGCATCTTTTCTAAGGTACAGGGTGATGCTGCGGGCATCGTCCGAAACGCTCCAGCGTTCAGCGAGGTACGGCACAGGTTGCCAGCGGTCGTCAATGCGCATCGGCGTGGCGAACAGCTGCGCGCCCGGCAGCATGGTGGCGATGCCGGATTGCACAGCCGGGTTCAGATGCCTGGGGCGTTGCGTGCTGCCGATGACCACCACGCCACCGCGTGCGGCCTGGGCCAGGGTGTCCAGCGGGATGCCCAGCACGGAGGCGCTGCCGAGGGTGGCTGCGGCCTGCAGCAGGGAACGTCTGGAACTGTCCGTGTGAGCGGGGGGGCGATGCGTCATGAAGGTCGGCCTCTTTGGAATGCGCTGTAAAAGACTGAAGGTACCGCGAACTGAACGAAGGTGCCGCAAACTGAAGGGTCCCCGAAACGCCCTGAGGGTCTGCTCTCGGGGCGGGGCGCGGCGTGAAGTCGCTTCGGTAGGATGTGCGCTGACGCGTACTTCCCCTCAATACCGACCCGTAGACGCCATGAATCTTTCTGCCTTGCCGCCCACCTTGCCCGACTTTTCGGATGTCCGCGCCGCAGTGACCCGACTGGCTGGTGTGGCGCACCGCACGCCCGTGCTCACGTCACGCACGGCCGATGCACTGACCGGTGCGCAGCTTTTTTTCAAATGCGAAAACCTGCAACGGGGTGGTGCCTTCAAGTTTCGCGGGGCCTACAACGCCATTGCGGCCTTGCCGGCCACGCAACGTGCGGCCGGCGTGCTGGCGTTTTCATCGGGCAATCATGCGCAGGCGATTGCCTACAGTGCGTCGCTGCTGTCGGTGCAGGCCACGATTCTCATGCCCGCTGATGCACCGGCGTCAAAGATCGAGGCCACCCGTGGGTATGGTGGTGAGGTCATTCTGTTTGATCGTTACAAGGAGGATCGTGAGGCCCTTGCCGCGCGTTTGGCGGGCGAGCGCGGCCTCACGCTTATCCCGCCTTATGACCATTGCGACGTGATTGCCGGCCAGGGGACGGCAGCGGTGGAGCTCTTCGAGCAGGCCGGTCCCCTCGATCTGCTGCTAGTCTGCATGGGCGGAGGAGGCCTGACCTCGGGGTGCGCCTTAGCCGCGGCGAGCCTGTCACCGGGTTGCGCGGTCTGGGGCGTGGAGCCCGAAGCCGGCAACGACGGCCAGCAGTCATTGCGCGAAGGCCGCATCGTGCATATCGATGTACCGCGCACGATCGCCGATGGAGCGCAGACCCAGCATCTGGGCGAACTGACGTTTGGCATCATCCGCCAGCATGTGGCAGGTATTGCCACGGTCAGTGATGAGGCGCTGCGCGATGCCATGCGTTTTGTGGCGGCCCGCATGAAGCTTGTGATCGAACCGACCGGTGCGCTGGCTGTGGCTGCGGCATTGAGTGCCGCCGTGCCCGTCAAAGGCCTGAAGGTCGGCGTGATCATCAGTGGCGGCAATGTGGACCTGGCGCGCTTTTCTGCACTGGTGAATTGACGGATGCGCGAGGTCCGCAAATTCGGAATGATGCGGACCATGGCAGGGGTGAGCCGGTCGGTCGGTTGGGCCAAAGCGCTTAGAATCGGGCGGATACGGGGCCCGCACGGGCCCGGGTCACGGTCTGCATCGCAGGCCCCACCGAGCAACCGCGCGTGAATCCTCCCCTGACTGCTGCAGCCGAGCGCCCTGTCCGATTCGAAGACCGCTCCACGCAACGCACCGCATATAGCACCTGCTACATGTGCGCCTGCCGCTGCGGTATTCAGGTCACCTTGCAAGATGACGCGGCCACAGCCGATACGCCCGCCCGCACCCGGGTGCGCTTCATCCAGGGCACGGCGGAGCATCCAGTCAATCAGGGTGTGCTGTGCGCCAAAGGCAGCGCCGGCATCATGAAGCAGTACTCGCCTGCGAGGCTGCGTCACCCCATGATCCGGCGCCCTGGCACCGACCGCGGCGCAGGCATCTTTGATCCGATCAGCTGGGATGATGCGCTCGATTTACTGACCAAGCGTCTGGCGCGCATTCGTGCCACGCAGCCGCGACAACTCGCATTTTTCACCGGTCGTGATCAGATGCAGGCGCTCACTGGTCTGTGGGCGCAGCAGTACGGCACGCCCAACTGGGCGGCGCATGGGGGCTTTTGTTCCGTGAACATGGCCGCTGCGGGTCTGTACTCCATCGGCTATTCGTTCTGGGAATTTGGCGCCCCCGACTGGGACCGCGCCCGCTACTTCATGATGTGGGGCGTTGCTGAAGATCACGCGAGCAACCCGATCAAGATCGGCCTGGAAAAGCTCAAGCGCAGTGGCGCCAAGTTCGTTTCGGTCAATCCGGTGCGTACCGGCTATTCGGCGATTGCCGACGAGTGGGTGCCGATCCGTCCGGGCACAGACGGGTTACTGGCCCTGGCGATCTGCCATGTGCTGCTGTCGCGCGAACTCTTCGACTGGGAATTTCTGCTTCGCTACACCAACGCGGCCTGGCTGGTCATTCAAGCACCGGGCACTTCGCGCGATGGCTTGTTCCTGCGCAATGAGCAGGGCCAGCCGCTGCTGTGGGATCAGCGCAGCAAGGCGCCTGTGCCCATGGCGCCGGGTGCGGTGCCGGCGCTCTTTGGCGAATTCGTCACTGCTACCGGTGAGCGTGTCAGCACCGCGATGTCGCTCATGGCTGCGCGTGCGCTGTCTGATGAGTATTCGCCCGAGTCGGTGTCGAGTCAGTGCGGCGTGCCAGCGGAACAGATCGAGCGCCTGGCACTTGAAATGGCTCAGGTGGCCTTCGAGCAGACAATCGAGTTGCCGATCACCTGGACCGATGCCTGGGGCGTGACACACGACAAGGTGGTGGGGCGCCCGGTGGCGATGTACGCCATGCGGGGGGTGTCGGCGCACAGCAATGGCTTTCAGACCTGCCGCGCACTGCATCTGATCCAGATGCTGCTGGGTGCCCTGGATGGGCCGGGCAACTTTCGCTCGCGCGCGCCGTTTCCTAAGCCTGTGCCGCCGCCGCAACTGCCCGAAAACGATGCCGCGCGCCTCGATGCACCCGACACCGCTTCCACGCGCCCCTTGCTTGGATTTCCGGCGCGCCCCGAGGATCTGGCCATCGATGCCCGCGGCACGCCCTTGCGCATCGACAAGGCGTATTCCTGGGAAAGCCCGATTGCAGCCCATGGCCTCATGCACATGGTCATTCGCAATGCGGTGGAAGCGGACCCATACCCGATCGACACGCTGATGCTGTTCATGGCCAACATGGCCTGGAACTCGTCCATGAACACCACAGGCACGCAGGCCATGCTCACTGCCCGTGATGAAGCCGGGCAGTACCGCATCCCGTTCATCATGGTGGCCGATGCCTTCGACTCCGAGACCGTGCGATATGCCGATCTGGTGCTGCCGGACACCACTTACTTTGAACGCTATGACGCGATCTCGATGTTCGATCGCCCGATTTCAGAACCCGATGCCGCAGCCGATGCGATTCGGCATCCGCTGATCGCACCCGACCGTGATGTGCGGCCGTTTCAGGACGTACTGGTCGATCTGGCTGCACGCCTGAAATTTCCGGCATTCGTGGATGCTGACGGTGCGCGCAAATTTGCCGATTACCGCGACTTTATCCTGCGCTACGAGCGCGCGCCCGGCATCGGATTTTTGGCGGGTTGGCGTGGGACGCAGGGTGAAAAGTCACTGGTGGGCGAGCCCAACCCCAAGCAGTGGGAGGCGTACATCGAGGGCAAGGCCTTCTTTGCGCACCACTGGCCCGATTCCCAGAAATACATGCGTTTTGCCAACCGCGAATATCTCGAAGAGGCGGCGCGCGCCGGGTTCATCGGCAAAGCCGAGCCGATCGTGATGCAGATCTACAGCGAGCCGCTGCAAAAGTTTCGACTGGCGGGGCAGGGTTTGTATGAAGGCCCTAAGCCCACGCGTGCGGAAGACAAGGAACGTCTGGTGCGTTATTTCGATCCGCTGCCGTTCTGGTACCCGCCGATTGAAACCGCGCGCACCGACGAGCAGGCCGGTCCCGACGCTTTTCCGTTTCATGCGATCACGCAGCGGCCGATGGTCATGTACCACTCATGGGACAGCCAGAACGCCTGGCTGCGTCAGATCGTGGCGCAAAATTTTCTCTACATGAATGCGCAAACCGCAGCGGAGCAGGGGCTGAGCGATGGCGACTGGGTGCTGGTCGACTCCATCCATGCGCCGGTCGATGCGCAGCCCGGCACGCCGGCTCATGCGCGCATGGATGCGAAGGCCGGGCACCGGCGTATTCGCTGCCAGCTCAAGACCATGCAAGGCTGCGAACGGCACACCGTCTGGACTTGGAACGCGATTGGAAAAATGTCGGGTACATGGGGTCTGTCGGCCGATGCGGCCGAGTCCAATGCAGGGTTCCTGCTCAATCACCTGATCAGCGAGACCCTGCCTTCCAGAGCCGGGGAAGCCAGCCTCACCAACAGTGACCCGATCACAGGGCAGGCCGCGTGGTACGACCTGAAGGTCAGGGTGTTGCGTGATCCGGATCAACGTGCTCCACAGGTGCAGTCATGAAGCTCGGACTGGCGATTGACATCGATGCCTGCGTGGGCTGTCACGCCTGTGCCACGGCTTGCAAGGAGTGGAACGGCGAGAGCCTGATGGCTGGTGGGGCGCCCGACTACGACGCCCATGGCGCGCAGCCTTCGGGCGTGTGGTTCAACCGGGTGCGCCACTATGAAGCAGGTGACTATCCCGATAACCGCACGCTCAACATGCCGATGTCGTGCATGCACTGCGAACAGGCCGACTGTGTGACGGTGTGTCCGACCGGGGCGTCATACAAACGCGCCGAAGACGGCATCGTGTTGATCGATCCGGAAAAGTGCATGGGCTGCAACCTGTGTGCCTGGGCCTGTCCGTACGGCGCGCGCGAGTTGGATGAGAACGTGGGTGTGATGCGCAAGTGCACCCTGTGCGTCGATCGCATCTACGATCAGGCGCTGCCCGAGGCACAACGTCAGCCGGCTTGCGTGCTGGCGTGCCCCGCGCATGCGCGCCACTTCGGGGACTTTGACAATCCCGCCTCGCAGGTCAGCACCCTGACGCGTGAGCGTGCTGGTCACGGTCTGATGGAGCATCTGGGGTATCAGCCGGTGAATCGCTATCTGCCCCCGCGCGTGGCGCCTGTCGTGCCGCCGCCGGCAACCGCCGCGCCGCGTGGCACGCTGCAGGCCAAGCTGGCAGCGCTGGTCAACCGACTCATTCAACTCTGAACGCGGCCATCGGGTTCTGAAGCCCCCATGAAACCAGCCCTCTCCGTCATCTTTTTTACCGTCAGTTCAGGGGCAGGCCTGGGGCTTGCCATCTGGCTGCTGCTTGCCCAGCTGGGCCTGCCACTGGGGGGCGAGGCTGTGCAGCCCGATGCCTTGCGTTGGGGGGCGGTGCTGGCGGTGCTGGCCGTGACCGCGGGCCTGCTCTCATCCACGCAACACCTGGCCAATCCGCGCAATGCGTGGCGTGCCCTTGCACGCTTTCGCAGTTCCTGGCTGTCACGCGAGGCCGTGCTGGCGCTGGCCTGGTATCCGCTTGCAGCGCTGCATGGCTGGCTGAGCGCACACGGGGCTGGCTCGGCGCAGCTGACCGCGATTGCGCTGCTGGTGTTGTCACTTGCCATTGTGGTGTGTACCGCCATGATCTATGCCAGCTTGAAGACCGTGCCGCGCTGGCGGACCTGGCATACGCCGGTCGCCTATGTGCTGCATGCGCTGACGTCGGGCGGGCTGATCTTTCTGGCTCTGCAGGCCTGGCATGCGCAGTCGGCGCAGGTTGCAGCCAGCGCGCGAGGCTCGGTGCTGTTGCTGGTGTTGCTCGTGCTGGCGGCCGTGGTCAAACTCGCCTGGTACGCCAAATTCTCGGCACGGGTGACCGCCACGCTGAATCAGGCGATCGGGGTTCCGGAGAGTGCGCCTCGCGGCATCGTCCAGGGGCGTGTGCGTTTGCTCGATGCCGGGCATACCCATGGCACTTTCCTCACCCATGAATTCGGTTTCCAGTTGGCCCGCGAGCAGGCCGGCCGGCTGCGTGCGCTTATGTTCGTACTGATCGCCGTGGTGCCGCTTGTGCTGTTGTGGATGGGCGGCACGGGCGTGGCAGTGCTTTGCCTGGCTGCACTGTCGCTGCTGGCTGGGATCTTCATCGAGCGCTGGCTGTTTTTCGCACAGGCGGAGCACGTGGTGCGCCTGTATCACGGTCAGCAACAGGTCTGAGAGGGTGTCGGCGGGCGAGTCGCATTCGAGCGATCAGAGCGCGCCCGCTCCCTGGCCGGTGCGCCTGTTACCGGTGCTGCGATGGGCGCCGCGCTGGCGAGAGCCGGGCACACTCAGAGCTGATCTGCTCGCCGGGTTAACCGGTGCCATCGTGGTCCTGCCGCAAGGCATAGCATTTGCCACGCTGGCCGGTATGCCCCCGCAATACGGGCTGTATGCAGCGATGGTGCCCTGCCTGGTAGCGGCCTTGTTCGGCTCAAGCCGGCTGATGGTCACCGGGCCGGCCAATGCCATTTCGCTCACCACGCTGGCACTGCTGGCGCCACTGGCGCAGCCGGGCTCGCAACACTACGTGACCCTGGCGATCACACTCTCCTGTCTTGTGGGGATCACGCAGATCGTGCTCGGACTCGTCCGCGCCGGGCGTCTGGTGGACAAGGTGCCCCATGCCGTCATTGTGGGGTTCACTGCAGGCGCAGCGGTGCTGATTGCGGCGGCGCAACTGGCGCCGTTTCTTGGC
This sequence comes from Burkholderiales bacterium UBA4615, assembly GCA_002386465.1. Lineage (GTDB taxonomy): Bacteria > Pseudomonadota > Gammaproteobacteria > Burkholderiales > Burkholderiaceae_E > UBA4615. The sequence continues at coordinate 49,448 of DGIT01000085.1, read as the reverse complement.
ATTGAGGTGCCGCGCGGCTTGTCCCCGGCGCAGGCACTGGGCGCTGTGTTCGGGCGGATCGACGCGATGCAACCGCTGGCGGTGGCGGGCGGATTGGCCACGGTGCTGACCATTCGGTTGTGGCGATGGGGCCGATACGTACCGGCGATGCTGGTTGGCGTGGTGGTGGGCAGCATGGTGAGTGCGGGGTGTGTGGCGTTGTGGTCAGGCTTGACGGCGCCGCGTGTGGTAGCTGCGCTGCCCGGCGCGCTGCCGCCCTTTTCAATGCCGGATTTTTCATACGACACCGTGCGCAGTCTGTTGCCTGCGGTGGCGGTCATGACGCTGCTGGGGCTGACCGAAGCGGTGGCGATTGCCCGCTCGGTGGCCAGCATTCAGCGCGATGCCTTCGATGGCAGCCGCGAGTTCATCGGTCAGGGCATGGCCAATGTGGCGGGTAGTTTTTTTTCGGCCTATCCCACTAGTGGCTCCTTCAATCGCTCGGGCGTGAATGTGGTGTCGGGCGCACGCACGCCGCTGGCGGCTGCATGTGCTGCGCTGATCCTGATTGGCCTGCTCAGTTTCGTGGGGCCACTGGCGCGCTATCTGCCGTTTTCGGTCATTGCCGGATTGCTGTTCATGGTCGCGTGGGGTTTGATCGATCGGCCTGAGATTGCCCGCATCTGGCGTGAGGAGCCTACCGAGCGCTGGCCCCTGGTGGTGACCTTTCTTGCGACCATCACGCTCTCGCTGGAGTGGGCCATTCTGATGGGCCTGGCCGTGGCCTGGCTCGCCCGCCGCTTTGCACGAAAGGACATGCCATGACGAATTCAAGCAGTCGTACGCACGCGTTCACCGAAGGCGTCTGGGAAGCCGGCCCCTTCACCTTCGAGTCAGGCGACACGCTGGATCGCCTGCGCATTGGCTATTCGGTGCACGGACAGATGAATGCGGCCCGCGACAATGTCGTGCTGCTGATGCCTGGCAGCAGCCACGATCGTCGCGGCATGCATGGCCATATCGGACCGGATCGGGCGTTCGACACCGAGCGCTTCTGCGTGGTGAGCACTGATGCGCTGGGCCTTGGGCTGGCCTCCAAGCCGTCCGACGGATTGCAGGGGCGGTTCCCGCGGTACGGCATCCGTGACCTGGTGCGGGCGCAGCGCGAACTGGTGCGCGTGGGCCTGGGCTTAGGCGATGTGCCGCTGGCAGCCGTGGGCGGCACGTCGATGGGGGCGTTTCAGTCGCTCGAGTGGATCGTCAACCATCCGGACTCGGCCCGCGCGGCCGTGCTGATGGTGCCGGCGGATCGGTCCGGGCAAGTGATTCGCAGTGCCATGCAGCGCATGCTCGACATCCTCGCCCTTGATCCGAACTGGGATGAAGGGCGCTGCATGCAGCCGCCTACCGAGGGCTTGCGTCTGGTGGGGCGCCAGTACCATGCCTGGGCCGTGACCGATGCCTACATCGAGTCACGCGGCGCTGCGTTCGAGGATGAAGCCCGCGCCACCGGCGATCGCTACGCAACCATGGGTGCCTGGGACGTGATCCGGCGGTATCAGTGCTCCAGCGCCCATGATGTGGCCGCACCCTTCGGCGGTGACCTGAAGGCGGCGCTGGCACGCGTGAGCGCGCGCGTGCTGCTCTTGCCGTGTGTGCAGGACCGACTGCTGGGTATCGAGCATGCGCGCGTACTGGCGGCGGGCTTGCCGCGCGTGCAAAACGCCGAAATCGACTCGCACCTGGGGCACATGGCCTGGCGCCCGCAGCCCGGGTCTGCCGAGACTGACTTTCTGATCCGGACGGTGCGGGCGTTTTTGGGGTGAGCGGGGCGCGACCTGAGCGTTTGTCGCCTGCTCAGTTCAGTTTGGCGCCCGAGGCTTTGATGGCCTTGCCCCATCGATCGACTTCCGAGGCCACCCAGGGTTTCAGTTCGGCGCGCGGCCGATCAACGAGTGTGATGCCGTTTTGCGCCAGTCGCTCCTTGATCGCAGGCATCCGGCTCACCTGATCGAACTCGACAGCGAGTCGATCAACGATAGCGTTCGGCGTGCCAGCAGGCGCCAGGAAGAGTCCCCAGGCTACAGCTTCGTATCCCGGCACGACCTCGGCAATCGCCGGTACATCGGGTAATTCGGGAAGTCGCTTGGCCGTCGACACTGCCAACGCGCGAAGCCGTCCTGATCGGATATGAGGCATCGTGGTGCTCAATGTTTCCATGGTGATTTGCACCGCCCCACCGATCAGGTCATTGATGGCTGGAATGGAGCCTTTATACGGCACATGGGTATAGCCAAGATTGGCCCCTGAGCGCAGCATTTCCATCACGAGGTGGCTGGTGCTGCCGTTGCCTCCGGATGCATAGCTGATCGAGGCGGCATTCGGGCCACGACCGGCCGTGATGGCATCGGCGAGCGTGCGCATGGGCGAGTTTGCGTTGACCACCAGTACGAAGGGAACAATGCCGGCCATGGCGATCGGCTCGAAATCTTTGACAGGGTCGAAGTTGAGTTTCGGATAGATACCGGGTGCGATTGCTAACGGTCCGCTGGAGCCGTAGAAAATGGTGTATCCGTCCGCAGGCGACCGCGCTGCGGCTTCCGCCGCAATTGTGGCGCCAGCTCCTGGTCGATTTTCAACCACCACGGGTTGACCCAGGCGTCGCGACAGTTCTTCGGCATAGGCTCGCGCGATGATGTCGCTGGCCTGTCCTGGCGGAAAGCCAACCAGCACACGCAAGGGCCGAGATGGAAAGGCCGCATCACTTTGGGCTCTGCTGGATAAGGGCATGGCGCTCAGGCCAGCCACCAGCATTCGACGCACTCGGTTCATGGCGTTCTCCTTACAGGTTAGCTTCTCAGGGCGGCTTCAGTGCCCCGCGTATCGGCTCGGACACAGGTACTCAAGCCCAATGTGTCTCGCAAGGTGGTGCCTGGGTAGCGGTTGCGGAACAGCCCCCTGCGCTGTAGCTCGGGCACAACCAGACGAGCGATGTCTTCGTACGTACCAGGCACATGAGTGGCCGCAATCACGAATCCGTCGCAAGCCGTTTCGAACCATGCTTGCATCTCATCGGCGATGCGCGCTGGCGTACCCACGAAACATGGCACCTCCCGTACTGTGCCGCGCCCGCTGTAGCGAACGAAGTCGTCGGGTGTGGGATTGCTTTTGCCACTGAGCGCGACCACCTTGTCACGCATCGCTTGCAGGCCGCTGATGGATGCCATCTCGGCATCCGTGAAGGGTTCATCACGGGCCTTGGTGCCGAAGTCGAAGTTGAGTACTTCGGACAGCAGCGCGAAGCAGTCTTCGGGAATTGCCAGCGAATCGATCAGGGCCAGCTTGTCTTCGGCCATCGCCTGGCTGGTGCCAGTCACGATGTAGACCGCGGGCGCGACCCTGGCATCGTTGGGATTGCGACCGAGTTCGGCCACTTTTGCCTTGAAGTCGCGGTAGATACGCTGGCCGGTCTGAAGATTCGGGTAAAGCGCAAATACCAGCTCGCCCCAGCGTGCGGCGAAGTCGCGGCCCCGGCCGCTTTGGCCTGCCTGCACGATCACCGGCTGGCCTTGTGGGGAGCGCGGTACCGTGAAGGGGCCACGTGAGCGCAGATAGCGACCATCGTGATGCAGGGCGTGAACCTTGTCGGGGTCAGCGAAGCGACCAGTACTGCGGTCGAGGATCAATGCATCGGGCTCCCAGGATGCCCAATGACCCAGGACCACCTGCATGAACTCATCGGCGCGGTCATAGCGCTCGTCATGAGCCAGATGTGCGCTGCGGCCGAAATTGAGTGCCTCGGAATCGTTGAGCGAGGTCACCACGTTCCATGCGGCGCGCCCGCCCAGCATGAGGTCGAGTGTGGCAAACAGGCGTGCGACGTGAAAGGGCTCGAAGTAGGTGGTCGAGCAGGTGACACCGATGCCCAGTTTCGCGGTTGCCAGGCCCATGGCCTGCGCAGTGAGTATCGGGTCGAGTTTGACGCTTCGGATGCCATGGGCCACCGCGATGCGATGATCGCGCTGGTACATGTCGGGCATGGCCAACCGGTCGTCGAAGAACGCCATATCGAAGCAAGCATCTTCGAGCGTGCGAGCAATGCGCTGGTAATAAGCGGCTGAAAGAAAGTCTTGCGCTGCCTCCGGATGTCGCCACGAAGCCGGATAGTTCGAGCAGTTCTGCGCCTGCAGAAAAGCGATCAACGACATCTGCCGTATGGCTGAGTCCTGCGCGTTCATACGATGCCCTTTGAGCGAAGTTCGGCGATACGCTCAGCCGACAGTCCCAGCAGCCCCTGCAGGATGGATTCGCTATCTTCGCCTTTGTGTCGGCCCAGATGCCCGATGCGCCCGGGCGTACGCGACAGTTTGGGCAGTACTGAGGGAACAGTGACCTCCCCGGCATCGGGCGTGGCGACGGTTTGCAGATTGCCGCGGGCGGCGAACTGAGGGTCGTTGAAGATGTCGGCGATGCTGTTGATCGGTCCTACTGGCACTTCGGCGTCGATGCACACCGCCATCAGCTCATCACGGGTTTGTTGCCCGATCCATTGCGAAACAATGTCGTTGATCGTGTCACGCCCCGCGATCCGCTGCGCCATCGTGGCAAATGCATCGGGTGCAGCCAGCTCAGGGCGATTCATGGTGCGGGCCAGCCGAGCGAAAATCTTGTCGCTCGAGCAGGCCAGCGCGATCCAGTTGCCGTCGGCGCACTGGTAGTGGCTGTGCGGGACGATCGTTGGAGCGTCTGCCCCCATGCGTTCGCGCACGATGCCGTGCATCGCGAACGCCGGCGCAATCTCGTCCAGAAGGCGAAACGTCGATTCGTACAGGGCGATATCAACGTATTGCCCACGCCCTGATCGCTCACGCTCGCGCAGGGCCATGAGCGCGCCGATGGCGCCATACAGACCGGAGATGTAGTCGCCCAGCGACGTCGAGCCTGGGATGACCGGTTTTGAATTGGGCTCACCCGCCAGATACGTGAGTCCGCTGAAGGCGTGCGCGATGCGCGCAAAACCGGGGCGGTCTTTGTAGGGCCCGTCCTGACCGTAAGCACTGACACGCACCATCACGATGGCCGGATTGACGCGCGCCAAGTCTTCGTAACCAAGACCCCACTGCTCCATGGTGCCGGGACGGAAGTTCTCGGTCACGACATCGGCCTGCCGAACCAGATCCAAAAACAGTGCTGCGCCCTCGGGTCGGCTCAGATTTAACGTCAACGTGCGTTTGTTGCGGGCTTCGCTCAGCCAAGTGAGCGTCTCGCCATTGGGTGCGCGGGTGCCTAGGTTGCGCAGCGGATCCCCATATTCGGGGTGTTCGATCTTGATGACCTCAGCACCGAACTCAGAAAACACCGTCGCGCAAAATGGCCCTGCTACGAACGTCGCGACATCCAGTACGCGGATGCCCGACAAGGGTTGTCCGCTTGATGCGGAGGGCGCGGAGTTCATGCCGATCTGCGGATAGCCCGCGCATCGTTAATGCGCTTTTGCCGAGCCAAAATCACATCGACCATTTTTAGGTGAGCTAAATCGACCAGTCGACCGTCCACCAGGACTGCACCATTGCCGGCAGCTTCCGCTTCTTGCATAGCCTGAGTCACCTTGACTGCCCATTCGACTTCGGTCGGGTCAGGTGAAAACACTTCGTTAGCAATCGGTGCTTGCGAGGGATGGATCGCCCACTTTCCCTCGAATCCCAGTGCAGAGGAGCGCAGACAAGAAGCGCGGTAGCCATCCGGGTCGCCCACGTCGCCGAAAGGCCCGTCAATGGCGCGCAGCCCGTGGGCCCGGCAAGCGGTGACGATGCGCGCCAGAGCAAAGTGCCAGGGATCGCCCCAGTGGCGGGAACGCGAGCCATCGGCTTCGGGGGCGGTCAGCACGCTGTAGCGGGGGTTCGGCCCACCCGTGAGTGGGTCGCGCGCTTGTACGCTGAGCGTGAAGTCACCCACCCCGAAGATGAGTGCCTCCAGCCGGGGCGAGGCCGCAGCGATGCTCTCGACGTTGGACAGGCCCAGCGCGGTTTCGATCAGCGCCTCGATGCCGATGGGTGTGTGCCGGCCAATTGTCGCTTCAATGCCATTTAGTAGGGTCTCGACCACATAGATATCGGCCGCCACGCCCGCCTTAGGCAACAGGATCATGTCGAGTCGTGGGCAGCGCTCGGCCACAGCGATGATGTCGCGGTAGGCCCAGGGCGTGTCGAGCGAGTTCACTCGCACCGCCATGGTCTTGTCGCCCCAGTCAATCTCATTGAGGGCCTGCACCGCCATATCGCGCGCACGGTCCTTCTTGTCGTTGGAAACGGCATCTTCCAGGTCAAGGAAGATGACGTCCGCATCGCCACGTGCTGCCTTCTCGAAGAAGTGCGGCGAACTCGCCGGTACGGCGAGCTCTGAGCGTTGCAAACGCGGCGGGGGCTGCGGAAATGGACGGTGTGCCATCACGGGCTGAATCCTCCCTAGGGTGCCTGACTGTGCGGATCTGTCGTCCGGCATCGGTCTGTGATTGAGTCGCATTGAAACAAGGAAGGGGCTGCACGAGAAGGCCCAGAGGTGCTATTAATCGATAAGAAAACTAAATCAATGCAGGGCTGTTTGATGAAATCTAATCCGATCGGATCGGCGGATCTCGAAGTTTTTTTCGCGGTGGCCGAGGCCGGAAGTTTCAGGCGTGCTGCAGCGGTATTGGCGATGTCGCAGCCGGCAGTGACGCTGCGGGTCCAAAAGCTGGAAGATTCACTGGGCATGCGACTGTTTGACCGCACCACTCGGCGCGTCACTCTGACTCAAGCAGGCGTGCGCGTGCAGGCACGTGCACGCGACGCGATGCGCGATTTGCGTCAGCTCTGGCATGACCTACGAGATGAGGCCGAACTGAAAGTGGGGCGCGTGGTTTTAGGGGCAGCGCCTACGGTCGCAGCCAGTCTGCTGCCTCCGATCATCGCGCGCTTCATGAGCCGCCATCCGGGCGTACGCATGAGTCTTTATGACGATTTTGTTGGTCTGATCCTGCAACGGCTGTCGAGTGGTGCAGTCGACTTGGCGGTCGTGCCGGACGAGGGGGTGCCTGAAACATTCAAGCGCGAGCTACTGTTTACTGAAGACATGGCGATTGTGGCACCGCGCGCGTGGGCGCTACCTGCACGCCGCTCGCTGAGTTTCGATGAGTTTGCGGCGCGGCCTTTTGTGTCGATGCCTGAGCCCTCTGCGATCCGCACGACGCTGGCACGCACATTCGAAGCAGCCGGTCATCGGTTTTCACCAGTATTTGAGGCGAATAACCTGCGCACGCTCGTCGGTTTGGCGCGTGAGGGCATCGGGATGAGCGTTTTGCCTCAGGCGATGCTCAACAGCGAGCCGGAACTGGTGCAAATTCGTGTTCAGGGTTTGGTGATTCAGCGGCGCATTGCACTGGTGATGCGCTCCGACACTAGCCTGACCCCCGCGGCTCGTGCGTGCGCGGCGATGATACGCCGCGACATGAAGGCCCAGCGCCACTAAACGCGCGCACCGCGCAGTGCGGGTGCGTGGCTCTAGGCTGCCTAAAGCACCGCTGTCAGACCACCATCCACGTACAGCATCTGCCCGGTCATGAAGTCCGAGGCCGGTGAGGCCAGAAAAATAATAGCACCGGACAGTTCCTTCACGTCGCCCCAGCGCCCGGCCGGCACGCGCTTGCGCAGCCAGGCATCGAACTCGGGGTCTTGTATGAGTGGCGCGGTCATGTCGGTGGCGTAATAGCCCGGCCCCAGGCCGTTGACCTGGATGTTGTAGCGCGCCCAGTCCACGGCCATGCCCTTCGTGAGGTTCTTCAGGCCACCTTTGGACGTGACATAGGGCGCGATGGAATAGCGCGCCAGTTCGCTGTTGATGGAGCAGACGTTGATAATCTTGCCGCGCTGGCGCGTGATCATGTGACGCGCCACGGCACGGCCGACCTTGAAGGCGCCTGTGAGGTTGGTGCCGATCACGCGCTCCCAGATCTCGGTAGGCAGGTCTTCGAGCGGGCCGCGCAAATTGATGCCGCTGTTGTTCACCAGGATATCGATCGGTCCGATATCTCGTTCGACCGAGGCGATGGCGGCGGTGGCCCCGGCCTCGTCGGTGACGTCAAAGGCGGCCGTGGTCACCTGGATGCCCTCGCCCCGCAAGCTGGCTGCGGTGTTCGCAAGCAGCGCGGTATCTCGGCCATTGAGCACAACGCTCGCGCCTGCTGAGGCCAGCGCCCGGGCCAGTGCTGTGCCGATGCCTCTTGATGAACCGGTGATGAGGGCAATGCGGCCGGTGAGATCGAAGAGGGGGTGCATGGGATGGTTCGGCGGGTTGCCAGGCTGCGCAGTCGACTGTCCGTCGATCTTACACAGCACCGGCCGAGTGCGGACCACGCATTAGGGAAGGCAGGAAAAAAAAGACCGGACAGAGTCCGGTCTTGATGGGCGCTTGCATCCCGAGGGTGTGTCCTGGGTGACGGTAGGGTTCAGGGCTTGGTGGGAGGCACGTCGATATTGGACAGACCTGTCGTTGCCAGCCCTTGAACGGTGCACGGATCGCTCATGTTGTTCGATCGCTTGCTCAGCACCGCAGGGTCAGCCTTGAGCATGTCTTCAAAGCTGGCAATTGGGTAGGTACTACCTGATGCGCCGACTGCAGGCAAAGCGACCAACCTTGTTTTGCCGCTGACCGGATCATGCCCGTTTGGCAGACACAGCTCGGGGTGATCGAATGGCCCCTGTTTGAAGGCCACCCGCCAGTCAGTCAGGCCAGTCTCCATCATTTCGATGAGGGCCGACTCATCGGCTGCGCCCAGGTCGAAGGTTCTCAGGCCTGCATCCAGATTGTTGAAGTTGATTTGCGTAAAGTGCCCTGCGGTTTTGTAGAACTCCATTACCTGACGCAGGCTCATCTTGGAGCCGTTGTGCATGAAGGGGCCAGTGAACTTGATGTTGCGCAGGCCAGGCGTCTTGAACGAGCCGTTGATCTGAAGGCGCTCGTTGGGCACGATGGTGGGCCCGCAGGTGTTCAGGCCTCCCGTCAGTTCGATCGCGCAGCCCACGACGGTCGGGAACGGTATGGGTGTGAGGTCGGTCGGTGATGTCGGAATCCTGACCCGGTTGATCAGGAGATCGGCCGTGGCCTTGGTCTTGAGAACGTCGTTGGATCCGGGGCTCCCTCCATTGGCGATGTTCAGGATCGATCCGATGGAAATCGGCACACCCCCGATCGCGTCGCCGATGGAAATATCGCTGGCGGTCGGTCGAACACCGAGGTTATAAAAGCCGACGTCGTAGGCTGCGATCGCGCCACTGAAGATCGGCATGCGCTCAGCGACCGCGCGAGCCTCGAGTTCTTTACGAAGCTGACCATTAGGCAGCGCGGGCAGTTGTGCCCCGAACCGCGTGACCGTGGAAACGGTTGCGCCTGTGAACTCGGGATTGAAGTGACAGACCGAGCACGCGGTGGCGCCGGCGAAAAAACGACCTAGGCCGCGATTAACGTTCAGCAGCGTGGCCACAGCCACCGTCTGATTGGGCGATGCGGTGCATGCGCTTGGATTGGCACAGCCGCCAATCGGTGTGCCTGAGGCAACAGGGTTGGGCGCGGTGTTGGACTCCGCGCCGGTGACGGCACCCGGGTGGATGAACTTGGCGTAGTGGTTAGCGCAAAGGGTGGTGGCCGCGTCAACAGCAGCTGGCGAATTATTCGACTGTACCGCCAGGATGCAACCGTCCAATGCCATGCCCGCTACGTCGATTCGGGCTTTGCCAGATCCGACAATGCCCGTGGCAACGCCGCCTGCGATCAGGTCGACGATGGTCTGGGGTGTGGTCAGCGTCGCCTCGTACGCCTGAACCGCCAAGCCGAAGAAGAGCGGAAAGTTGTACTGAAGCAGTGTGTAGTTGGGGCAGCCGCCCGAGACTGCATCTTCCTTTACGCCACTCGACGTGACGCAGACGTCGTTTCCGTTGCTGTCTCCCCAGAAGCGGCGATCGAAAATCTGCTTGATCAGTGCGGCATACGTGGTGTTCAGACCGCGTCCAGTGGCACTGTCGCGAAGCGTGCTCAAAAGCGAATCGTTCGCATCAACAGCTTGTCCAGCCAGCGGTCGCACGCCAGCACTGGTCAGCTTCCTGCCCAGGTCGGCATTGGGCCTGCCGGCGTTGGTCATTTCAAAGTCAGAGCCGATTGGCCCGACGGCCTGCGAGGCCAGCGAAGAGAACGGCAGGTCCAGCCGCTCATCGACGACGGTCGTACCGTTGAACGTCTTGACCCGCGCTTCGGGATCGTTGACACCCAGCGGGTTGACGCCGTTGAAGAACATGTTGGCGCGCCCGTCCCAGAAATTACGCAAGTTGTAGACCGCATTGAGCGCCGAGGGCGAATTGCGACCCGGGACGCGGCGCACGGTATTTGGGATGCCCGCAGCGGCGCTGTTGAATGCCACGTTGAAGGCCTTGGCATCGTTGGCGTCCAGAATCGCGTAGTCGACTCTGCCCGATGAAACGCCTTGATGTGCCCCCGCTCGCACGCCCTGCGATGAAACGACGTCGTCGATATCGCCCGCTGCGCTTCCACCTTTAGCACCGGGTGAGCCATTGGCCGCATCGGGTGTGAATCCGGCGGCCAGGAGTCCTGCCTCATTGACGGCCAGGCCGCTGTGCAGCCGGCCGTTTGCGTTGCCAAGGAAGTGGGCGAGGTTTAGTGAGGTATTCAGCGCGGTGACATCTGCAGCGCCGTTGCCCCCAGGGTTCACTTGATTGGCAATGCGATTGTCAGCCCCCGCATTGAAATGGCACGACGCACAGGCCTGGATGCCGTCGCCGCCCACCTGCATATCCCAGAACAGGGACTTGCCAAGCGCTTGCAATGTTGTTTGTTGATCTGTGTTGGTGACTTGAGGCCAACTGGCGCTGTTCCTTCCGCTCTTGTCGAGAAGGCCCAGCTTGTTGATGTCGGGAATACCGACGGCACCCAGTGGTTCGATCGGGGCTCGAGGCAACTGTACGCCGAACCCTCCGCCGTTCCTGGCGGCTTCCGCCAGATCCGCGCTGCCTGCCTGTTCGCCGGGCGAGGAGCCGCCGCATGCTGTCACAGCGATAGACAGTATCAGCGGCAAGAGCCGCCCAAAGTGTGTCGTGGCTTGAAGTCGCATCGTCAGCCTCTTTGATGAATGTTGTTGTGCTTGAGGGCAAAGACAGGTCGCAAAACCTGAAGGCAATCGCCGTGCCTGAATGCCAGCCGCCTGCGATGCCACCGTAGGACCACGCCAGATGCGCGCGATGCGTTCGCCTCTGAAGGCGCTGAGTGAACGGATGCCGGATGTCCCTACAGGCAAGCGCACGCAATGCCTTCGAAGTTAAACAGACACTTTTGTCTTTTCAGGCGCATCAGTGACCCACTCAGATGGATGCGCTGGTGTGATCGCTGCGGTGCGAGATTCGGTTGTTGGACAAGAGCGTCGTACACTCTCGCGTGCCTGATCTCCTGTCGAACCTCAACGAGCGCCAACTGGCCGCGGTCACGCTGCCCCCGCAACACGCCCTGATCCTTGCGGGTGCAGGCAGCGGCAAGACCCGCGTGCTCACCACCCGCATCGCCTGGCTGATCCAGACCGGCCAGGTGAGCCCGGCCGGGGTGCTGGCAGTGACGTTCACCAACAAGGCCGCGCGTGAAATGACCGCCCGGCTGTCGGCCATGCTGCCGATCAATCCGCGCGGCATGTGGATCGGCACCTTCCACGGCCTGTGCAACCGGTTGCTGCGTGCGCATCACCGCGATGCCGCGCTGCCTCAGACCTTCCAGATTCTGGACTCAGCCGATCAGCTCGCCGCCATCAAGCGGCTGCTCAAGGGCTTGAATGTGGATGACGAGAAATACCCGCCGCGCAACCTGCAGCACTTCATCAATGGCTGCAAGGAAGATGGCCTGCGCGCGAAGGACGTGGAGGTGGTGGACGATTACAACCGTCGCTTCGTCGAGTTCTACGCAGCCTATGACGATCAGTGTCAGCGCGAGGGCGTGGTGGACTTTGCCGAGCTGCTATTGCGCAGCTACGAGCTGCTTGAGCGCAGTGCAGCCTTGCGTCAGCACTATCAGGCGCGCTTTGCCCACATCCTGATCGATGAGTTTCAGGACACCAACGTCCTGCAGTACAAGTGGATCAAGCAGCTGGCCGGGCCTGGCAGTGCGGTATTTGCGGTGGGCGACGACGATCAGTCGATCTATGCCTTTCGCGGTGCCAACGTGGGCAACATGAGCGCATTCGAGCGCGAGTTTCGGGTGCCTAATCTCATCAAGCTGGAACAGAACTACCGCTCGCACGCGAACATTCTGGAGTGCGCCAACCATCTCATTCGAAACAACGGCAATCGGCTGGGCAAGGAGCTCTGGACCGATGCTGGTGCGGGCGAGCCGGTGCGGGTGCACGAGGCACTCAGTGATGGGCAGGAAGCGCATTGGCTCATTGAAGAAGCCAAGAGCCTGATCAATGAGGGCTGGATGCGCGCCGACATGGCGATTCTGTATCGCTCCAATGCGCAGTCGCGGGTCCTGGAGCATGCGCTGTTTTCAGCGGGTATTCCTTACCGGGTGTATGGCGGGCTGCGCTTTTTCGAGCGTGCTGAAGTCAAACATGCACTCGCCTATCTGCGACTGATGGAAAACCCGGCCGATGACACTGCGTTTTTGCGGGTGGTGAATTTTCCGGCCCGCGGGATTGGCGCGCGCTCGGTCGAGCAGCTGCAGGATGCCGCGCGCATGGCCGGCGTGCCGCTGCATGCAGCGGTCAATGGCCTGGCAGGTGGCGCAGGCGCGAAGCTGGGCGCCTTTGCTGCGCTGATTGCACGCCTGCGTGGCGAGACCCATGGCATGACGCTGCCTGAGGCGGTGGAGCATGTGGTCGAGCGCAGTGGTCTGATCACGCACTATCAGACCGAAAAAGAAGGCCAGGATCGCATCGAAAACTTGCGCGAGCTGGTGAACGCGGCCGCAGCGTTTCTTTCTGATCAGGGCGTGGCGCAGGACGTTCCGCTCACAGCGGGGGTGGTCGCAGAAGAACCTGTGCTCATGACCACGCCACTGGCGGCGTTTTTGTCGCACGCCTCACTGGAAGCGGGTGACAACCAGGCGCTGGAAGGCACCGACGCCATGCAACTGATGACCGTGCATGCGGCCAAGGGCCTGGAGTTTGATGCGGTGTTCATCACCGGCCTGGAAGAAGGGCTCTTTCCGCACGAAAATTCCGCCCAGGAGCCTTCCGGCCTGGAGGAAGAAAGACGGCTGATGTATGTCGCCATTACGCGGGCACGTAAACGCCTGTATCTGTCGTTCTCGCAGACCCGCATGCTCCATGGTCAAACGCGCTACAACATTCGTTCGCGATTCCTGGAAGAGTTGCCCGAATCCACTCTGAAGTGGCTGACCCCGCGCATGGGCGCGCAGCGGCCGGTCTGGGGAGATCCCTGGAGCGGCAATGCCTTGCAGGGGGACCGTGGACGCCGCGCAGCATTGCCGGATGCGCCAATGCTTTCGCGCGCGGATGTACAGCGTGCGCAGGGATTTGATCGGGGTTTGCCCTGGCGGGTGGGCCAGAGCGTGGCGCATGCACGCTTTGGCGAGGGCGTGATTCTGGGAATTGAGGGCAGCGGGACGGATGCGCGCGTGCAGGTGAATTTCGGGCGTCAGGGCGTCAAGTGGCTGGCCCTGTCGGTGGCCAAGCTCGACCCGGTGAACTAAGTCGGCCGTACCCCGCGCGGTGGGGCTGTCATGCACCCACCCTGTTCTATGAATGCGACCCGGTGTCGTGAGGTGCCGGGTCGTGCTGTTCAGCTCTGGATGGGGGAAACGTCCTGTTCTGAAGCCGAGCTCGGCTGATCCGTCACGATCAGATCTCTGTAGGTGGGCCAAAACGAGCAATACAACGCGCACAGCATCGCCAGAGATAAGGGCGACATCAGCAAGGTGAGCGCGGTGCCACCAAAGAGGCTCTTGGCTACCTGGATCAGCATCGAAGCGAGCACAGCGACCCCGAACCAGCCCAGCGTGTAGAGCAGGAACGCCCAGCGGTTGCGCCAGACCGCCACCAGACTGTAGAACAACGCCTTCACTGGATGCATGCCGTGCCAGGCGACAAACATTGGCGCAAACCACATGGCCATCTGCACGGGTGCAAACAGCAGGCCGAAGATCAGGGCGGCACCCATCAGGCTGCCATCGGTCAGACCAGGGTCATTGTTGCCAATGGCACCTGTGGCGATGCGAAACAATGTGCCACCGTCGGCCAGCATCGACAGTGCGAGCACGCTGACCGTCAGTACGCAGTTGATCAGGCCTAGCATCAGCAGCGGGCCTGCACTGCGGCCGCGCTGTCCGCGCAGGCCGTCGTACAGGCTCAATGGCGCCGGCCGCTCACCGCGCTCGGCGGTGCGTACGGCTTGCATGAATCCGACCGACAGTGCGGGCGTGAGCAGCAGGGGGGCAAATCCGCCGATGACGGGCAGGATGGTGGGCAGCACGATGGTCAGCACAAACAGGACCGTGAGACCGATCAGCGCCATCGGTTGGCGTGCCATCAGCCGAAAGCCTTCTTTTACCCATCCCCAACCGCTCAGGGCGGGGACCTGTCTGACGTGCATGCATGTGCTCCATGGGAGAAATTCCTGGCCAACGTGGGGACAGCGTGCCGACGCGACACCAGGATGCGCTCGAAGTGTGCCGGATCTTTCGGTGCGAGCATGTGTGCCGAGCGCGGCAAGTGGTGATCTGCGAGTCTGGAGAGCCAAAAACGCAAGGCAGCGCGACGCAGCGCCCAAGGCCAGGCCTCGTGCTCGACGGGGGTCAGCGCGCGTACCGCCTGATACGCATCGGTCAGGCCGGCGATGCGGGCCAGGTCGCATTCGCCACTGGCCTGATCGATACACCAGTCATTGCACACGACCGCCAGATCGAAAATCCAGGTGTCAATCCCTGCGAAATAAAAATCGATGACGCCGCTCAATTGGTCGCCATCAAACAGCAGATTGTCGCGAAAGAGGTCTGCATGTACGGCCGAGCGGGGTAGCGCTGCGTGCCCGGTGCTGTGGGCATGCAAATGCTGCGCGGCCCACTCGTCCTGCATCAGTGTGCGTTGCGCCGGCGTGACGCAAGGACTCAGCGCCTCGATGGTCTGGGCGCACCAGCGCAACCCACGCGGGTTCTCAAGCTGTGCCGTGTAGTCGTGCGCAGCGAGATGCATGCGGGCGAGCAACTGTCCGACCTGCACACAGTGCGCGGCGTCGGGGTGCGTGATGTCCTGGCCGCGCAGTCTGCTCACCAGCGCGGCCGGCCGGTCGGCCAGCGTGCTGAAGTCCGATCCGTCCGGCTGTCGAACTGGATTCGGGCAGGGAATGCCTCGGCAGGCCAGATGACGCATGAGCCCCAGATCAAAACGCAGTGCATCGGGCGCCAGGCGCTCGAAGAGGGTCAACACGAAGCGGCCCGCTTCAGTGTCCACGAAGTAATTGGTGTTTTCGATGCCGGCCGTGATGCCTTCGAAGTGCTTCAGCGCGCCGACCCCAAGCGGGATGAGCCACTGCGAGAGCTGCGTAGCAGTAATGGGCGTGAACACTGCCATGAAGAACTGCCGCCCTGCGCTCAGAGATACAGGTTGTTTTCGCGCTCGCGCACGGTCGCGTAGAAACCGCGTGCCTGATAGAAGTCGAAGATGGCGTTGACCACCCCCTGAGGCTCATCGATCACGCGAATGATGTCCAGGTCTTCAGCAGAAATCATGCCCTGAGCTGCCTGCACAGTACGCATCCAGTGCAGCAGCCCACCCCAGAAGTCGCTGCCCATCAGGATCACCGGAATGCGGCGCCCGATCCCGGTCTGGATAAGGGTGAGCACTTCCATGAGTTCGTCGAGTGTGCCGAATCCGCCCGGCGTGGCGATGAACGCACTGGCATATTTTGCGAAGGCCACTTTGCGCGCGAAGAAATGGCGGAAATTCAGCGTGATGTCCTGATACGGGTTGCCGGACTGTTCATGGGGCAGCTGAATATTCAGACCGATCGAAGCCGACTTGCCCGCAAACGCCCCTTTGTTAGCGGCTTCCATGATGCCGGGTCCGCCCCCCGAGATGACGGCAAAGCCCGAGTCCGACAGCAGCCGCGCCAGTTCGACCGTGCGCTCGTACCAGTGCTCGCCCGGTTTGATGCGAGCGCTCCCGAAGATCGACACTGCTGGTCGCACATCGGCCAGACGTTCGGTGGCCTCGACGAACTCTGAGATAATTCCAAGAACGTGCCACGACTCGCGCGCCTTGACGGCGGTCGAACGCTCGGGCTGCGAAATGGCGCGCAGCTGGGGCACCTTCTTCTGGATCGTCATGTCAGAGTCAACACTGTTGTTGGTGGACGGGTCGAGTTACCTGTATCGCGCGTTTCATGCGCTGCCCGACTTGCGCAATGCTCAGGGCGAGCCAACCGGCGCCATCTACGGGATGGCCGCGATGCTACGGCGGCTGCGCGCCGAGGGCAAACTGGCGGTGCCTTCCCGCTTTGGCGCTGTGGTGTTTGATGCCCCCGGGCGCACCTTCCGCGACGACCTCTACGACCAGTACAAGGCGAATCGGGCTTCGACACCCGCCGATCTGGCGCTGCAGATTCCGCCAATCCACAAAATGGTGCGTGCCATGGGCTGGCCGCTCATCATGATCGAAGGCATCGAGGCCGATGATGTGATCGGCACGCTCAGTGAGCTGGCCTGGCGTCAGGGGCTGCGCACCGTGGTGAGCACCGGTGACAAGGACATGGCGCAGCTGGTCAATGATCATGTGACCCTGGTGAACACCATGACCCGCGACAATGCGCCGCCCGAGCGCCTAGACCGTGAGGGCGTGCTGGGGAAATTTGGGGTGCCGCCTGAGCGGATCATTGACTGGCTCACGCTGGTGGGCGATGCGGTCGACAACGTGCCCGGCGTGAGCAAAGTGGGCCCCAAGACTGCGGTGAAATGGCTGCAGCAGTACGGGTCGCTGGAAGGCGTCATGGCGAATGCGCCGGGCATGTCTGGTGTGGTGGGCGAGAACCTGCGTCAGGCGCTTGGCTGGCTGCCCACGGCGCGCCAGCTGGTCACCATCAAGACCGACTGCGATCTGTCGGCGCAGGTCCACAGCATCGAGTCGAGCCTGGAACTGCAGCCCGAAGACCTGCCGCAACTGCGCGAGCTCTTTGAGCGCTATGGCATGCGCAGCATGTTGCGCGATGTCGAGCAGCGCATGGGCGTATCAGGCAGTGCGGTGTCTGTTGTGTCGGCGGGCGAGGCCGCGAGCCGGGCGGCAGTGGCTGGTGCGCTGAGCGGTGTGTCTGCGGGGGCTCCGGATGCGCGACCGATTGGCCAGGATGGGGCGGTCGACGGCGCATCGGACGGGGGCGCGGGTGCGATTGCGGCGCAGAGCGCACCGCTCGTGCTGGAGTATGAGACGGTGCTGGACGATGCGGCGCTTGAGCGTTGGGTCGCGCGTATCGAAGCAGCGCCGCTGGTGTCCTTCGATACCGAGACCACGTCGCTCGATCCGATGGCCGCGGAAATTGTTGGACTGTCGCTTTCGGTCGAGCCTGGCAAGGCCTGCTACGTGCCCCTTGCACACCGTTATGCGGGTGCACCCGATCAGCTGTCGCGCGAGCAGGTGCTCGCTCGCCTGCGTGGCTGGATGGAAAGTGCTGACCACGCCAAGGTAGGCCAGAACCTGAAGTACGACATGCACGTGCTGGAAAACCACGGCATCCGGCTGGCGGGTGTGGCGCACGACACGCTGCTGCAGTCGTATGTCCTGGAGGCGCATCGCACCCACGGCATGGATGCATTGGCGCAGCGCCACCTGGAGCGGCGCACCATCACCTATGAAGAGGTGGCGGGCAAGGGCGCTGCGCAGATCGGCTTTGAGCAGGTGGAGATCGAGCAGGCCTCGCGCTATGCGGCAGAAGATGCCGAGGTCACGATGCAGCTGCACACGGTGCTGTATCCGCGGATTGCGGCCGATGCGCGTCTGCTCGATGTGTATCAGCGCATTGAACTGCCCACCGCGCGTGTGCTGCAGAAGATGGAGCGCCATGGGGTGCTGGTGGATGCCGCCTTGCTGGCGCGCCAGTCGGATGAATTGGGCGCGCGTATGCTCGAGCTGGAGCGCCAGGCACACGAGGCGGCGGGCCAGCCCTTCAATCTGAATTCGCCTAAGCAGCTGGGGGAGATTCTGTTTGGCAAGCTGCAATTGCCGGTGGTGAAAAAGACCGCCAGTGGCGGGCCGTCCACCGACGAAGAGGTGCTGGAGAAGCTGGCCGAGGACTATCCGCTGCCTAAGTTGCTGCTGGAGTATCGCGGCGCAGCCAAGCTCAAGTCCACCTACACCGACAAGCTGCCGCGCATGGTGAATGCGCGCACAGGGCGTGTGCACACCAGCTATTCGCAGGCCACCGCGGTCACGGGGCGGCTCTCATCGACGGACCCCAATCTGCAGAACATTCCGGTGCGCACGCACGAGGGCCGGCGGATCCGCGAGGCCTTCATTGCGCCGGCAGGCAGCCTGATCGTGTCGGCCGACTACTCGCAGATTGAGCTGCGGATCATGGCGCACCTGTCGCGCGACGAAAGCCTCTTGCGGGCGTTTGCACTGGGGCTGGATGTGCATCGCGCCACCGCGAGCGAAGTGTTCGGTGTGCCGGTGGAGGAGGTGAGTGCCGAGCAGCGCCGCTATGCCAAGACCATCAACTTCGGTCTGATCTATGGCATGAGTGCATTCGGGCTGGCCGCGCAACTCGGGATTGAACGCGAGGCTGCAAAGAACTGGATCGAGCGTTATTTCGCGCGCTACCCCGGGGTGGCGCGCTACATGAACGACACCCGCGCGCAGGCCAAGGCGCAAGGCTATGTGGAAACCGTTCTAGGGCGGCGTCTGTGGCTGCCCGAGATCAATTCACCGAACGGGCCACGCCGTGGTGCGGCCGAGCGTCAGGCGATTAATGCGCCGCTGCAAGGCACGGCGGCCGACATCGTGAAGCTGGCGATGGTCGCGGTTCAGGGCTGGCTCGAGACCGAGCAGTTAGGCTCGCGGCTGATCATGCAGGTGCACGATGAGCTGGTGCTGGAAGTGCCGGCGGGTGAACTGGAGCGTGTCCGGGCTGAGTTGCCGGGGCTGATGGGCGGAGCGCTGGAATTGGCGGTGCCGCTGCTGGTGGAGGTGGGGGCGGGGCCGAATTGGGAGAGGGCGCACTGAGGGGCGCCTAGAGACAAAAAAATACCGCCCGAAGGCGGTATTTCTGGTTGGGCACGGACGGTTCAGCCGCGCCGGCGGGCGCCGACGAAGCCAATACCTGCCAGGCCCAGGCCCAGAAGACCGATCACGGACGGCTCGGGAATTTTCATGGCGAACTCGCCGGACACGCGTGCCGGCCACTCGTCGCCTACCTTCGCACCTACTTCTGTGCCTGAGACGATGATGTAGTAGTAGCCAGACGTAATGCTGTTCCAGTCGAGCGCGAGCGAACGCGGAGCGGAGGTACCGTAGTCGGCGACTTTCGCCCCCGAACTGTAATCGCTGTTCGAGCTGTA
The DNA here is from genome assembly GCA_002386465.1 of Burkholderiales bacterium UBA4615. GTDB lineage: Bacteria > Pseudomonadota > Gammaproteobacteria > Burkholderiales > Burkholderiaceae_E > UBA4615. The sequence goes on along the minus strand of DGIT01000085.1, from coordinate 29,882 downwards.
CAACGAGGCGCTAAAGCCGGTGACGTTGCCAAAGCCGGACCAGCTGAAGGTCCCGCTGAACACGCCGCCGTTCAACGACTGAAAGTTGTACTGCTGTTCGAATGTGCCGAGCGGGGTGAACGCGGACAGCGACCGAGAGCCGGGGGTCGGTACCGCTGGGATGTTCGGGTCGAGAGAACCCAGAACAGGGGCCGAAGATGCCGGAGCCGCTAATGTCATTGCCAGAGCAGCTGCACTCAAACCTTTCACGACTGTGCCAAACATGATTTCCAACTCCAGAAGTACGACCGGACGCCCCGGTCTTGATGAGTGGAGATGATGCAAGTCACATGCCATGCGTGACGAAAGTCACAAAAACAGGGAGTTGCGTGATCTGAGGGGGGCGCGTCCCGTATGCGCTGTCAAAACGTCCGACAGTGAATGGACGGATACGACCGCTTTGTCGGATCGCTCGATGACCGGTCAATGACCGCTCCTATCACCGCTCAATGCCTGGCGTTGCGTGCCGCAAAGATCCTGGCAAGGGCCTGCCAACGCTCCAGGCTGCCCAAGGATTCGATCGCCGTGGGCAAGCGCTGGCGCCAGTTGGGCCAGACGTCGGGCATGCCCGGCAGATTGGGTTGTCGCACCAGCCCGGTCACATCTTCGAGTTGTACGATCGCCAGTCCGGCTGAGGACGCCGCCAGCCAGCGATGGACCCGTTCGGTCAGGTCTGCCCCCTTCAGGCCGCAGCGATCCAGTGTGGCCAGCACCCCGCGTAGCGCAAGATGCCGGGCGTCGCGCTCGCGCTGGGCCCGCCCGGGGTCAAATTCGCCACGCTGTTCCCGCTCGTCAATATCCCGGCCTGCAGCCCAGCCGTCGATGGTCGGCAGATCGTGCGTGCTTGCGCAGGCCATGGCGAGCTTGGGCAGCGATGCAGGATCGGCAAGCCAGCCATCGGGCCCCTGTTCGAACCAGGCGACCTTGCACGACAGCACGCCGGCGCCGGCCAACCGTTCGCGCAAGCCGTCGCGTACGGTGCCCAGGTCCTCGCCGATGACCAGGCACTGATGCTTGTTGCTGTGCGCCGAGACCAGGTGCAGCAGGGTGTCCAGCGGATAGGAGACATACGAACCCGCCGCGGCCTTCTTGCCCCGCGGAACCCAGAAGAGGCGCTCCAGGGCCATGACATGGTCGATCCGCAGACCGCCGGCGCCGTTCATGGTCGAGGCCAGCAATGCGGCGAATGGCGCCTGCCCTTGAGCGGCGAGTGCATCGGGTTTCCAGGGCGGCAGCCCCCAGGCTTGTCCATCCGGCCCCAGCGGATCGGGAGGCGCGCCGAGCTCGTAGTCGGCCGCAAGCAGGGTCTGGCAGGCCCAGGCATCGGCACCGCCCGGATCGGCCCCGACCGCGAGGTCGGCAATCGGGCCGATGGGTGCGCCGGCGCGCCGGGCGCGATCGCCCACCGATTGCCATTGAAGCGCAGCCAGCCACTGGATGAATCCATGCAAGCCGATCTGATGGGCGTGGGTCTGTTCAAAGGCGCGGGTGCCGGCATGGTCGGTTCGCGCATAGTCAGCAGGCCAGCTTCGCCAGTCGGGTTGCCCCAGGTGTTCAGCGAGTGCTTCGAAGAGCGCATGGGCGTGCAGCCGCTCGCGAGCTCGGGCCCACCAGTCTTGATAGGCCTGAAGCGATGTTGCGTTGCCTGCCGCCTGCAGGTCCTGCCACAGCGGCTCGAACGCTGCGCGCTTGAGTGCCACCACACGCGGATAGTCGATGCCCCGGGCATGGCGCACGGCATGCAAGGCCGCCTGGGTCGCCGAGTCGGCCATCCAGGCGTTGAAGTGCGGGGTCGTCTGAAGCAAGGTGGCGGCCGCGGGCAGGCTGATGAAGAGCGGATTGAGTGCAAGGCGGCTGGAGGGCGAGTATGGCGAGCCCCGGTCCGGCCAGGTGAGGGAGGGCGCATGCAGCGGTGAGGTGAGGACGCCCGATGCCCCCAGCCCGGCGGCCGCTTCGCACAGGCTGGCCAGGTCTGAAAAATCGCCAATGCCCCAGCTGTGCGCGCTATGCAAGGCATACAGCTGCGCAGACAGCGCCCAGGCCCCCTGCGGTCGCTCCACCACGGCAGGGATGAAGCAGCGGGGGGGCGCCACGTGTACCAGCCCCTCGCGCACGGCAAAGACCGGCGCCTGCACGGCGGTGTGCTGGGCCACAGGGTGGGTCTCGTGCAGAAATACACGATGTGTGCCGGCCTCGAGTGCGCGGCCGATGCGTAGGACATGGCGCTCAAGCCGTCGACCGTCGAGCAGCGCGGACTCGAAGAGGCGCGTGTCCTGACCCAACACGGCGCGTACAGGCGTGGCCGTATCGCCCGCCTGCAGGACCACTTTTGCGTGCCCCACAGCCCGTGCGTCTGCAGGGATGACGTATGCAATCTGCGCATCGATATCGCCGGCAGCAAGCTCGCTGCTGGCCGCAAGGCCTGTGTGCCAGCGGCGCAACCCTGCCGCGCCGGCCTGCCCGTCTGCGCACATGACCACGGCCGGTCCCTGAACGCTCAATACCGTGCCGGGTTGGAGCACGGTCTCGGCACGTGAGGTATCGAGCAGGCAGACCCAGGCAGTACCCTCAGCGCCGGGCCTCGGGGCTGGCAGGGTGAAGGTGATGCGCTCGTTTGCGGCGGTGAATCCCAACCAGACGCGGTCATGCGGTACGTTCGGTTGCGGCCGACCGGCATCCAGCACGGCGGCCAGCGTGTGGCGGGCGGGGTCGTGCCAGTCGCTCTCGCTCATCGGATGCCCGTCTGCACGCAGCCAGGTGATGTCAGGCAGATCCGGATCATCACCAATTGGCCGGCCGACGAAGAAGTGATCGCGTCGCAGGCAGCGCAGGTCATGGCGCAGCCGCGTCAGGGTCGCGACCAGTTCGCTCAGATCGACCGGGTCACTGTGGCCTGATTCGCGCGCATCCTCCGCGAGCCCTGAAGCGACTGGCGCGTCCCCCGGCCAGCGCAGCCAGGTCAGCGGACCGTCCTGGCAGTACGCATTGTTGTTGCCGGACTGCGAGGCGCCGAATTCATCGCCGGCGCGCAGCATGGGCACGCCGCGCGACAGCATCAGGGTGGCCAGCATCGCGCGCATGCGCCGGTCTCGGCGCTGAGTCACCTGATGGTCCGTGCTGGGGCCTTCGACACCGCAGTCGTCGCTGTAGTCGTTGTGCGTGCCGTCGCGGTTGTCCTCGCCATTGGCCTGGTTGCGACGATGGCGATACTGCACCAGATCGGCCAGCGTCAGGCCGTCATGTGCAGTGATGAAATTGATGCTGGCCCCGGGCGTGCGCCCGCTGTGATCGAACAGATCACTTGACCCGGCCAGGCGTGTCGCCAGTGCACCGGCCATGCCTGCATCGCCGCGCCAAAAGCGTCGCGCATCGTCGCGAAAGCGATCGTTCCATTCGCTCCAGCCGCGCGGAAACCCGCCGACAAAATGCCCGCCGGCGTCCCAGGCCTCGGCCACCCATTTGCAGCGTGACAGCAACGGGTCGTCATGGATGCCGCGCAGCCAGGGCAATTGCGCATCGAAATGACCGCGGGCATCGCGGGCCACGGCACTGGCGAGGTCGAACCGGAAACCATCTACGCCAATGTCGAGCGCCCAGTAGCGCAGCGCATCGAGCATCAGCTGACTGACCGCAGGATGCTGTGCCGCCAGCGTGTTGCCGCAGCCCGAGAGGTTCAGATAGCCGCCGGGCCGGTGCGGATCAGGTCGGTAGTACGAGGCATTGTCCAGCCCGCGCCATGACAGCGTGGGCCCGCGCTCGTCGCCTTCTGCGGTGTGATTGAAGACCACATCGAGCAGGACTTCGATGCCGGCTTCGTGCAGCCGTTCAACGGCATCTCGCAGCGCCAGTGCGCCACCGGGGCCAGCCAGTTCGGGCTGCACTGCGAAAAACGACAGCGGGTTGTAGCCCCAGTAATTGCGCAGCCCCTTGCGCACGAGGTGCAACTCATCGACCCAGGCCGCGACCGGCAGCAATTCGACACAGGTCACGCCCAGATGCTTCAGGTGTTCAATGGCTGCCGGATGTGCCAGGCCTTCGAACCGCCCCCGCATGCCGGGCGGAATGTCCGGGTGCTGGGCCGTGAAACCACGCACGTGCAGCTCATACAGGACCGATTCACCCCAGGGGCGACCCGGCTTGGGCAGGCGCTGACCTGTTGATGCCCATGACGCCGCCACGCGCGCCTTGGGCACATAGGCTGCGCTGTCGCGCGTATCAAACGAAAAGCAGCCGGCCGGATGCCCTTCCTCATAGCCCAGCACCGCCGGATGCCACTGAAAGCGCCCGACGCATTCGCGTGCGTAAGGATCGAGCAGCAGCTTGTTGGGGTTGAATCGATGGCCTTGCTCAGGCGCATACGGGCCATGAGCCCGCAGCCCGTACACCAACCCCGGACCAGCCCCGGGCAGGTAGCCGTGAAAGACATCACCGGTGCGACCTGGCAGGGTGTATCGCGCGACTTCGCGCTCGCCCAGCGGATCAAACAGGCACCACTCGATGCGCTCGGCATGATGTGACCAGACCGCCAGATTCACGCCGCCATCGACTGCATGGGCACCGAGCGGCCCGGGACGACCGATCTGGAGTGCGCTCATCGAAGGGCCCGCTGTAGAGGCTGAACGGTTTTGTCGCCGCCCGATGCAGGGCGTCCTTCGGGTTGCAACACAAGCGCGGCCAACGGCGGCAGTCTTAGTCGAACAGAATGTGTGCGGCCATGCCAGGGAACGGCCTCGGCCTGCACCGCCCCCAGGTTGCCCGCGCCGCTGCCACCGTAATCGCCGGCGTCGGAATTCAGACGTTCGATCCAGCGACCGCCGCAGGGCACGCCGACTCGGTAGTCCTCACGCGGCACAGGCGTGAAGTTGCACACCACCATCACGGCATCTTGCGGTGCGCTGTCGCCCTCGGCTTTGCGCAGCCAGGCCAGCACGCTGTGCGCCGTGTCGTCGCAGTCGATCCACTCGAAGCCGCCCGCCTCGCAATCGGACTGATGCAGCGCCGGATCGGTTGCGTACAGCGCATTCAGGTCGGTGAGCAGTCTCGTGAGCCCGCGATGACGCGCCCCGTTCAGGGGATCGTCCAGCAGATGCCAGTCCAGTGCGGCGTCGTGGTTCCATTCGCGCCACTGGCCAAATTCGCCGCCCATGAACAGCAGCTTTTTACCGGGCTGCGTCCACATGAACGACAGGTAGAGCCGCAGGTTGGCAAAGCGCTGCCAGTCGTCGCCGGGCATCTTGGCGAGCAGCGAGCGCTTGCCGTGCACCACTTCGTCATGCGACAGCGGCAGCACAAACTGTTCTGCATAGGCATAGAGCTGCCCAAACGTGAGCAGCCGGTGATGCCAGGGGCGATGGATCGGGTCGCGCGACATGTACATGAGCGTGTCGTTCATCCAGCCCATGTTCCACTTGAAGTGAAAGCCCAGCCCGCCCAGCCAGGTGGGGCGCGATACGCCGGGCCAGGAGGTGGACTCTTCGGCCAGCGTGATGGCACCGGGGAGCTCCTCGCCGATCTTCTCGTTGAGCCGGCGCAAGAAGGCGACAGCCTCGAGATTTTCGCGACCCCCGTGCACATTGGGCTGCCAGGTGCCGGCGGGTCGGCTGTAGTCCAGATAGAGCATGGAGGCCACCGCATCGACCCGCAGACCGTCGAAGTGGAATTCATGCAGCCAATACAGCGCATTGGCGATCAGGAAATTGGCCACTTCGTAGCGACCGAAGTTGTAGATCAGGGTGCCCCAGTCGGCATGACGGCCCAGGCTCGGGTCGGCGTGCTCATAGAGGGCCGTGCCATCGAAGGCGGCCAGACCGTGCTCGTCAGACGGGAAATGCGCCGGGACCCAGTCGAGAATCACGCCCAGCCCGGCGACATGGGCGCGGTCGATGAAGCGGCGCAGATCGTCCGGGTCGCCCCAGCGCGCAGACGGGGCAAACAGCGCTGTGGGCTGATAGCCCCAGGAGCCGCCGAAGGGGTGTTCGCTCACCGGCAGGAGTTCCAGGTGCGTAAACCCCATCTGGACAGCATAAGGCACCAGACGCTCTGCCAGTTCCGCGTAACCGAGCGTTTCTCCGTGCGCCCCACGTTGCCACGAGCCCAGATGCACCTCGTAGATCGCAAGCGGTGCGCGGTGCGCCGCGGTGTGTGTCCGGCGGGTCATCCAGTTGGCATCGGTCCAGGCGAACGCGGTCTCGTGGCGTACACGCGATGCCGTGGCGGGCGGCGCTTCGGTCCAGCGGGCCATCGGATCGCTCTTGAAGCGCAATTGGCCCTGCGCATCCAGGAGCTCGAACTTGTAGAGCGCGCCATCGGGCACGCCGGGAATGAAGATCTCCCACACGCCCGCGTCTCGTCGGCAGCGCATGGGGTGCAGACGACCATCCCACTGATTGAAGCTGCCGACCACGCTGACCCGCTGCGCATTGGGCGCCCACACTGCAAAGGCTGTCCCGGCTACCCCGGCCTGGGTGTGGGCGCGGGCGCCCAGCACCTGCCAGCATCGCCAATGAGTGCCCTGCGCCAGCAGGTGCAGGTCCAGCGCACCCAGCACCGGGCCAAACCGGTACGTGTCTTCGCAGACCTGCCAGGCATGAGGAAACGAGTCCGCTTCGATCCGCAGTTGATAAGCCTGATTCGGCCCAAGCCCAGGCACTGGCCCGGCAAACACGCCCGGTGCCAGCATCGGCAGATGGGCCAGGGTCAGGCCGCGCTGATCGATGACATCGACCTGGCGCGCATGCGGCTGCACGCAGCGCACGACTTGCTCACCTGCGGGCCCTGCATGCGGCCCCAGTACGCTGAAGGGATCGGCATGGACCGCGCGCAGCAGTGCATCCACCGTTTCGGGCGCGGTGGCGCTGGCTTTCCAGGGATCGCTGCGTGACGGTGTGGGTACGGACGACGGCGGCATTGGATGCAAGTGGCAGCTTGGGCCGAAATGGATTCAGGAAAATCCCCGGGCCACGGTCAAGCTTTGGGCAGGGCAACGTATGGAATCGGGCAATACTGCGGGCCCCTTGCAGCACCCTGTGTTGCACAGTGCACGCGCTGCGCGCTGTGCGTGCCGCTCAACCCGACGCTTCACCATAACAGAGGACCTCGCCTTGGACTCACACTCCGATCACCACTTCGCATCGGCTGTCGCTCAGGCTGACCTCGACGCGCTGGTTCCTCCGTCGGGCGTTGGGCGTCGTGGCTTCCTGGCCGGGTCGCTGGCGGCCGGCTTTGCCGCATCCGTGGCGCCCTCGGGCGATCTGCTGGCGCAGGTGATCAGCACGCCGTCCGATGGCCTGCGCACTGGCGAGGCGCGCGTGCCGACCGTCGATGGTCAGTCGCTGCCGGTGTACTTCGCAGCCCCTGCCGCGCGTGCGAACGCGCCGGTCATTCTGGTGGTACAGGAGATTTTCGGCGTGCATGAGCACATCCGCGACATCTGCCGGCGCGTTGCGCGCGAAGGCTGGTTTGCTGTCGCGCCCGAGCTCTTTTTCCGTGCCGGAGATCCCTCCAAGGCCGAGGCTGCGGCTCAGATCCTGCAGACCATCGTCCCCAAGGTGATCGATGCGCAGGTCATGACCGATCTGGACGCAAGCCTGGAATTTGCGCGCGCCAACGGCGCTGATCCTTCGCGCGTGGGCATTACCGGATTTTGCTGGGGCGGACGCATCACATGGCTCTATACCGCGCACAACCCCGCGGTGCGGGCGGGCGTGGCCTGGTATGGCCGGCTGACGGGTCCGACCGGCGCAGCTACACCGCAGCATCCTTACGATGTGGCAGATCGGCTGAACGGCCCGGTCCTGGGCCTGTATGGGGGCGCCGACGCCGGCATTCCTCTGGCCACGGTCGATGAGATGAAAAAGCGCCTGGCCGCGGGAAGCGCCTCGGCGCGGGTATCCGACTTCGTGGTGTACCCCGATGCTCCGCACGCCTTTCATGCCGACTACCGGCCAAGCTATCGCAAAGAAGCAGCGGCGGACGGCTGGAAGCGGGCCATCGACTGGTTCCGTCGTCACGGCCTGGCCTGAAGGGCGCCCTCATGCGCGGGATCGCAGCCATGGGTATCGACGGGCAGTCGGGTGCAACCTCGGGCCGTAGACAGGCCTTGGGTCTGGCAGCGGCCTTGACGGCGGGTGCCGTCGTGCCGAAGACCGTTCTCGCGCAACCGGCGGACTGGCCCAGCCGCGGCTTGCGCATCGTTGTGCCCTTCGGGCCCGGCAGCACCCCCGATGTCTTCGCGCGTCTGGTGGCAGAACGGCTCTCGCCAGCGCTCAAGCAGCCGGTCGTTGTCGAGAACCGTGCAGGCGCTGGTGGCAACATCGGTACCGATGCGGTGGCCAAAGCCGCGCCCGACGGCTACACCGTTGGCGTCTCGATCACCGGGCCGCTGGTCAATAACACGGTCCTGTACCGCTCGATGCCCTACGACCCGTTCCGGGACCTGGCGCCAGTCACGCTGGGTGCCGTGCAGCCCAACGTGCTGGTGGTCTCGAGCGATCTGGGCGTGAGCACGCTGCCCGAGCTGATGGCGCTGCTGCGGCGTCACCCCGGGCGCTACAACTATGCGTCGGTGGGAGCCGGCACGGTGTCGCACCTGTCGATGGAACTGATCAAGGCCCGCACTGGCACGTTCATCGTGCATGTGCCCTATAACGCTTCGCCTGCAGCGGTGATGTCGATGCTGCAGGGCGATACGCAGATGGCGTCGCTCGCGCCCTTTGCGGTCATGCCGCAGGTCAAGGCCGGCAAGCTCAAGGCCATTGCAGTCACTACGCGGGAGCGTTCGGGGTTTGTGCCCGAGGTCCCCACCTGCCGTGAGTCAGGTTTGCCGGAAATTGAAGCGACCGCCTGGATTGGGGTCGTGATGCCGGCCCGCACGCCGGCGGCTATCGTCACCCGGCTCAATGCCGAGATCGTCGGCATCCTCAAGGACCCGGCCGTCGTCGAGAAACTGCGTGCGGTCTACATGGAACCGGCGCCCGGCACGCCGCAGGCATTTGCCGGCTTCATGCAGGAAGAGTTGCGCCGCTGGACGCCTGTCATCCGCCGTGCCGGTGTGAGCATCGACTGAGCCTTCGCGCCGCAAAGACCCTTTCCGCGGCCGGTATACTCGGCTGTTCGTTTTCAGCGACTCGGTGGGTATCCTGACCCTCTTTTCAATCGTTCTCGCAACGCTGCTCTCCGGGCTCGCTTCGGTTGCCGCGGCAGCCTGGCTTTCGTTCGGCATGCTCACGCATCTGCTGCCGCGGATGATCAGCCTGTCGGCTGGCGTCATGCTCGGGGCGGCGGTGCTGAATCTGCTGCCGGAAGCATTCGAGTCAGGCGCAGATCTGCATGGTCTGTGCTGGACGATGCTGGCCGGCTTCATCGGATTTTTCCTGTTGGAAAAGTCGGCGCTCATTCGTCACAGCCACCACCATGAAGCCGACGGCCACGGGCATCACCATGGCCACGATCACACCGAGGCCGGCCCTGGTGGCATGCTGATCCTGGTGGGCGACAGTGTCCACAACTTCGCCGATGGCGTGCTGATTGCGGCTGCTTTCATGGCCGACCCCCTGGTGGGCTGGATGACCGCAGGCGCGATCGCCGCCCACGAAATCCCGCAGGAAGTGGGCGACTTCATCGTGCTGCGCAATGCCGGGTTCAGTCGCCAGCGGGCGTTGCTCTTCAACGGCCTGTCGGGCCTGTCGGCGGTGCTTGGCGGGGTGCTCGGCTATTTCTGGCTGGGCTCGTTCGAGAATGCGCTGCCCTATGTGCTGGTCCTGGCGGCCAGTAGCTTTATTTATATTGCGCTGGCCGACCTGATGCCTGACATGCAGCGCCGGCGCATGATTGGCGAGTCAGCGCTGCAGGTGGCGCTGCTGTTTGCAGGCATTGCGCTGGTGGCCTTCATCGGGGCGCAACTTCACGCACATTAACCCGGGCTGCGGCCTCAGGGCTGCGGACCGGTGGCCACCGGTCGCGTCGGGTCGCTGCACCACTCGCTCCATGAGCCGCCATAGAGGGCTGCGCCATCCAGGCCGGCATGTGCCATCGCAAGCAGGTTGTTGCAGGCGCTCACCCCGGAGCCGCAACTGTTGATCACCGTAGCCGGCGCGTGTCCGGCCAGAAGCGCGTCAAACTCGGCACGCAGGGCGGGCGCGGGCTTGTAGCGGCCGTCTTCGCGCAGGTTCTGACTCCAGGGCCGGTTCAGTGATCCGGGAATGTGGCCTGCGATCGGGTCAATGGTTTCATTTTCGCCTCGATACCGGTCTGCTGCTCGGGCATCGATCACCACCTGCTGACTGCGCTGACCCCGGGCGGTGGCCTCGACCGTGCCCACATCAACCAGCTTCGCCAGCGCAGGCCGCACCGACAGCTTGCCCGCAGGCCGTACGCGCCCGGGTTCCGTGCTCACCGGAAACCGCGCCCGCTCCCAGGCCTTGAGGCCGCCATCGAGCACCGCCACCTTCGCGTGTCCGACCCAGCGCGCCATCCACCATAGCCGCCCCGAGGCGGTGCCGCCCACGTCATAGACCACCAGTTGCAGGTCATCGGTCAGCCCGATTGATTCGAGTAGCGCACGCACCGACTCGGCGGGCAGCATCGGGTGTCGACCGTTGCGCCCGGTCTTGGCCGCCGACAGCTGCGTATCCATGTCGACGAACACAGCGCTCGGAATATGACCCTGGGCGTAGGCGTGTGCCCCCGCCTTCGGGTTGGCCAGGTCGTAGCGGCAGTCGACCACGAGACAGTGGTCGATGACTTGCGCCAGTTCGTCGGCGCTGATGAGCGTGGTCCAGGTCATGAGGGCTGTTTACTCGATGGGCAGGTGGGTGCGCAGGAACTCATGGAAGTGCTGCATGCCGTCTTCCATCGGGCTCTGATAGGGGCCGACCTGGTTTTCGCCGCGCTCAAGGAGCACCTGACGCCCGGCATCCATGCGCTCGGCGATCTCATCGTCTTCGGCGCAGGTCTCCATGTAGGCTGCCCGTTCTGCCTCGACGAACTCACGCTCAAAGAGCACGATTTCCTCGGGGTAATAGAACTCGACGATGTTTGTGGTGTGGCGCGGGCCACGCGGCACCAGGTGCGAGACCACCAGCACATGCGGATACCACTCGACCATCACGTTCGGGTAGTAGGTGAGCCAGATCGCGCCGTGTTCGGGCTGCTTGCCGCCGCTGAACTTCAGTACCTGCTCGTGCCAGCGCCGGTAGATGGAGCTTCCGGGCTTGCCCAGGCCCTGATGGACGCCCACGGTTTGTACCGACCACCAGTCACCGAACTCCCAGTTCAGGTCGCCGCATTCGACGAACTTGCCCAGGCCAGGGTGAAAGGGCTCGACATGGTAGTCCTCCAGATACACCTCAATGAAGGACTTCCAGTTGTAGTGGCACTCATGGACCTCGACATGGTCGAGCATGTAGTCGGCAAAGTTCAGCTTGCCGCGCACACCGGCGCGCTCCAGATCGGCGGCAACGTCGCGCTGGCTCGAAAACAGCAGGCCGTTCCAGTTCTGCAGCGGACTGCGGCCCAGACTCAGGCACGGCTGCTGCTCGAAGTGGGGGGCGCCCAGCAGTTCGCCTTTGAGGTCGTAGGTCCAGCGGTGCAGCGGACACACGATGTTGGTTGTATTGCCCCGGCCATTGAGCATGACCGCCTGCCGGTGCCGGCAGACGTTGGACAGTAGGTCCAGACCCTGTTCGCCCCGCACGAGGAGCCGGCCCTCCTTCTCGGCCGGCAGTGCGTAGTAGTCGCCCGGATTCGGCACCATGAGCTCATGGCCGATGTAACCGGGGCCCTGCTTGAACAGAATCTCGATTTCGCGCCGGTACAGCGCTTCATCGAAATACGCCGAAACCGGAAGCTGGGCTGCAGAACGCTGCAGGTGAGCCCGACGCCCGATGTCCGACATGATTCGACCTCCTGTCAAAAAAAGTGGGGGGTGAGGACCACCCGCAGCCAACAGGCTGGGGTAGCAAAAATGGGCCGGCAAGGATACCCCCGATCGGTCCGGCCGGGAATCTGTTTTGGCGAGGGCGCGCTGTCCACAGAATCTGACATGGCGCCACGTCAGAGAGATTCAACGGTGCCGGGCTGGGTGATCTACACTGCGGGTTTAGGATTCTTTTTCCACCATGGCCCCCCGCACCGACCGCCCAGCGCCTGCGCCCGTTGCCTCGTTCGAGGACGCTCTTGCCGAGCTCGAGGGTCTCGTCCAGAAGATGGAGTCGGGCAGCCTGTCGCTGGAAGCGTCGGTGCAGGCCTATCAGCGCGGCGCCCAGCTGGTGGCGTTCTGCCGCGACAACCTGGCCCAGGTGCGCCAGCAGGTGAAGGTGCTCGAGGGCGATCTGCTCAAGCCCTTCGAACCTGACGGCGCGCCCGAGGCCTGAGGCCCGCCACCCCCCACATCTCCATGTCGGCGTCCCCGCTTCAGCCCAGACCCACCACCGGCCAGCCGGTTCAAGCCGATGGGTTTGCTCTGGCCGACTGGTCTGGCCAGATCCTCGTCCGCACGGAGGCGCATCTGCAGCGCCTGCTGCCTGAGCCAGCGGGCGACAGCGCGCTTGACCGTCTGCACGCAGCCATGCGCTATGCCGTCCTCGAAGGCGGCAAGCGGGTCCGGCCCTTGCTGGTGCATGCTGCTGGTGCCGTCACCGGTGCGTCGCCTGCGGCACTCGATGCGGCGGCCTGTGCGGTGGAGCTCGTCCACGCGTATTCACTGGTCCATGACGATCTGCCCTGCATGGACAACGATGTGCTGCGTCGTGGCAAGCCCACGGTGCATGTGGCCTATGGCGAGGCGCTGGCCATGCTCGTGGGCGACGCCCTGCAGGCTCTGGCGTTCCGTGCCGTGGCCGAAGCGGCCGAGGCAGGTGTTCCGGCGAACGCCGTGGTGCGGATGTGTGCCGAGCTGGCCGATGCCGCCGGCTCGGTCGGCATGGCGGGTGGGCAGGCGATCGATCTTTCGGCCGTGGGGGGGCATTTGACCCGAGAGGCGCTGGAAGACATGCACCGTCGCAAGACCGGTGCCATGTTGCGTGCTTCGGTGCGCCTGGGCGCCTGCTGTGGAGTGCCGCAAAGTGCTGTGGAGGCTGCCGCGCTCGATCGCTACAGCGCGGCAGTAGGCCTGGCATTTCAGGTGGTGGATGATGTGCTGGACGTGGAGGCCGACAGTGCCACACTGGGCAAGACCGCCGGCAAGGATGCCGAGCAGGACAAGCCCACGTTTGTGTCGCTGCTTGGACTGAGTGGCGCGCGGTCGCTGGCTGCATCGCTGCGTGAACAGGCGCATGCGGCGCTCGAGGGATTCGGCGGCTCAGCTGAGCCCTTGCGCGCGCTGGCGGACCTGATCGTGCTCAGACGTTCCTGACCGGTTGTTGCAGGGTGAGTGATCGTTGGATCGGAAGAAACTGGGGCGACTATCGCGCCGGGACTTGAGGGGAGTACACAAAGATGACAGATGCCTACTCACTGCTCGAGCAGATCGATGATCCCTCGGTACTGCGCCGCATGGAGCGCAACCGTTTGCCGGCGCTGGCCGATCAGCTGCGCCGCTATATTCTCGAGTCGGTCTCGCGCACCGGCGGCCATCTGTCCAGCAACCTGGGCACGGTCGAGCTGACCATCGCGCTGCACTATGTCTTCAACACTCCGCGTGATCGGCTGGTGTGGGACGTGGGCCATCAGTCGTATCCGCACAAGATCCTGACCGGGCGTCGCGAGGGCATGGGCCGGCTGCGCCAGCACGGCGGCATCTCGGGCTTTCCGCGTCGCGCCGAAAGCGAATTTGACACCTTCGGCACGGCGCACTCGTCCACCTCCATCTCGGCTGCGCTGGGCATGGCGGTGGCTTCGCGCAACAAGGGCGAAAATAAGGGACCCACACGCCGGCGGCATGTGGCGATCATTGGCGATGGCGCGATGACCGCCGGCATGGCGTTCGAAGCGATGAACAACGCCGGTGTCACGCCCGACATCGATCTGCTGGTGGTGCTCAACGACAATGACATGTCGATCTCCCCGCCAGTGGGAGCGCTGAACAAGTATCTGGCCCGCGTGCTCTCCGGGCGTCAGGTGACCATGGCCCGGGACATGGCGCGCAGCGTCCTGTCCAAGGTGCCCCCGGTGTACGAACTGGCGCGCCGCCTCGAGGAGCATGCCAAAGGCATGGTCGTGCCTGCCACGATGTTCGAGGAGTTCGGTTTCACTTACTTCGGCCCAATCGATGGGCATGACCTGGATGCGCTCGTGCCCACCCTGCAGAACCTGCGCGAGATGCATGGGCCGGTGTTCCTGCATGTCATCACCCGAAAAGGGCAGGGCTACAAGCTGGCCGAGGCCGACCCGGTGCTTTACCACGGCCCGGGCAAGTTCGATCCGGGTGAGGGCATCAAGAAATCCAGTGGCGGCAAGCCCACCTACACCCAGATCTTCGGCGACTGGATCTGCGATCTGGCGGAACAGGACGAGCGGCTGGTGGGTGTCACCCCGGCCATGCGTGAAGGCTCTGGCCTGGTGGAATTCGAGCGGCGTTTTCCCAAGCGCTATTTCGACGTCGGGATTGCCGAGCAGCATGCGGTGACCTTCGCAGCCGGCATGGCCTGCGAGGGCGTGAAGCCCGTGGTCGCCATCTACTCCACCTTCCTGCAGCGCGGCTACGACCAGCTCATCCATGACGTGGCCCTGCAGAACCTGCCGGTGGTCTTCGCACTGGACCGCGCCGGGCTGGTCGGTGCCGATGGCGCCACCCACGCGGGCGCCTACGATCTGGCCTACCTGCGGTGCATTCCGAACATGGTGGTTCTGGCGCCGTCCGACGAGAACGAATGTCGCCAGATGCTCTACACCGCCTATTGCCACGCAGGGCCCAGCGCCGTGCGCTATCCGCGCGGATCGGGGGTTGGCGCTGAAGTGGTCAAGGCGTTCACCCGTCTGCCCTTCGGCAAGGGCCTGGTGCGTCGTACCGGGCAGCGGATCGCCTTCCTGGCCTTTGGTTCCATGGTCCACCCGGCGCTTGCCGCCGGCCACGCGCTCGATGCGACGGTGGTCGACATGCGCTGGGTCAAGCCGGTGGACGAGGCGCTCATCGAAGAACTGGCCCGTACGCACGACGCATTCGTCACGGTCGAGGAGCACGCCATCATGGGCGGAGCGGGCAGTGCCTGCCTCGAAGCCATGGCCGCGCGTGGCGTGCAGCGCCCAGTCCTGCAACTGGGGCTGCGCGACCTCTTCATCGATCACGGCGACCCGGGGTTGCTGCTCAAGCTGGAGGGGCTGGATGCCGAGGGCATTGAGCGATCGGTGCGGGCACGCTTTGCCGACCTGCTGGGCGGGACGGAAACGGCTGCCTCGCCCAGACTGGTGGCAAGCCGCTGAGCCGTCCATCGCAAGCCCCATGTCGAAACGTCGGGTCTGGCCCGGTCTTTCAGCGGCTGGCGCAGTCGGTTGCGCTACAGTAGAAGGCTGACCGGAAAGGACGACCGATGAATTCCCGCGACCCAGGCGCTTCCCTCACGGGATCCGCCGACCGTGACATGCCTGATGTGCAGAGCAGTGCCGATCATCGCCTGCAGCCCATTCAGCGCGTCGGGGTGCGCGGCTTGCGCTACCCGCTGCTTTGGCAATCCGGCGAGGTCTCGGTACCCACGGTAGCAGTCTGGGGTCTGTTCGTCGCGTTGCCGGCCGATCAGAAAGGCACGCACATGTCGCGCTTCATTGCGCTGCTGGAGCGTCAGGCCCGCAGTCTGTCCCTCGATGCACTGGTGCCATTGCATGCCGAGATGCTCGAGTTGCTGCAGGCCGATACCGGCCGTTTCGAGCTGACGTTCCCGCTGTTCGTGACCAAGACCGCACCGGTCTCGCTGGTCCAGAGCACGATGGACTACGAACTGGCGATCAGCGTGGACGGCGGGCGCACTGCGCCCCAGGTGAACGTGCGCATCCTGGTGCCGGTCACCAGCCTGTGCCCCTGCTCCAAGACCATCTCCGATTACGGCGCACACAATCAGCGTTCGCACGTCACGGTCGAGGCCTGTCTGCTGCCCGGGGCCTCACTGAATGTGCACGACCTGATTGCCCGCGTCGAGCAGCAGGCTTCGTGTGAGCTCTACGGACTGCTCAAGCGGGTCGACGAAAAGCATGTCACCGAGCGTGCCTACGACAATCCCAAGTTTGTCGAAGACCTGGTGCGTGATGTCGCTGCGGCCGTGCGTCAGACCCCAGGCCTGGCGTCCTTCGTGGTCGAAGGCGAGAACTTCGAGTCCATCCACAACCACTCGGCCTACGCGCGCATCGAGTCCTGAGGGACAAGCCAGCGCTGTCGACCGATCAGCTCAAGCGTGGCCTGAGCGCCTTCGCGCGTCCAGCCCCCTTGCGCGATCGATGCACGGGCCTCGAACGGTGTCATCGGCAAGATAGCCTCGTGCTCGCCATCCAGCGGCACCGGGATCACATGCGCGGGCAACTCCAGATCAAAGAGCGTGATGTGTTCCCGGTGCAGCGCAGGCAGTCCGTCGTAGTGCGTGGCGTAACTGATGTCCAGCGTGCCGGCCGGCACGGCCTGACGGGCCACTGGCTCGGTGATGCCGGCTTCTTCCGCACATTCGCGCACCAGGGTGGCGAAGGGCTCGTCGAACCCGGCAATGCCTCCCGCCACCAGTCCATCGAGCTTGCCGGGCTCCACTGGTTTGTGCTGGGCGCGACGGGCGATCCACAGCAGCGGCCCGGCGACCGTGACACACCAGACGTTGGCCTGCGCTGAGCGTAGTTCCAGTCCCAGTGGCCGCATCAGCGCACGCTCAATGCTGAACAGTGGCCGATCGCCGTCGCGTACGACGGTGCGTTCGTCGCGCCATCCGGGCAGATTCCAGCGTTCGCGTGCAGCCTCGCTCCAGGCGGCCAGCGCTGCAGATCGGCTGGCAAAGCTAGGCAGGCGCGCCATGATTTCGATGGCGCCCGCTTCCAGGTTGAACGGGGTCGGAGGCTGGAGCAAACGCGCACACCACTCTGCGTGCACCCAACCCAGCGTATGGCCCTCCACCCGGAGCGGGGTGAGTCCGTCAGTGAGGCTCATGCCCGCGCTGCCCCGACACCTGGCCGTCGTCGCCCGCGTCAGTCGCGGAAATTGCCAAAGGTGAGCGGCAGCTCGGTCATGTCCTGCTTGACCAGTGCGATCGCCGACTGCAGGTCGTCACGCTTGGCACCGGTCACCCGCACCGCATCGCCCTGAATGGCCGCCTGGACCTTGAGCTTGGCGTCCTTGATCAGACGTACGATCTTCTTGGCGGCATCGCCTGGCACACCGTGGCGCACCGTGATCGTCTGCTTGATCTTGTCGCCGCCGATTTTTTCGATGTTGCCGTAGTCGAGGAAGCGCACATCGACATTGCGCTTGGCGAACTTGGCCAGCAGCACGTCTTTCACCTGCCCGAGCTTGAAGTCATCGTCTGCAAACGCGGTCATCACCTTGTCCTTGAGTTCGATGCGGGCATCGGACCCTTTGAAGTCGAAGCGGTTGGTGATTTCCTTATTGGCCTGGTCGAGCGCATTGCGGATCTCGACCGCATCGGCTTCGCACATCACGTCGAATGAAGGCATTGCAGTTCCTTTCGGCTCAGGTCAGCCATTTTTCGAAGAAGGTGGCCCGACCCATGGCCGGGTCGAGTTCATAAGCGACAAAGCCCACATCGCGGTACAGCCCGATGGCGCGCAGGTTGCCCTCCAGCGCCTCGAGCGTCAGTTTGCAGCAGCTGCGCTGGCGTGCCTCGGTTTCGGCCCGGGCCAGAAGGGCACGGCCGATGCCGCGCCCGCGATGGGTGGCGGCCACGGCAATATCGTGAATGTTGAGCAGGGGGCGTGCCTTGAAGGTGGACAGGCCCTCAAACGCATTGAGCAGGCCTACTGCGCACTCGCCCTCAAAAGCCAGCCAACCGACATAGTGTGCGCGCTCGGCCAGTGCTGCGGGCAGGTGTGCCTTCGCCTGCTCGGTCAGGGGCACGCCCCCGCCCTCCGGGCCGCTTGCATATTCGTCGAGCAACGCGATCAGCGCCCGCACATGGCGCGCATCGTTCGGATCGAGCCGTTCCAGGGTGAGGCCCGGGTGAGCAGGCGCGGCGTTGAGAGCGTTGGACATGACCGATATCAGGCACATGCGCTGGCCGTTGCGGTGCCCGGGGCGGCACGCTGTCATTTTGCCAGCTTCGTCAGACAGGCTGCGCGAAGCGCGTGCGACAATCGACGGATGTCCGGGTCACCTGCGCCGCCTGCTGCTTCCCGAGTCGAACTCCAACGCAGCCTGCCCCCGATCATCGCCGGCCTGTCGACCTTGGGGCCTTTCGCCATCGACACTTATCTGCCGGCGTTTGGGTCGATCGGGGCTGATCTGGCGGCCTCGCCCCTGCAAGTCCAGCAAACGCTCACCGCCTACATTGCGCCCTTCGCCATCATGGCGCTGTGGCACGGCGCTGTCTCCGATGCATTGGGCCGCCGGCGGGTCGTGATGGCCGGTTTGCTGGCGTTCGCGGTGGCGTCGCTGGGTGCGGCATTGGCCACGTCGATAGAGATGCTGTGGTTCTGGCGTGCGGTCCAGGGCGCGGTGGCGGGTGTAGGGATGACGGTGGGCCGCGCGGTGGTGCGCGATGTGGCCGACGGGCCGGCGGCGCAGCGCATGCTCTCGCAGACAACCATGATGTTTGCGTTGGCGCCGGCGATCGCTCCGGTAATCGGTGGCTGGCTGCATGCCCTGGCCGGCTGGCGCGCAGTCTTCATTTTTTTGTCGGTCGTGGCGCTGTTGCTGGCGCTCTTTTGCTGGCGTTTCCTGCCCGAGACATTGCCGCCTGAGCGTCGACAGAGCCTGCGTCCCAAGGCCATTGCGCAGGGCTACGCGATGATGGCCGCGCATGGCCCCTTCGTGCGTTTGGCTGCAGCACTTGGCTTTAATTTTGCCGGCTTTTTCCTGTACGTGCTGGCTGCGCCCGAATTCCTCGTGCGCACGCTCGGGGTCCCCACGACCGGATTCGCCTGGCTTTTCTTGCCGTGCATTGCCGGCACCATGCTCGGCGCATTTGCCTCGTCACGTCTGGCTGGCCGACTGTTGCCAATCGCCACGATACGCATTGGCTACGCGATCATGTTCGCGTCGGTGGGGCTCAATCTCTTGCTGTCCTGGCTGCTCGATCCGCCGCGGGTGCCCTGGATCACACTTCCTCTGATGGGCTACAACATCGGCATGGCGCTGGCGATGGCGCCGCTGCAGGTCATGCTGCTCGACATGTTCGATCAGCGCCGCGGCATGGCGTCCTCGGGCATGGCGTTTGCGCAGAGTTCAGGAAACGCGCTGGTGGCGGGTGCCGTGGCGCCGCTGTTGTGGCACGCTGCGCCGACGATGGCGTTGGGGTCACTCGCCGCGCTGTCCTGCGGGGCTTTGCTGTTTGCCTGGCAGATGCGCTGGGCCAACCGGACTGCGGCCAGGCCATGACCCCAAAAAATGTCATCCGACCCCAAATTCTTTAATTGTGATCTGACCCCGGTTTTCTGCGGGGGGATGGAAAGAGGTGAATTGATGCAGGCAAGGTCTTCGGCCGGCGCGCCGGTCGCGCGCACAGGCGGTCAAATCCTGGTGGACCAGCTCGTGGTGCACGGCGCCACCCGCGCTTTCTGCGTCCCAGGCGAGAGCTTTCTGGCCGTGCTCGATGCGCTCTACGATGTTCGCGACACCCTGCCACTGGTGGTTTGTCGCCAGGAGGGCGGGGCGGCCAACATGGCCGAGGCCTGGGGCAAGCTCACCGGCGCGCCGGGCATCGCGTTTGCCACGCGCGGCCCGGGTGCCACCAATGCCTCCATCGGCGTGCACACCGCCTTTCAGGATTCCACGCCGATGATCCTGTTCATCGGTCAGGTGGGTACCGACTTTGTGGACCGCGAAGCCTTCCAGGAGATCGACTACCGGCGCATGTTCGGGCAGATGGCCAAGTGGGTGGCGTCGATTGATCGTGCCGACCGCATCCCGGAATACGTGCAGCAGGCGTTTCATGTGGCCACCTCCGGGCGACCCGGGCCTGTGGTGCTGGCCTTGCCCGAAGATGTGCTCACTCAGATGGCCACAGTCGCTGATGCGCGCCCCTATGTGCGGGCGCAGGCGTCGCCGTCGGCCGCGCAAATGAGCCGTCTGGGCGAGATGCTGGCACAGGCCCACAAGCCGCTGCTGCTGGTCGGCGGCTCGCGCTGGGACGCCGCCTCGCGCACCGCAGTGCAGGGCTTTGCACACCAGTTCGGATTGCCCGTGGTGTGCGCCTGGCGCCATCAGGACGCCTACGACAACACCGACAGCCATTACATCGGCGAGATGGGCATCGGCACCAATCCGAAGCTCGCCGCGCGGGTGCTTGAATCGGACCTGATCATCGCAGTGGGCGTGCGACTGGGCGAGATGACCACCGCTGGCTATACCCTGCTGGAGTCGCCCACGCCGCGCCAGACGCTGGTTCATGTCTTTCCGGGTGCCGAGGAATTGGGCCGCGTCTTCCATGCCGATTTGCCGATCGTATCGGGCACCATTGAATTTGCGGCGGCCCTGAGTCAGGTGCCGAACGCCCAGGCCGCCACGCTGGCTGCACGCTGGAAAGGCTGGCGCGAAGCCGCTCGAAGCGACTGGACCGACTGGCGCGTGCCGCGCGCACAACCCGGCACGCTCAGCTACCCCGAGTGCGTGCTGCACATGGATGAAGTGCTGCCGCACGACACCATCGTCACTAATGGCGCAGGCAATTTCGCCACGCCGCTGCATCGCTTCTATCGCCTGCGCCAGCACAAGACCCAACTGGCCCCGACCTCGGGTGCCATGGGCTATGGCGTGCCCGCAGCAGTGGCTGCGGCCTTGCGCCATCCTGATCGCGTCGTGATTGCCGCCGCTGGTGATGGCGACTTCATGATGACCGGGCAGGAGCTTGCCACCGCCGTCCAGTACGGCGCCAAGCCGATCGTGCTGGTGATTAACAACGGCATGTACGGCACGATCCGCATGCATCAGGAGCGCGAATATCCGGCCCGGGTCTATGGCACGGCCTTGAAGAATCCCGACTTCGTGGCGCTGGCCAAAGCCTATGGCTGCTACGCTGAGAAAGTGACTGAAACCGCGCAGTTCCCCGCAGCCCTGGCGCGTGCGCGCGCAGCCGGCACCGCGGCCCTGATCGAGCTGGTGATCGACCCGCAGGCGATCACGCCGACCCAGACACTTGAGGAAATCAGGACGAAGGCGCTGTCGACCAAGCACTGATCGGCACATCAATTCGGAGGCAGCACGAATGAGCACCGGACCATCTTCTGAAAAGCTGAGTCTGTCCGCCGCCTTGCGGCTGGTCGCCCTGCGGGTTGCGGCGCTGTGCAGCGTGCTGGCCCTGGTCTCGTGCGGATCCACTCCGGAAACCCTGATCTGGGATTGGTCCTGCTCTCAACCGGAGCAAGGAGCAGGAGAAGTCGGAAGTGTGAAGGGAGCCCCCGAGGTCCTGGCCAGCGGCACCCTGGTGACTGAAAAAACGCCAGACGCAGAAGGCTATTATCAGATCATAAGCATCGCGGGTAACCGGCAGGGTATAGCCATCAAGTCGCTCCATTCAGCGGGCACGGCGATCCCCGACAACGAACCGTACAAGGTCGACAACCGCATCAGACCGTCGAATTCGGGTGGCCAACTGACCAAAGCCGGTATCGGATACGGGCTTGCAGACGGCTCATACGAAAATCTCTTCTACGCGTCGTTCATGAGTCCGCCGGTCTACATGGTCTTCCGGTCCAAGCCTCCTTTCGGTATGACACCGCCTAACACCGAAGAGCCGACAGTGATCTTCAAGGCTACGATTCGCTAAGCCGCCAAGATGACCGACCGCCAGGCCGCGCCTGCTGCCAGGAGCGTCATCAAGGTCAGGCCGGGCAGGCACTTTCGACCGAATGCCGGCCCACCTGCCGCAAATGCAATCACCGTTTTAACCGACATGTTTGCGCATACCGCAACGGTCAGCGCGATGATGGCGTCGGACAGGCCGATCGCCTGCGTGCCGAACAGCCGCAGTGACGACAGCGTGATGGCGTCCAGATCAGTAAGTCCCGCAAGTGCCGCGAGGCCATAGAGCGCACTGTTGCCCACCCGCGCCGCTGCCAGTCCTGCTCCCATCGAAATAAGCCCATAGGCGAGCGCAAACCCCAGCGCTTCGCGCATCTGCATCGGGTGACGCACGCTCGGCATGGGCCACGCAGCGTTCGCATCCGGGTGCGAACGCATCATCCATATCAAGGATGCGCCACCCGCAGCGATGCCTGCACCCATCACGGTGGCCACCGGGATCAGCAGGCGCGGCTCGATCAGTGCCGTCATGCCGATCAGCCGCACCATCAGCGTGAGATTGGCCAGCAGCACCATGCGTGCGGCCACATTCGGATCTCCACCGCTGCGCGCATGGCGCGCAAAGACCAGGGTGGTGACGGTCGAGGACACCAGCCCACCCGCCACAGCTGCCAGCGGCGCACCGTAGCGCTGTCCGGCAAAGCGCAGGGCAAGATAACCGGCCAAACTCACTCCCGCCACCAGCACCACCATCATCCACAGGTTGTGCGGATTGAGTGCGCCAGCCGGCCCATAGGCCCGATCTGGCAGCAGCGGCAGCACGATGAAACTGAGCGCTCCGAACTGCAGGATCGGGATCAGGTCTTCGCGCCCCAGGCGACCAGCCAGGCCGCGCAACTCGCCCTTGAAGAACAGCAGACTGGCCACCACAATGCCTAACGGCACCGCCAGGTCTTCTCGCCCCAGCCCGCACAGCATGCCCAGGCAACCCGTGACGGTCATGGCCACGACCGATGTGGTGGGCTTTTCCTGCGGCAGGGCGACCGCCTCCGAACCCGATTGATCCATGCTCAGGGGTCGTTCCAGCGCAGGCGCGGAGGGCTGCACTGAGCCCTGCTCTGCCCTCTGCTCTGAAGACCGGATCGAGGGCACCACTGAGGGCCCCGACGAAGACCCCAATGAGGACGCCACCTCGCGGCCATCGTGCCAATAGGCGGTCACCGCGATCAGTCCGATCACCCCCAGTCCCACGGCCAGCAGGGTCGGCTGCGCGGTCATGCGCGACAGGCCGGCGACCAGAGCGCCCAGCAGGCTCACCAGCGCGAAGGTGCGCAGGCCGCGCGAGTCGGCTTTGCGCTCGCGCTCCACGCCAATCAGCAAGCCGATCGCCAGGCTGGTGGCGGCCAGCCTGATCGATGTCAGCAGCGACTCGTCCAGAAGGCAGGCGTGCGGCTAAGTTGGGCCCGGTGCGCGCTCAGTGCGCAAACAGCACCGGCACGGTCATCGAGGCCAGCAGAGTCCGCGTGGTACCGCCCATGATGAACTCGAAGGCACGCGAGTGTCCGTAGCCACCCATGACGATCAGGTCGACGCCATCGTCATCGGCCCGCGACAGTATCTGGCTGCCAACGTCCATGTCTCGTGAATTCGTCGCCGAGACATTGGCCTTCACACCATGGCGGGCCAGGTAAGTGGCAATGTCGGCGCCGGGAATGTCGCCATGTCCGCCGCGTCCCGCGCGCGCATCGAAGGCCGCCACTTGCACTTGATCGGCGCGACGCAGCAGCGGCATGGATGCGCTGACGGCGCGCGTGGCTTCACGCCCTGCGTTCCAGGCCACCATCGGCCGTTTGCCGATCGTCTTGAACTCTCCGGCATACGGGATCACCAGGACCGGACGGCCCGAGCCCAGAATCACCCGGCCGATGAAGTCGGGCGTGGTGTCGTTGGCCTGATCCGCATCGTATTGGCCCAGCACCACCAGATCGGCATAGCGGGACTGTTCGATCACGACCGCAGCAGGCTCGCCGGTGGCTGCACGCCATTCCACGTTTCGGCCCAGCGTGGCCTGAGCCAGATCGAATGCAGCCTTGGCGTCGGCGTCCTTGCGTTCCTGGAAGCGCAGCAGTTCCTGGGCCACAAAGGCGCCACCGTCGGCCACGAATGGTTCGCTGTAGAGCGGCGACATGATGCTGTAAACGGTTGCCAGATGCGCATCGAAGTCATCGGCCAACCGCGCGGCATGGCGCAAGCGCTGCGCAGCCCGTGGGGTCGAATCGAAGTGGGCCAGGATGGTCTTGTAGCCGAAGCTCATCGTGCGTACTCCTGTCGGTGGAAACGGTGCCCGGGCGGGCGCATGGGTATCAGAACCGGGCCGAACACACCGGATGCTGTCCAGCCTAGGCCTAGCCGCCGGTGGGTTGTTGACCTGGATCAATGCCGCTTCAGCTTGCCATCGGTCCTGCGGCCAGCAGATAGAATCCCGAATTCCTCAGGGGTCACCCGCATCGGACATGAACGCTCTCGATCAGCTCAGGCAGCACACCACCGTGGTGGCCGACACCGGCGACTTCCATGCCATGCAGGCCTACGCGCCGCGCGATGCCACCACCAACCCCACGCTGATCCTGAAGGCGGTGAGCCAGCCGCAATATGCGGGGCTGATCGGCCAGATCACTCAGGCGTACCCCGGCGAGCCGGTTGATGTGCGCTGCGAGCGTCTGCTGGTGCGCTTTGGCACCGAGATCCTGGGCATCATTCCAGGCCGGGTCTCCACCGAAGTCGATGCCCGTCTGTCCTTCGATACCGAGGCCACCATCGCCTGCGCCCAACGTCTGATCGAGCGCTATGCTCAGGCAGGCGTGAGCCCCGAGCGCGTGCTCGTGAAAATCGCGTCCACCTGGGAGGGTATTCGTGCCGCCGAGCGCCTGGAGCGCGACGGCATTCACTGCAACCTCACCTTGCTCTTCGGCTTTCCGCAGGCGGTAGCCTGTGCCGATGCCGGCGTGACGCTGATCTCGCCCTTTGTGGGTCGGATCTACGACTGGTACCGCAAACGTGATGGCGTCGACTTCGCCGCGGAAGACGACCCCGGTGTGGCCTCGGTGCGCCGCATCTACGCGTACTACAAGGCCTTCGGCTATCCCACCGAAGTCATGGGGGCGAGCTTTCGCAACGTCGGACAAATCCTTGCACTGGCCGGCTGCGATCTGCTCACCATCAGCCCCGATCTTCTGGAACAGTTGCGCGGATCAGGCGTTGAAGTGCCCCGCCGGCTCGGTGCCGCATCGTCGGGCGCATCGGCCATCGAACGGGTGCGCTTTGACGAAAAGCAGTTTCGCTTTGCGATGAACGAAGACGCCATGGCCAGTGACAAGCTCGCCGAAGGGATTCGTGCGTTCGTGGCCGATGCGCGCAAACTGGATGCGCTGGTGCAGGCGGGCGCAGCCTGAGTTCAGGCGTGCAGCCGACACACCGAGGAAGTCGCCCTACTGCTTGCCCGTGCTGCCGAAGCCGCCCGTGCCTCGCGCACTGGCCTCGAAGCTGTCGACCACATTGAAGCGTGCCTGCACCACCGGCACGATCACCATTTGCGCGATGCGCTCCATGGGTTCAATGACGAAGCCGCCCGCATGGTCGGGCGTACCTGGGTTGCGATTCCAGCACGACACCATCAGCGGGCCCTGATAGTCCGAGTCGATCAGCCCGACCAGATTGCCCAGCACGATGCCGTGCTTATGGCCCAGGCCGGATCGGGGCAGCAGCACCGCGGCATAGTGCGGATCGCCCAGGTGCAGGGCGATACCCGTCGGAATCAGCACCGTCTGACCCGGTGCAATCGTGATCGGAGCATCGATGCAGGCGCGCAGGTCCAGCCCGGCACTGCCGGTGGTCGCATACGCAGGCAGTGCATCGCGCAGGCGCGCATCCAGAATGCGCAGGTCGACCGAGATCATGTGTCCGACCCCGAAGCCTGCTGTGCACGCCGTGCCCGGCGTCCGAAGAACATGAAGGCACCGATGGCCAGCAGGATCAGCGCGCCGGCATGGTCCTCGAATTGCGTGAACAGCTGGCCCAGTATCGCCAGCCCGATCCACAGGGCGGCAATGAAGAACAACGCGCTCACCGCCCGATCCTTCGGTGGTTTGCGTGACCAGCGCTGCAACATGCTCGAGCCCGCCTGCAGGGCATGGGTGCCTGCCTGCATCGCGGCGTCCGCGTGCGCCACCTCAGTGCGGGAGGCGGTCGGCACCATCGCATGACCGCCCGAGGCCCCCTGCGCCGTCCCGGTCTGCGCTGACTGTCCGAACAGGCCATCGATCAGCGCGGGCCGATCTCGCACGGTTGGGTCGGACGGTGCTCGGGGCGCGTCTCGGGTTGCATGCGGCGTGGAGGCGATCTCGGGCAGGGCCTGCATCGTTCGATGCAGACGATGCGCGCCCGGCTGACTCGCAGCCTGCAGCAGCCGCGCGAAGTCGCCGTCCCGTGGTGCACCACCCAGACGTGTGGTGTCCAGTGTGGCGCCCGCAATCGACACCGACATATCCTGTGCCCCGCTCATCTCAGCACCTCGCCTGCGGCAGTCGCCGCGCAATTTCAGCCACCAGGTGGTGGGCCAGCGCAGTCTTGGAGGCCCGCGGCAGTCGACTCATGCCCTGTGCGTCCACCAGCAGCAATTCGTTGTCGTCCATCCCGAAGGTCGCCTGACCGATATTGCCGACCAGCAGCGGCACACCTTTTCGGCGCCGTTTGTCTTGCGCATTGGCTTCCAGGTCTTCGGTCTCGGCCGCAAAGCCGACGCAATAGGGGCCGCCCGGCAGCGCGGCGATGGTGGCCAGGATGTCCGGGTTCTGGGCAAATTCCAGGGCCGGAGGCGCACCGCCCTCGGTCTTCTTGAGTTTGCGGTCAGCGGCATTGGCCACACGCCAGTCGGCCACGGCCGCCACCGAGATGAACAGGTCCTGACCAGCCACCTCGGCCTGTACTGCCGCGAGCATGTCGCGGGCACTGCGCACGTTGACCCGCCGCACTCCCTGGGGTGCATCGAGTGCGGTGGGGCCCGATACCAGCACCACGTCAGCCCCGGCATGGCGCAGCGCACGCGCAATGGCGTAGCCCATCTTGCCCGAGGACAGATTGGTGATGCCGCGCACCGGATCGATCGGCTCAAAGGTCGGACCTGCAGTCACCAGCGCGCGGCGCCCGCTCAGCGTCTTGGGCGCAAAGAAAGCGATGGTTTCTTCCACCAGTTGCTGCGCTTCCAGCATGCGCCCGTCGCCGGTTTCACCACAGGCCTGCTCGCCACTGCCAGGCCCCAGCAGCGTCACACCGTCTGCGCGCAGGGTGCTGACATTGCGTTGCGTCGCGAGCGCCGACCACATCTGGCGGTTCATCGCGGGCGCCATCAGCAAGGGGCAGTCGCGCGCCACCACAAGCGTGGAGAGCAGATCGTCGGCCAGGCCATGCGCCACCTTGGCCATGAAGTCCGTGGTGGCCGGTGCCACCAGAATGGCGTCAGCACCGCGGGACAGGTCGATATGCGGCATGCCGTTATCAATGCGACCGTCCCAGGCGTCGGTGTAGACCGGGCGCCCGGTGAGCGCCTGGAATGTCGCGGTGCCAATGAACCGGGTGGCTGCTTCGGTCATCACCACCTGCACAGTCGCCCCGCGGCGTTGCAGTTCGCGTGCGAGTTCACAGGCTTTGAACGCAGCCACGCCGCCTGTGACACCGAGCAGCAGATGGCGCCCGGCAAGCTCGCCGGCCTCGGTGCCGGCCAGACCCGTGCCGCCAGATGGGGGAAGTGAGTGTGAGGACATTCAGCGACTCTTGCCGACGCGCAGCAGTTCGTCAAGGATGAGCAGGACGGCCCCAACCGTGATGGCCGAATCGGCGACGTTGAAGGCTGGGAAAAACCAGCGCTCATCCCAGTGGACCAGCACAAAGTCGACGACCTTGCCCCAGAGCACGCGATCAATCAGATTGCCGATGGCGCCGCCCAGAATCAGGGACAGGGCCAGCCCGAACAGCTTCTGATGCCCATGCTTGGCCAGCAGCCACAAGATAAAGCCGGCCGCCAGCACGCCGATCGCCACGAAAAACCAGCGCTGCCAGCCGCCCGCATCGGCCAGGAAGCTGAACGCCGCCCCGGTGTTGTAGACCAGGGTAAGGTCCAGCCAGCGCGGGATCAGTTCAAGCCGTTCGCCAAGCTTGAAGTGGCGCAGTACCAGGTGCTTGGTGATCAGATCGAGCACGATCACCAGCGCGGAAAGCGCCAGCCACGGCAGCAGTACGCTGCGCCCGCCTGCGGGTGCCGCGTGCGATCCAGCAGAGTGGCCTCGTCGGCCAGAGCGTTGCGACATGGCGGACCTTAAGCGCAGCAGCGAGGTTCACCCTCGGCGTAGAGGTTGCTCATGCAGCGTGCACACAGGGCCGGGTGCACCGGGCAGGCCCCAGTGTCTGCCCGCCAATGCCAGCAGCGCTCGCACTTGCGGTGAGGACTTGCGGTGACGCTGATGCGGCCCACCGCCGCTTCGGTGTCGTTGGCTGGTGCACCGCGCACAAGCCGCGCAGCCGAGGTGATCAGCACGAATTTCAGGTCATCGCCCAGGCTCGCCAGATCATCATGGAGCGGGCCGTCTGCGGTCACATCCACCTCGGCCTGCAGCGATGATCCAATGGTGCCGGTGGTGCGCACGGCTTCAATCGAACGCATCATTTCACCGCGCCAGGTGCGCAGCCGTGACCATTTGTTCAGCAGCGCATCGGCACCGTCGATGTCAGGAAAGACATGCCAGGTTTGCGTGAGAATCGTTTCGCCCTGCTCGGCCCAGGCTTTCTGATCAAGCAGCGGCCAGGCTTCTTCAGCGGTAAACGAGAGCACAGGCGCCATTGCCTTGACCAGCGATTGCGTGATGTGCCAAAGCGCCGTTTGCGCCGAGCGCCGTGCAATCGACGTGGCTGCGGTCGTGTACAGACGATCCTTGAGCACATCCAGATAAAACCCGCCCAGATCTTCAGAGCAGAAGGTCTGCAGCCCTGAGACCACCGGATGAAATTCATAGCGCTCGTAAGCGGCGGTGATGTCAGCTTGCCATTGCGCCGCGCGCGCCAGCGCATAGCGGTCGATCTCCACCATCTGCTCGGGTGCCACCGCATGCGACTTGATGTCGAAGTCGGCCAGATTGGCCAGCAGGAAGCGCAAGGTGTTGCGGATGCGGCGATAGGCCTCGGTGACGCGTTTGAGGATTTCATCGGACAGCGACAGCTCGCCCGAATAATCGGTCGAGGCTACCCACAAGCGCAGAATCTCTGCGCCCAGCGTATCCGACACTTTTTGCGGCAGGATCACGTTGCCCAGCGACTTGCTCATCTTGCGGCCTTCGCCGTCCACAATGAACCCGTGCGTGAGCAGCGCCTTGTAAGGCGCCACGCCGTTGAGCATGCACGAGGTGAGCAGCGATGAATGGAACCAGCCACGGTGCTGATCGCTGCCTTCCAGGTACAGGTCAGCCGGAAAGGCCGAATGCTGGGCGTGTGAGCCGCGCAGCACGGTCTGGTGCGTGGTGCCCGAATCGAACCACACATCCAGCGTGTCGCGGTTTTTCTCGTATTGATCGGCCTCGTCGCCCAGCAGTTCGCGCGCATCCAGCGTCTGCCAGGCCTCGATGCCCTCACGCTCGATGCGCTGCGCCACCTGCTCAAGCAGCTCATGCGTGCGTGGGTGCAGCGCCCCGGTTTCCTTGTGCACAAAAAAGGCCATCGGCACGCCCCACTGCCTTTGGCGTGAGAGGGTCCAGTCAGGGCGATTGGCGATCATGGCGCGCAACCGCGCCTGACCCCATGCCGGATAGAAGGCCGTGGCATCGATCGCGGCAAGTGCACGCTGACGCAGCGTGCCACCTTCGAGAGGGCGCAGGTCCATGCCGGCAAACCACTGGTTGGTCGCGCGGAAAATGACTGGCGTCTTGTGGCGCCAGCAATGCATGTACGGGTGCAGATATTTTTCGACCTTCAGCAGCGTGCC
>DGIT01000104.1:12410-22991 GCA_002386465.1 Burkholderiales bacterium UBA4615 | reverse complement strand
GTTCTACGGCAATCTGTACCACCTCAATGCCGACGAAGAGCCCGAGCACGTTGACTATCCCAACAAGAAAGATTTTCCCCAATTCCAGAAGAAGTTTGGACCGCGTGGCGTGATCCATTCCTGGGCCGATGGCAAGGGTGGTCAGAAAATCGAGAATTCCGGCCCGCTCACCAAGAAGCGGATGGAAACCATCGACACCGAGTTCCTCAAGGCTGCCAAGGCCTTCATCAAAAAAGCCAACAAAGCGGGCAAGCCGTTTTTCCTCTGGTTCAACACCTCGCATATGCACTTTCGCACGCACATCGAGGACCGCATCAAGGGGCAGGCCGGACGCTGGCAGTCCGAGTACCACGACTGCATGATCGAACACGACAAGCACATCGGTCAGATGCTTGATCTGCTCGATGAACTGGGCATCGCCAACGACACCATGGTCATGTACGGCACCGACAACGGCCCGCACATGAACACCTGGCCCGACGCCGGCATGACGCCATTTCGCAGCGAAAAGAACTCCAACTGGGAAGGCGCTTTCCGCGTGCCCGCGATGGTGCGCTGGCCGGGTGTCATCAAACCCGGCACGGTTTGCAACGACATCGTGAGCCACCTCGATTGGCTGCCCACCATCGTCGAGGCCGCGGGCGATCCGGGTATCAAGGAGAAGCTTCTCAAGGGCCACACCGTAGGCAAGAAGACCTTCAAGGTGCACCTGGATGGCCACAGTCTCATGCCCTATTTCACGGGCAAGACCAAGAGCCATGCACGCAAAGGCTTCCTCTATTTCACCGATGACGGCGATTTGGCCTGCCTGCGCTACGACAACTGGAAGTTTGTATTCATGGAGCAGCGCGCGGCCGGCACCATGCAGGTCTGGGCCGAGCCACTGACACCTTTGCGCGTGCCCAAGCTGTTTAACTTGCGCACCGACCCCTATGAGCGGGCCGATATCACGTCGAACACGTACTACGATTGGCTGCTCGATCGCGCCTATATGTTCGTACCCGCTCAGGCGCTGGTGGCGGAGTTCCTGTCGACCTTCAAGGACTATCCCCCGCGTCAGAAGGCTGCCAGCTTCAGCGTCGACCAAGTCATGGAAAAAATGGCTGATGCAGCCGGAGGCGGTCACCGCTGAGCGCACGCCGGTGAATCACTGCAGCGAACGGCTTGTTGCGTTCGCTGCAGTGGCACGCACGGGCATACTGCGTATGTCCTGAGGCCTTTTCCAAGTGGTCGCGATGGATTCTCAAGTTCAACCTGTACTCGACCCGGCCATCGCGGCCGATGCCCCCCCTCGGTTTCACCTGCTGTCCAAGCCGAGCGGGTCCACTTGCAACATCGATTGCAAGTACTGCTTTTTCCTGTCCAAGGAAGCGCTGTATCCGGATGAAAAGCACCGGATGTCGGATGCCACGCTCGAGGCCTATATCCGGCAACTGCTTGAATCGCATCGTCTGCCGGAAGTGACGGTCGCCTGGCAGGGCGGCGAGCCCACGCTCATGGGGATCGAGTTTTTTCGCAAGGCCGTGGCGCTGGTAGAAAAATACCGACAGCCTCACCAGGTCATCTCTCAGACCTTCCAGACCAATGGCGTGGCCCTCGATGATGAATGGTGCGCTTTCCTGAAGGCGAATCATTTTCTGGTGGGCTTGAGCGTTGATGGTCCGCGTGCGCTGCATGACGCCTATCGCGTCACCCGCGCCGGCAAGGGCAGCTTCGATCTGGTGATGAACGGCCTCAAGGTCCTCAAAAAGCACCAGGTCGATTTCAATATCCTGTGCACGGTCAATGCCGCCAATCAGCATCATGGTCGCCGTGTCTATCAGTTCTTTCGCGACGAACTCGGCGCCACCTGGATGCAGTTCATCCCGATCGTCGAGCGTGCCACCGAACAGACCCTCTCCATTGCCAATCTGGGCTGGAGCACCGGACCGCGAGAAAAAAGGCTCCTTTACACGCAGACCGGCTCACTCGTCACCGATCGCACGGTGGGCGGCGAGCAGTACGGACAGTTCCTGATCGACATCTTCGAAGAGTGGGTGCGCCACGACGTTGGCAAGGTTTTCGTGCAGATGTTTGATGTCACGCTTGAGGCTTATTTCGGTCGCCACAAGCTGTGCATCCATGCCCCCACCTGTGGCAAGGGGCCTGCGCTGGAGTACAACGGCGACCTCTACGCCTGCGACCATTATGTAGAGCCGGCGTTCAAGCTGGGCAACATTCATCAGACCCACATGCTGCAGATGGTGGCTTCGCCTGCGCAGCGCACCTTTGGCCAGAACAAGCGCGACCTCCTCACCACGCAGTGTCAGCAGTGCGAAGTGCGCGCGGTATGCAACGGGGGCTGTCCCAAAGACCGCTTCGTTCAGTCCAAAGATGGCGAGCAAGGGCACAACTACCTCTGTCACGGCCTCTATAAATTTTTCACCCATAGCCGTGAAGCCATGCAGCGCATGGGCGACTTGTACTCGTCTGGTCAACAACCTTCCGGCGTCATGCAGCAGATCACTGCACTCGATGCCCGGCGCGGGGCTTATGCACCGTGCCCGTGCGGCAGTGGACGCAAGCTGCGTTTTTGCCATGGTGCGCGCCTGACGCTCGCCCCCCACGATCGGGCCGACGCACCCGCTGCGTCATGAGCGGCAGCACTGATCCCGCCACCCTACTGGCCGAGCAGCGCACACGGTTTGCTGCGCAGCGAACCTTCCTGGCCTTCGAACGCTCGCTGATGGCCTGGCTGCGCACGTCGCTGTCCATGATCAGTTTTGGGTTCACGCTGGTGAAATTTTTTGAATACCTGCAGGAGCAGCGTGGCGGTCGTGTCGTCGGTCGATTCGGCGTCACATGGGCATCGGATACGGTGGGCATGTCCATGATCGGCATCGGCACAGTGGCGCTCGCTTTGGCGGTGTTACAGCATAAGAAGCGGGTCGATGCCCTGCGCGCGCAGGGGCTCGCGGTGCAATGGAATCTTGTGCTGATCGTTGCCGGTCTGGTCGCCGCGCTGGGCGCCCTGGCATTCCTCAGTCTGCTGGTGGTCTGAACGGTCCTGGCGGATGGCCGATCTCACCGTTATCTTCAAGGGGGCACTGTCTGTCAGCATCGCGCTGCTGGTCGTGGCGCTGGGTATGCGCGCTTCGTTCGCCGATGCCACCTCGCTCTTTCGCACGGCATGGCAACCGCCCTATCGACTCACGCGAGCCCTCGTGGCCATGCATCTGTTTGTGCCGGCTCTGGCAGTCGGCGTGGCACTGTTGGTCGATCTCAGCCCGTCCATTCAGCTAGCCCTGCTGGCCATGGCGGTATCGCCCATCCCCCCGATCCTGCCAGGCAAACAGCTCAAGGCAGGCGGCGACCAGCGATACATCTTCGGTCTGCTGGTGGCCGTGTCGCTGCTGTCTTGCCTGACCATCCCGGCGGCTGTGGCGCTGCTTGGCCAGATCTTCAGCCGAGAGGCCCATATCGGGCTGTTTGAGGTCGCGCGCCTGATCGCAACCAGCATCCTGCTGCCCCTTTTGCTTGGGTTGCTGTTCAGTCACCTTGCTCCCAGCTTGGCCAACCGTCTGGGCCCGTGGTGTTCGGGCCTGGGCACCGCACTGCTCATGCTCGGCCTCATCCCGGTGTTGATGAAGGTGTGGCCGAATATGATGGCGCTGGCCTCAAGCGGCGCTGCATGGGTCATCGCTGCAGTGGTGGCAGCGGCAATGGCCGTGGGGCATCTGTTGGGCGGTCCGCATGCCGATGAGCGCTCGGCCCTGGCCATGGCATCTGCCATGCGACACCCTGGCGTGGCGCTGGTCATCGTTGGGCTCAACGCACCCGACGAGCCCCGTGCAGCCGCCGCCATTCTGCTTTATCTGTTGATTGCGACACTGCTCACCACGTTCTATGGCGTGTTGGTGCGCCGCATGTCCGCTTCAAACCCGCTATGACACGTTCAAGGCTCCTCTCGGGCAGACCCTTCGCAAGCAGCTGGGCCATGCGCATCAGCCATGCGGCCTGGATCGGCCGCGTGCGAGCGCTTGGGCTGATCCTGCGATGCAAGGCGGCAGGTCTGGCGGCCTGTTTCGGCGCGTTGATGCTGAGCGGTGCGCCTGCGCTGGCCGAGTCAAGCAATCGTGAGTTCTGGCCAGAGCTCAATGTCTTCGTCAAAACCAGCGAACACACCCGCCTGATGTTTCTCGCTTCGCGCACCCGCGATCGCGAATATGCCAACGCGGTCGATGGCACATGGGGTGTGCACCTTGACCTGCTGGCGAGGCGCTTGCCTTCGTTCTGGGTCAGCGCCGTGCCGGCCATGGAGCAGAACTGGGGCTTGTGGTTTCGCGTGGGCTACAACCATATCGTGGCCTTCGACGGGCCGGGCATCGACGAAAACCGTTTGCTGGCCGAGGCCACGCTGCGCAGCAGCCCACTGGTGGCTGGCATTCAGGTCGCCAACCGCAGCCGCATCGAATGGCGCGACATCGGTGCCATCAATTCCTGGCGATACCGCAACCGCTTGCGCCTGGAGCGCGGTTTTGAAGTGGTCGACGCCTTGGGCGATGGTCTGGGCGGGTGGCTGAATTCGCTCGGGCTGGTCCAGATCGTGCCCTACACCATGCTGGAATTTTTCTACGATTCTCGGGTCAGCGGCTGGAGTCGCCGCTATCTGCAGACAGGTGTTGAATTTGAAATGGCCCGCGGCTGGGGTCTCGATCTTTATTTCGCAGCCCAAGACGGCTTGAGCGGATCACCCGCCAGCGTCAACGCGCTGGGTGCGGTGCTGACACTGCGTTACTGACCCGGCAATCCGGAAAGCTTGCATCCGATTGTCCGTGCAGAGACTGCATGCAGGCTCGCGCATCTTCTTGCCCCATGCTGCAGACGTCTGCGCGCTATCCTGTGAACGACGCAGGACGCGACTGCGTTCATCGCGTACGACCAGGAGTTTGTTGATGCCCCGCTATCAGTCCGGTTTCGGCAATGAGTTCGCCTCCGAAGCACTGCCCGGGGCGCTCCCCGAGGGGCGCAATTCTCCGCAACGCTGCCCCTACGGTCTGTATGCCGAGCAACTCTCCGGCACAGCTTTCACGGCGCCGCGCGCCGACAACCGCCGCTCATGGCTTTACCGCATCCGACCCTCCGTGGTCCACGAGCCGTCGCGTCGCATTGCCGATCGCACCTGGATCAGCAGCTTTGAGCCGACATTCGGCACCGAGACGCCACCCGACCCGCTGCGCTGGAGTCCCATGCCCCTGCCCGATGCGCCGCTCGATTTCATCGACGGGATGTTCACTATGGCCGGCACGGGCAGCCCGGCTTCCATGAGCGGTTGCGGCATCCATCTGTATGCGGCCAACCGTTCGATGCGCGATCGGTTCTTCTGCAACGCTGACGCCGAAATGCTGATCGTGCCGCAACAGGGCACGCTGCGCCTGCTCACCGAATTCGGCGAACTGGTGGTCGAGCCCCAGCAGATCGCCGTGCTGCCGCGTGGTGTGAAGTGGCGTGTCGAGCTGCCGCAAGTCGATGCCGCCGACCCTGACGACGCCAACGCAGGCCCGCTGCCCGCGGTGCGCGGCTATGTGTGCGAAAACTTTGGTGCGCCCTTGCGCCTGCCCGATCTGGGTCCGATCGGCTCCAACGGGCTGGCCAACCCGCGCGACTTTCTCGCGCCGGTGGCCCGCTACGAAACGCGCACTGGCGCCTTTGAGCTGGTCACGCGTTTCCAGGGCCACATGTGGTCAGCGGCGCTTGGCCACTCCCCGCTGGATGTGGTGGCCTGGCACGGCAATCATGTGCCCTACCTCTACGACCTGCGGCGATTCAACACCATCGGCTCGATCAGCTTCGATCATCCCGACCCGTCCATCTTTCTGGTGCTGCAGTCTGTGACCGACACGCCTGGAGTGGATGCGATTGATTTCGTCATCTTTCCGCCCCGCATGCTGGTGATGCAAGACACCTTCCGCCCACCCTGGTTTCATCGCAACATCGCGTCAGAGTTCATGGGTCTCATCCATGGCGAATACGACGGCAAGGCTCAGGGGTTCGCACCGGGCGGCGCCAGTCTGCACAATGGGATGGTCCCTCATGGGCCCGACACGGCCACCTTCCTGAAGGCAAGCACCGCCGACACCAGCCAGCCGCAAGTCATCCGGGACACGCTTGCCTTCATGTTCGAAACACGGTGCGTTCTTCATCCCACCGCCCAGGCGCTTGCGTCGCCCACACTCCAGCCCGACTACTGGCGCTGCTGGCAAGATCTGGCGCCGGGGTTCGATCCCACCCGCCGCTAAGCTCACAAGCGATCACCACACTGTACTGGCACTATCCCGGCGTCGTCCCACACCTTGCGTCGCCATCAGGTGTGTTGACATCAGTGACGCCGCCATCAGTCGCCCGATAAACCTGTAAGCTCCCCAGCCGTATTAAGCGCTGCTGCGCAAGATGCCCACGACCACGGCACGCTTGCCACACCTGCCCGGAACGGTCCGCATTACCCGATGCGCCCCGACGTGTGCAAACCCGGTGTGCCCGGTCACCGCATGCCCATGGCACGCCTTCCTTTGACTCCACTTTTCTCTTTGAAGACCCCATGAAAGCTATCGGCTACCGCGAATGCCTGCCCAGCGAAGATCCCCGCAGCCTGATCGACTTTGAATGCCCTGAACCGGTGGCAAGTGGGCGTGATCTGCTCGTGCGCGTCGAGGCGGTTTCAGTGAATCCGGTCGACACCAAGGTGCGCCGCAATGTGGCGCCCGAGCCAGGGCAAGCGCGCATCCTGGGCTATGACGCAGCTGGCATCGTGCAGGCCGTGGGGCCGGATGTCACGCGCTTCAAGCCGGGTGACACGGTCTGGTATGCCGGCTCGCGCGTGCGCCCCGGGACTAACGCGCAACTGCATCTGGTGGATGAGCGCATCGTCGGGCG
This sequence comes from Burkholderiales bacterium UBA4615, assembly GCA_002386465.1. Lineage (GTDB taxonomy): Bacteria > Pseudomonadota > Gammaproteobacteria > Burkholderiales > Burkholderiaceae_E > UBA4615. The sequence continues at coordinate 16,079 of DGIT01000104.1, read as the reverse complement.
CAAGCCGCGCACGCTTGATTTCGCGCAAGCGGCTGCCATGCCGCTGACCACCATCACCGCCTGGGAGGCACTGTTCGATCGCCTGCGTCTGCCACGTGCTGATGGTTCCGCCGACCAAGCCGATGCCGGCACCGTGCTGATTACAGCAGGCGCCGGAGGTGTCGGCTCGATTGCCATCCAGCTGGCGCGCCAGTTGAGCCGTGCGCGCATTCTGGCCACTGCGTCACGGCCCGAGTCGCGTGCGCAGATCGAAGCACTAGGCGCCCATGCGGTGATCGACCATAGCAAACCGATTTCCGAGGGCGTCAAGCAGGCCGGCGTACGTTGGGTCGAGCGCATCTTCAGCGTCTCGCACACTGACACTCATTTTCCTGAACTGGCCAAGGTGGTGGCGCCGCAGGGCGGCATCTGTGTGATCGACGATCCGGGCCCCTTTGATGTGCGGCCCCTGAAAGCACGTTGCGCGGCCCTTCACTGGGAAGCTATGTTCACGCGTTCCAGTTTCGAGACCGCCGACATGATCGAGCAAGGCCGCTTGCTTGACGCCGTGGCCGATCTGGTTGACGCCGGGCGTATTCGCACCACGCACACGCAGACGGTCGGCCCGATCGATGCTGAGCACCTGCGCCGTGCTCATGCGATGATCGAGTCTGGCCGCTCGATCGGTAAGGTCGTGCTGGCGGGGTTTCGCTGACCCTGCACGGCTTCAGTCCTGATCCCCTGATTCGAACAACCCGAGGAGACTCTCCATCATGTCCCGTCGTCACTGGATTCGTGTATGCGCTGCTGCGGCAGTCGCTGTGTGTGCCGCAGCGGCACAGGCCCAGGCTTACCCCAGCAAGCCCATCAGGATGGTGGTGCCCTTTCCTCCCGGCGCGGCCACCGACACGCTGGCGCGCGTTTATGCGCAAGCCCTCAGCGCCTCGATGGGTCAGCCAGTATTGGTCGAAAACAAAGCCGGTGCCGACGGTGCCATTTCGGCGACCGAGGTGATGCGGGCTGCGCCCGATGGCTACACCTTGCTGTTCGGTACCAGCAGCCCCATGGCAGCCGCACCCGCCATGAAGAAGACCCCGCCATACGACCCGATTACCGACTTTACGCCCATCGCCGATATCGGTCGCTACACCTTCTTCATCTATGTGCACCCCAGCGTGCCCGCCAAGACCGTGGCCGAATTCGTGGCCTACGCCAAGGCCAACCCGAACAAGATTTCCTATGCCACCGGCAATACCACCGGCATTGTCTCGACGGCGCTGTTCTCGTCGCTGGCCGGGATCCAGATGGTCCAAGTCCCCTACAAGGGCGAACCGCAGGCCTTGACCGATCTGATCGCAGGCCGTGTGCAGTTCATGGTGGCTTCGGCGGGGACCACCGTGGCCTTTGCCAAGGAAGGCCGGCTGCGCCCGATCGCTGTCACCTTGAACCGTCGCAGCCCGGCCCTGCCCGATGTGCCCACCATTGCCGAATCGGGCATGCCGAAGTTTTCGCTCTCGTCCTGGGCTGCCGTTTTCGGGCCCAAGGGCCTGCCGCGCGACATCGTCGATCGCCTGAACAAGGAGTTCGGCGCCGCAGGCTCAAAGCCTGAAGTCGTGTCGACCTTCGAAAAGCAGTCGTTTCAGCACGTTCATTCCAGCCCGGAGCAACTGGCCGCGCTGGTCAAGGATCAGTACCAGGTCTATCGCGACACCTTGAAGGCTGCTGGCATCGAACCCGAGTAAGTCTGTCGCCCGGCTGCAGGGCGGCGGCAATCCGTCCTATAATTGCAGGTTTCCCTGAAACCTGCGGCTTTGCCGTCCTTTAGCCGAGCGCCATGCCGATTTACGCCTATCGCTGCGAGACCTGTGGCCACGCCAAGGATGTGATCCAGAAGTTTTCCGATGCCCCGCTGACGCAATGTCCGGCGTGCGGCGCCGACGCGTTTCGCAAGCAGTTGACCGCCCCCGCCTTCCAGCTCAAGGGCAGCGGCTGGTACGTCACCGATTTCCGCGACCAGGGCAAGAAAGGCCAGGCGCCTGCCAAGGAGGCCGAGGGCGCAAGCCCGGCGCCCGCCCCATCGGAGGCTGGCGCGTCCGCCGCGCCCGCGTCATCACCGGGTGCGCCCACTGCGACCGGACCCGCTGCGAGTGCGCCGGCCGCAGGGTCGACAGCGGGTGCGCCGAGCTCCGCAGGAGCCACCGCGCCGCCCGCGGGCGGAACCTCCTCCACGTGAGGGCGCTGCCCCGGGGACGTCGCCCAGCTGGCCGAAACCGCGCGCCGCTACGCTGACCCGCCTCCCTCACCCACTCCACCCGAGCGCCACGATGTTCCGTCGCTACTTCATCACTGGTCTGCTGATCTGGATCCCGATCGGCATCACGTTGTGGGTGCTCAATTTCATCGTCACCACGCTCGACCTCAGCCTGTCGCTGCTACCCGTGCAGTGGCAGCCCCTGCAGGTGTTCGGGCGCAATCTGCCCGGCATGGGGGCGCTGCTCACGGTGCTGGTGATCTTCATCACCGGACTGCTGGCGGCCAATTTTCTGGGTCAGCGGCTGGTGGGGCTGTGGGAATCGCTGCTGTCGCGTATCCCCATCGTGCGCACCATCTACTCGAGCGTGAAGCAGGTGAGCGATACGCTGCTGTCGCCCCAGGGCAATGCGTTTCGCAAGGCACTGCTGCTTGAATATCCGCGTCGCGGCAGCTGGACCATCGGGTTTACGACCGGCGTGCCTGCCGATGAAGTCCGTGCGAAGGTGGCCGCACCGGCGCCCGGGGCAGCTAGCGGACCCGAGATGGTCTCGGTCTATGTCCCGACCACTCCCAACCCCACCTCAGGATTTTTCCTGATGGTGCGCAAAGACGAAACCATCGAGCTCGACATGTCCGTCGACGAGGCCTTGAAGTACGTGGTCTCGATGGGCGTGGTGGTCCCGTCCGCGCGCGCGCGCCTCCCCAACGGTTCCGATGCCGCATCTGCCGATGTGCCCGTGGCCGCATCCTCCTCATCGAACCCGACCTGATCAAAGAGAACCACAGCATGCGTACCTGCTACACCGGCGAGGTGTCCATCGACCGCCTGGACCAGACCGTGACCCTCTTTGGCTGGGTGCAGCGGCGCCGCGACCACGGTGGCGTGATCTTCATCGACCTGCGCGACCGCGCGGGCATTGCCCAGGTGGTGTGCGACCCGGATCGCGCCGAGACCTTTGCTACGGCAGAGCGCGTGCGTAACGAGTATTGCGTGCGTATCACCGGCAAGGTGCGCCGCCGCCCGGAGGGCACCGACAATGCCGGCATTCGCAGCGGCCAGATCGAGGTGCTGTGCCACGAACTCGAGATCCTTAACGCCTCGGTCACGCCGCCCTTTCAGCTGGACGACGACAATCTGTCCGAGACCACGCGCCTGACCCACCGTGTGCTCGATCTGCGCCGCCCGCAGATGCAGAACAATCTGATGCTGCGCTATCGCGTGGCCATGGAAGTGCGCAAGTACCTCGATTCGCTGGGCTTTATCGACATCGAAACGCCGATGCTCACCAAGTCCACACCGGAAGGCGCACGCGACTATCTCGTGCCCTCACGTGTGAATGCCGGACAGTTCTTTGCCTTGCCGCAAAGCCCGCAGCTTTTCAAGCAGCTGCTGATGGTCTCGGGGTTCGATCGGTACTACCAGATCACCAAGTGCTT
>DGIT01000104.1:0-12382 GCA_002386465.1 Burkholderiales bacterium UBA4615 | reverse complement strand
GCCGACCGCCAGCCCGAGTTCACGCAGATCGATTGCGAGACTTCCTTTCTGGATGAGGTCGAGATTCGTGCCATCTTTGAAGAGATGATCCGCGCAGTGTTTCGCAACGTGCAGGGCGTGGAGTTGCCCGGTCAGTTCCCGACCATGGCGTACTCCGAAGCCATGCGCCTGTACGGCTCGGACAAGCCCGACCTGCGGGTGCGCCTGCAGTTCACCGATCTGACCGAGGTCATGCGCGATGTCGACTTCAAGGTGTTCTCGGCGCCGGCCCAGTCGCCCGAAGGCCGCGTGGTGGGGCTGCGCGTGCCGGGTGGTGCCGAGCTCACCCGCAGCGAAATCGATGCCTACACGCAGTTCGTGGCCATATACGGTGCCAAGGGTCTGGCCTATATCAAGGTCAATGATGCAGCCAAGGGGCGCGAGGGCCTGCAGTCGCCGATCGTCAAGAACCTGCACGACCGTGCCCTGGATGCCGTGCTCTCGCGCACCGGCGCAGTCAACGGCGACCTGATCTTCTTCGGCGCAGACAGTGCGAAGGTGGTGAACGATGCGATCGGCGCGCTGCGCGTGCGCATCGGTCATTCCGAGTTCGGCCGCAAGCATGGACTCTTCGAAACCGCCTGGCGCCCGCTGTGGGTGGTCGATTTCCCCATGTTCGAGCACGACAAGGAAGAAGACCGCTGGGTGGCTGTACATCACCCCTTTACTGCGCCCAAGGACGGGCATGAGGACTTCATGTCCACCGACCCGGGGCGCTGTGTGGCCAAGGCCTACGACATGGTGCTCAACGGATGGGAAATCGGTGGCGGCTCGGTGCGGATTCACCGCGAGGCGGTGCAGTCCAAGGTGTTTCGTGCACTGCGCATCGAGGCCGATGAGGCACGCGCCAAGTTCGGCTTCCTGCTCGACGCGCTGCAATACGGCGCACCGCCTCACGGTGGCATCGCCTTCGGACTGGATCGCATCGTCACCATGATGGCCGGGGCCGAATCGATTCGCGACGTCATTGCCTTCCCCAAGACGCAGCGCGCCCAGGATCTGCTCACGCAGGCGCCGTCGCCGGTCGATGAAAAGCAGTTGCGCGAGTTGCACATCCGCCTGCGCATGCCTGAAGTCAAGGCCTGAGCCGGATCCCCGCACCGACCCGCCATGGGCAACAAAATTCCCGAGTCGGTGCTGGTGATCATCCACACCCGCGATCTGCAGGTGTTGCTGCTCGAGCGCGCCGATCATCCGGGCTTCTGGCAGTCTGTCACCGGCAGCAAGGACGCACTGGACGAGCCGCTCGAGCTCACCTGCCGGCGCGAAGTCCTCGAAGAAACCGGGCTCGATGCCGCGCAGTTCGTGCTGCAGGACTGGGATGTGCGCAATCGGTATGAAATTTATCCGCACTGGCGTCATCGCTATCCCGAGGGTGTCACGCATAACACCGAGCATGTGTTCGGGCTTTGTCTGCCTGAGCCGTTGCCGGTGCAGATCGCGCCGCGTGAACATCTGCAGTATCAGTGGCTGCCCTGGAACGAAGCCGCAGAGCGCTGCTTCTCGATGTCCAATGTGCAGGCCATCCGCCAGCTCCCTGAAAGGCTCGCACGCGCATGAGTGCGCAGCCGCCCGAGCCGGCCGCCCCGCGGTCCCTGCGGGTGGCAACCTACAACATTCACAAGGGTGTGATCCGCGATCTCTTTGGTCTGAAACGGGTGGCGAGCGTGCATGCGCTGCGCAACCGTCTGCATGAGCTGAGCGCCGATCTGATCTTTCTGCAGGAAGTGCAGGGCAAAAACGACCGCAGCGCGGCGCGTTTCGAGCAATGGCCAGGCGAGTCGCAGGAGGAATATCTGGCGCGCTCGCCCAGCCTCAAGCACACCTTCGAATCGGCCTATGGGCGCAATGCTTCGTATCTGCACGGGCATCATGGCAACGCACTGCTTTCGCGGTTTCCCATCCTGCGCCGCGAAAACCGCGACTTCTCCGACCATGCGCTGGAAAAGCGCGGCGTGCTGCATTGCGTGGTTCGGATCGGCCGACGCAATGTGCACTGTTTTGTCATTCACTTTGGCCTTTTTGCGCGCAGCCGTGAACGCCAGGCCGACGCGCTGATCGACTGGATCAGCCGCGAAGTCCCTCAGCGTGCACCACTGCTGATCGCGGGCGATTTCAATGACTGGCGCGATCGTCTGAGCCATCGCCTGATTGATTCCGTTGGAGTCGCTGAAGTCATGGGCGGCGCGCGCACGTTTCCTGCGCTGGTACCGTGGCTTCGCATGGACCGCATTTATCAGCGCGGCTTTCGGGTGCACCGGGCCGATGTCCTCAAGGGCCCGGAGTGGGCACGTCTGTCCGACCACGCCCCGCTCGTGGCCGATCTGTCGCTGCCCTCCTGAGCGTGCAGCATGGCCAGGCAGGCACAGCCTCGGGACGATTTGCAGCTGCTTCAGTCTGGCGTGGAATATTTCCCCGCGCTGCGCGCGCTGATCGACACCGCCGAGCGTAGCGTCTGGCTCGAGACCTACATCTTTGCGGACGACGACACCGGTCGTGCCATCGCGCAAAGTCTGGCGGCTGCGGCCCGACGTGGCGTCGATGTGCGCGTGGTGGTCGATGGGTTCGGCACCCGCCCGCTGTCGGACGCGATTGCCGCGCCGCTGCGCGCTGCAGGGGTGCAGCTGCGCATTTATTCGCCCGTGCCCCGGCTGTTCACCCTGGATCGCAGCCGACTGCGTCGCCTGCATCGCAAGCTGGCCTGCATCGATGGCCGTTGGGCCTTTGTCGGCGGCATCAATATTCTCGATGACCTGCAGGACCCGAATCACGGACCATTGACGCATCCCCGACTCGACTATGCCGTACGTATGCAGGGCACGCAGGTCGATGCCGTGGCGCAGGCCATGTCCAGGTTGTGGGAACAGTGGGCCTCGCCGCATGCGATCGAACGGGCAGTGCGCGAGCCCAGGGATCAGGCCGCTTCGGGCAAGGTCTCTGGAGCGCAGCTTGTGCTGCGAGACAACCTTGCCCACCGGCGCAGCATTGAACGCGCTTACCTGCGCGCAATTGGGCAGGCACGCCGTGAAGTCCTTATCGCCACCGCGTATTTTTTTCCGGGCAGGCGTTTTCGGCGTGCGCTCAGAGAGGCGGCTGCGCGCGGGGTGCGCGTGCGGCTGCTGCTGCAGGGGCGGACCGAGTACGTCTTGCCGCACCATGCGGCACAAGCCTTGTATGACTCACTGCTAGGCCACGGGATTGAAATCGTCGAGTATCACCGCAGCTTTCTGCACGCCAAGGTCGCCATTGTCGACGACTGGGCCACGGTGGGTTCATCCAATATCGACCCGTTCTCGCTGCTGCTGGCGCGCGAAGCCAATCTGGTGATTCGCGATGGGCACTTTGCGGCTACCCTGCGCACGCGCCTGCTGGCGGCGATGCAGGAGGGCAGCCATCCGATCGCGGTGGATGAGCACCGCAGGCGCGGCTGGTGGCAGCGCGCCTGGGGTTGGATCGCGTACGGATTGCTCAGGCTTGGTGTGCTGGTCTCGGGCGAGCGTCAGCGATACTGAGCATAGGGGCCACAGAGGCCTCTGAGCCCGCACAGGAAGAGGCCGCCCGGGGCGTTCAGGCGACCTGCATCAGATTACGGTACGGCGGTGCAATGTTTTTCAGCCCCATGCATTGCAGCCCATCGGCTGCCACTTGGCATGAGGCTGCCAAGCGCATTGATCAGCGTGCCGGGCTGATCGAAACCGCCAGGGCTTCCGTGAAGGTGAGTTGCACTTCGTCGCCGGCCTTCAGACCACGCGCAAATGCCTGGGCCTTCGGGTCCTGCACGCGAACCTTGCGCACCGCGCCGTCACCGCCCAGGACCTCCACCGTGTTGGTGGCGGCATCGACCGAGACAACCTTGACCACGCCTTTGGCGGTCAGGGTGCCGGAAGCACCTGGCATGGCACCCGGCAGGGCGCGTCCAGCCTCATACGTGGGCCGTCCGCTCGTGACACCCATGCCCGGCTTCACTACTTCTGCAGCCAGACCCTCGGTGAAGCGCACGCTGACCCGGTCACCAGTTTTCAGCTGATTGAAGTTCTGGACGGCCGGGCCGATCTGCATCACGCGTGCGCGACCATCTGCGGTACGCAGTCGAACCAGACGGTTCGCCGGATCGATGGCGTCGATCAATGCAGTGACTTCGACGGTATCCGACAGCGACACTGGCGCGGGCGTGTGCGTCGGCATGGCGCAGGCGGTCATGAATGCAGCAATGGCGAACGAGGCGGCGATGCGTTTCAAGGGTCTTCTCCTGAAGGACATGAATGAAGTGATGCGAACGCGTTGTGCGCGCTGCCGCGAGTATGCCCGAGCGATGGCCCGCTTCAATTGCAAACCTGTCTGGCAGGCGCCGATCTACAATGTTCTGACGCTTTTGCCTTAAAACCGCGTCCTTTTTCCCTTTCGGGCATCCCGGTCCCACCTCTGCCTTTGCGCTGTGTCCGCCCTGCTTGTTCTGCGCCCCGAGGGCCTCTATTGCGAGGCCGGCGACTTTTTCATTGATCCATGGCGTCCGGCTGATCGGGCGGTGATCACGCATGCGCATTCAGACCATGCGCGCACCGGGCATCGACACTATCTGGCCAGCACGCAAGGCGCCGGCCCCTTGCGTGCGCGACTGGGGGCCATCAGCCTGCAGACTGCGCACTTTGGTGAGGCGGTACATCTGAACGGTGTGACCCTGTCGCTGCATCCGGCAGGGCATGTACTGGGGTCGGCGCAGGTGCGCATTGAGCATCGCGGCGAGGTGTGGGTCGTGAGTGGCGATTACAAGGTCGAGGCCGATGCCACCTGTACGCCCTTTGAGCCCGTGCGTTGCCACACCTTCGTCACCGAATCCACCTTCGGGCTGCCGATTTATCGCTGGGCGGCTCAGCATCAGACCTTCGAGGAGATCAATGCATGGTGGCGCGACAACGCTGCCAAGGGCCGAGCCAGCGTTCTCTATTGCTATGCCTTTGGCAAGGCGCAGCGCATCCTGTCGGGGGTCGACACCGGGATTGGTCCGATTGTCTGTCATGGTGCCGTCGAGCCACTCAACCGCGTCTACCGCGAGGCCGGTATCGCGCTTCCCCCGACTGTCATGGTGAGCGAGATGCCCGATCGCGCCCAACTGAGCCGCGCCTTGGTCCTGGCGCCGCCCTCAGCTGCCGGTACACCCTGGATGCGCCGCTTTCCTGATCCGTCCGATGCGTTTGCTTCCGGCTGGATGATGCTGCGCGGCGCACGCCGGCGCAGAGGGACCGATCGCGGCTTCGTGTTGTCTGATCATGCTGACTGGCCCGGATTGCATCAGGCCATTGCCGCAACCGGTGCGCAACAGATCATCGTGACGCATGGCCAGGTGCAGCCCATGGTGCGCTTTCTGTGCGAGCAGGGCCTTCAGGCCAGCGCGTTCCAGACCGAATTCGAGGGCGAAGAGGGTGCAGCCCAGACCGAGGTGCCTGCCGCATGAAAGCCTTTGCTGCGCTGTATGCCGAGCTCGATGCCTCGACCGCCACGTCACGCAAACTCGAGGTGCTCGAACACTACCTGCGCCATGCGCCGCCCGCTGATGCGGCCTGGGCGGTCTATGTGCTGGCCGGTGGCAAGCCTCGCCAGATCGTGCCCACGCGCGTGCTGCGCAGCACAGCCGCCGAAGTGGCGCAGCTGCCCGATTGGCTCTTCGATGCCTGTTACGAAACCGTTGGCGATCTTGCCGAGACCATCGCGCGTCTGCTGCCCGATGCATCCCGGCGCCATGACGCGAGTCTTGCCGAATGGATGGCGCGTCTGCTGGCGCTGCGAGGGCGCACGCCCGAGGATGTGCATGCTGCGCTCAAGACAGCCTGGTCTGAACTCGACGCACCGAGCCGCTTCGTTTTCAACAAGCTGATGACCGGCGGGCTGCGGGTTGGTGTGTCCAGGCTCACGGTGACCCGCGCGATCGCGCGGGTGGGTGGGCTGGAGCATCCGCTCGTGGCGCAACGTCTGATGGGCTATACCGATGCTAACGCGCAACCTGATGCGCAGTCCTACCTCGCGCTGATTGCACCCGTCGCGTCCGAGCATGCGGGCATGCGCACAGCGGGTCAGCCGTATCCATTTTTTCTGGCGCATGCGCTGAGCGAGCCGCCCGAGCAGCTGGGGCCGCCCGAGACCTGGCAGATCGAATGGAAATGGGACGGGATCCGCGCGCAAGTGGTGTTGGAGACTGATCGTTGCTGGATCTGGTCGCGCGGCGAAGAGCTTGTCACCGAGCGCTTTCCCGAGCTGGTTCAGGCTGCACGCGACTGGGTGCATCAGGATCCGCAACGTGCGCAGGGCGTTGTGCTGGATGGCGAGATCCTGGCCTGGGACACCACTGCTGATCGACCCATGCAATTCGCAGCCCTGCAGCGACGCCTGCACAAACGTCAGCTGACACCGCGTCTGCTGCGGGAGGTGCCAGTGGTCTTTGTGGCTTACGACCTGCTGCAGTGGTCGGGTAGTGACTGGCGTGAACGCCCGCTCGCCGAGCGGCGCGCGCAACTGGAGCGCCAACTGGGCCATGGCGGCTCGCCCCGCAACGCAGGTCAGCTGGGCGTGTCGCCCCTGATTCCCACCGAAGGCGTCAGTTGGGTCGCATTGACCGAACAGCGCGCCGCCTCGCGTGCGCTGGGCGTCGAAGGGTTCATGGTCAAGCGGCGCGATTCCCGCTACGGGGTGGGCCGCACGCGCAGCGACAGCGGCGGCATGTGGTGGAAGTGGAAGGTCGACCCGTTCAGCATCGATGCAGTTCTGATCTATGCCCAGCGTGGCCACGGCCGACGTGCCAGCCTGTACACCGATTACACCTTCGCAGTGTGGGATCACACCGTTTCCGCAGCGCCAGTGCTGGTGCCCTTCGCCAAAGCCTATTCGGGCTTGACCGACGAAGAGATCCGGCGCGTGGACGCCATCGTGCGCAAGACCACCATCGAGAGCTTCGGGCCGGTACGCAGCCTGAGCCCCACGCTGGTGTTCGAGCTGGGCTTTGAAGGCATTGCCGAGTCACCCCGCCATAAATCCGGCATTGCCGTGCGCTTTCCGCGCATGCTGCGCTGGCGCACCGACAAGACGCCACAGCAGGCCGACTCGCTGCAAACCCTGCGCACCATGCTGGTATCGTTTCAGCAGCCCTCCACCTTGCCGACCATGCTATGCGACTGACTATGCCGCTGCAGTTCACCATTCCGACCGAGTCCAATCATCGACGCGAGCGCCGCCTGCTGTGCATGGTGACCTTGAGCATGGCCGCATGGCTGACCGCTTGCGGCGGCGGCAGCAGCTTCGGGCCCACACCCGAACCGGTTGTGCCCGAGACAACGATCGTGGGCGTGGTGGCCAAGGGCCGCGTGTCCGGTGCCAGTGTGTGTGCCTACCGCATTACCGACGGCAAGCAAGGCGCGCAGTTGGGCAGTTGCACCACGACGGATGCAGACGGCAACTTCACCATCGGCTTTCGGGACTATGCCGGCGAAGCCATGGTGCAGGCCAAGGGCGGCACCTATCGCGATGAAGCCACTGGCGCAAACCGCGCGCTCACCACGCTGCGGGCGATCCGCCCCGGCAATCTGTTGGCCATCAATCAGAACACGGTGAATGTCACGCCGCTCACCGAGCTGGCTGTGCAGCGGGCCACGGCGCTCGGGAGCTTCGCCACCGAGCGCATCACCCAGGCCACCCGCGATGTGTCTCAGCGCTTCGGCGGCTTCGATCTGCACACCACCACACCCGCCGATCTGATGAGCGCACCGGCGCTTACCCTGGGGTTTCCTGAGCGGGCCTACGGTCTCGCGCTTGCAGGCTTTTCCGGTTACATCGCCAACAAGGGCAACAGCGTCACGCTGGATGCAGTGCTGACCGATTTCGCCAGCAAGATCGCAGCCAACACCCTGGGAAGCGAGACCACCGCATTCAGAAACGGCATCACCACGTTTCTGAACAGTGCGCAAAACGGTTCGGGTCTCAATGCCGCCACTGGCACCGGCCTGATCGCCCTGAATTTCGGTGCTGGAGCCATCACCGGGCAGCCGGTCACGGTCACCGAGTCGGGCGAAAAATGTCTGGTCGGCAGCACGCGGCTGGGTATCCTGGGTGTTAATGCAATGTGCTGGTTCAATCTGCAGGCGGGTAGCTGCAATGCCGCCAACCTGCAAGCGCCAACGCTGTCTGTGCTGAATACCGAGGGCTGGACCACCGACTCGCCAAGCAGCTATACCTCGGTTAACAGCTGCCGCAACCAGCGCCAGCTTTACACGGTCGATGCAGTCTCGGGCACGGTCTACACAAGCGATCCGTTCTGATGTGTACCCGGCGTTCCAGATGACCCGCCTGATCGGCGTCGATTTCACCAGTGCGCCCACGCGGCGCAAGCCGATCACGGTCGCTGTCGGACAGCTGGTGTCGCCGCAGACGCAGTCCGATCCTCGCCAGGCAACTGGGCCGCAGCACGCGAGTGTGCTGCGTGTGCAGGCACTGCTCAGCTTTCACACACTGCCTGACTGGCAAGACTGGCTGATCACCAGTGGCGACTGGGTCGGCGCCTTCGACTTTCCATTTGGACTGCCGCGCGCCTTTGTGCGCGATGGCCTGGGCTGGCCCATCGAACCAGTGGCACCCTGGCCCGAGATCACACGCCGTCTGGCGGCACTCAGCCGCCCGGAATTGATTGCGCATTGCAAAGCCTGGTGCGATGCCCGCCCGCCAGGTGCCAAGTTCGCACACCGGGTCACCGACGTGCCCGCCGGCAGCAGCCCGTCCATGAAATGGGTCAACCCGCCGGTGGTGCTGATGTTGCATGCGGGCGCGCCTGCGCTCCTGAATGTGGGGGCGACGCTTCCGGGCATGCATGAAGCGGGCACGAATCGCACGCGTATTGCACTCGAAGGCTATCCCGGCCTGCTTGCGCGCGGCGTACTGGGTCGAGAGTCGTACAAGAGCGATCTGCCTGCCAGGCGTCATGACCCTGAGCGACGCGCGGCACGCGAGCGCCTCGTGCAGGCCTTGGAATGCGGCGCACATCCGTTCGATCTTCCAGTGGAATTTGCACACGGGCGCGATTCCTGTATCGCAGATTCGGGTGCAGATCGCCTTGATGCGGTGCTGTGTCTGGCGCAGGCAGGATGGGCCTGGCAGCGCCGCGCAGCCAACTGGGGTTTGCCTGCCGCATTTGACCCCTTGGAGGGTTGGATTCTCGGCGCCACGCCGCCAAAGGAAGAGTCATTCGCATGACCGCGCATCGTCATTCCGTCGCAGTCATTGCCATCCATTGGTTGTCCGTGGTGCTGCTCGTTCTTGCGCTTGCGAAGGGTGTTGGGTTGGATGAACTGCCCCGCGGTGACAGGGGCGACACCGCGCAGCTTGGACATACCGGGCCGCGCCTCTCCCTGCTACCGCTACACTGCAGTCCATCGAAGCGCTGATCACCAAGGCGCCGATCCAAACACCACACAGGGAGACTTCCGCATGCGTCGTTCCATTCTGGCCGGCCTGAGCGCCGGGCTGGGCAGCCTGATGGCACCCTCAATTGCCCGCGCACAGGGCGCGTCCCTTTTTCCAACCAAGACCGTGCGCTTCATCGTCGGCCTGGGTCCGGGCAGCGGGGCTGATACCGGCACGCGGGTGGTTGCCGAGCGTCTGGGCAAGATCAGCGGTCAGCCTGCTGTGGTCGAGAACCGCACGGGCGCCGACCAGATCATCGCAGTGCAAACCCTGCTGGCCGCCCCGCCCGATGGCCACACGATCATGTACATCTCGCCCTCTCCGGTCGTGCTCACGCCGCTTTTGCGCGAGGTGCCCTACGACCCGCAGCGCGATATCCGTCCGGTGGTCTTCATTTCCCGCGGCTACGCAGTCATCGTGACCGGGCCGAACTCGCGGTTTCGAACGTTTCAGGACCTGGTGACCGAGGCACGAGCCAAACCCGGCATGCTCAAGATGTCCAACTATGGCCACCACTATCGGATTGGCGGCTTGTCGTTGCAGCGGGCCACCGGCACCGAGTTCATTCACGTACCCTACAAGGGCGCAGCCCAGGCTAATAACGACGTCATCGCCGGCGACATCGATGTCGCCATCACCGATATCGGCGGGGCGGTGCCGCTGATCGAGGCCGGTCGACTCCGCCCGCTTGGGGTGACCAGCCCGAACCGGCATCCGCTGCTGCCCTCAGTGCCTGGCATGAAGGATCTCGGTCTGAATTACGACTTGCAGGTCTGGACCGGCTTTGCAGTGCACGGCAAGACCCCCGAACCAATCGCCCGAAAAGTCGAGGAGACGCTCCTTGGGATCCTCAAGTCGCCCGAGTACGCCGCCTACAACGAAAAGCAAAGTGGCGGCGAACTGGTGGCGGGCAGCGGCGAACAGTTGCGCGCACTCATCGCGGCCGAAACGGCGCGATACCGTGAGATGGCGCGCACCATGAAGCTGTCCGATTAGCGTCAGCCGGCGCGCGCCAATTCCAGGCCACTCGCCTCAATAGCCCGTCGACTCCCGTTTCGGCCCGATCGTGCCGCGTGCAGCCGCCAGATCGGCTGTGGCGGCCTGCATCATGAAGCCGATGTCGGAGCCCAGGGTCACGAAGTCAAAGCCCGCTGCCAGGCGTTTCTGGGTCCACGCCAGACCGCTGGTGTGAATACCAGCAGGCACCTTGTGTTTCCGGCAGGCGGCCAGAATCTTGCCCACGGTTTCCAGGTGAAGCGCTTGATCGGTATCGCCCTTGGGCGGCAGGCCCAGGGCCAGGGCCAGGTCGGACGGACCGATGTAGATGCCGCCCAGCCCGGGCGTGGCGGCAATCTCCTCGACCTTTTCAATCCCTTCGCGGGTTTCCACCATCACGATGCAGGCGATCTGATCGTTAGCCTCGGCCGCATAACCCACGCCGCCATAGAGTGCTGCGCGGATCGGCCCGAACGAGCGCGAGCCAGCGGGCGGATATTTCGTGGCCGCCACGGCGGCTTCGGCCTCGGCCCGGTTGTTCACCATGGGCACGATCACGCCCAGGGCGCCCGCATCCAGTGCCTTCATGATTTCGGCCGGATTGTTCGCAGACACCCGCACCAGGGGCGTGGTACCGCTGGTGGAGATCGCCGGCAGCATGGTGCGCAGGTCCGAGTAATCGAGCAGTCCGTGCTGCAGATCGACCACCACCCAGTCAAAGCCTGCATGGGCCATCGATTCGGCGCTGTGCGCGTTGGACAGTGACAGCCAGCCGCCAACGGTCTGTTGGCCTGCGCGCCATTTGGCAAGTGCGGTATTGGGTCTCATGGGGGTCTCCTGGTGGGTGAATTCGATCGCCGACCCGCATCCTTGCTGCGCGCGGGCGATCTGTCCACCCAGCGTGCCACCGGATGGGCCGCGTCCCGGAATCCGCACCCCGCCAAGACGCGCCGCCCGCCGAAGGTGTAAGGTTAGGGTTTGACCACACCGACACGAAGGGAGACACCATGCGTGAAGCAGTCATCGTTTCATACGCGCGTACCGGCCTGGCGAAGGCCGCCCGCGGCGGATTCAACAACACCTCGAACATGACCATGCTCGGCCATGCGATCAAGCATGCCGTGCAGCGCTCCGGCGTCGCCCCCGCTGAAGTCGAAGACGTGATCTCGGGTTGCGTCGCAGCCTCGGGTAACGTCGCCCGCGCAGCCGCCCTGCTGGCTGGCCTGCCGGTCACCACCTCGGGCATGACCCTGCACCGCGCCTGCTCGTCGGGCCTGAACGCCATCGCCGTGGCCGCGCGCAACATCGTCGAAGACGGCATGGACATCATGGTCGGCGCCGGCGTCGATTCCATCACCTACCAGGGTGGCGGCGGTGGTGGCAAGGACGACACCCTCACCCAGATCTCCCCGGACTTCTGGATGCCCATGATCGACACCGCCGACGTCGTAGCGGCCCGCTACAAGCTCAGCCGCGAATACCAGGACGAATACTCGCTGCGTTCGCAAAAGCTGATGGCCGCAGCGCAAGCCGCCGGCAAGTTCAAGGACGAAATCGTCCCGGTCAAGACCAAGATGAAGGTCGTCGACAAGGTCACCAAGGCCGAGTCCTTCGTGGACTACGTCGTCGATAAGGACGAGTGCAACCGCCCTGACACCACGATGGAAGGTCTGGCCAAGCTTGAGCCGGTCAAAGGCCCGGGCAAGTTCATCACGGCCGGCAACGCCAGCCAGCTGTCCGACGGCGCGGCCGCACTGGTGCTGATGGAAGCCAAGGAAGCCGAGCGTCGCGGCCTGCAGCCCATGGGTGCGTTCCGCGGTTGGGCCGTGGCCGGCTGCGAGCCTGATGAAATGGGCATTGGCCCGGTGTTCGCCATTCCTAAGCTGCTCAAGCGCCATGGCCTGAA
>DGIT01000125.1:11450-22072 GCA_002386465.1 Burkholderiales bacterium UBA4615 | reverse complement strand
CCTTCAGGTCTTCCAGGTAGAAGCGGAATTCGTCCGCCCGATAGGCCGCGTTAAGCGGTGCGCTGGTCACCGCGCAGGCGCACGCAGCAAAACAGGCCGCCATCTCGGGACCGTTATCCACCACGATCGCGACCCGGTCATTGCGGCCGATTCCCAGGCCATTGAGCTGCTCGCGGGTCGCCACAATCAGACTGCGAAGCGCGCCATAGCTCAGCGGCTTGCGCCCCGGCGCACTGAGCGCGGGTGCATTTTCCGCTCCGTTAGACAGCAGTTCAAACAGCGTCTGTCGCATCGACATCCTCGACAAGGTTCAAATCAGGGGTGCAAACCGCCAGGGCTATCTCAGACGGTCTGGCAGCCGGCTTCAAAAGAATCATTGGGTTGGCAGGAGGCGACAGCGAGTGCGGCGGATCTCCGCACCGCACTACCCTGCAGTGCAGCATCACCTTATAGCCAAACTGTCCTGGACAAACAAGTGAAAGCGTCGGATCTTTCGTGGACCGACAGCGCGTTTTACATGGTGAGATGCTCGGACGCGTCGATCGGACTCGACCCCGCGCGAGTCCGTCATAGCTATAAAGCGACGGGTATCCTTGCGGCGCTCCGACCACGGCCCCGACCGACATGAAAATTGCCACCTGGAACGTCAACTCCCTGAAGGTCCGCCTGCCCCACGTACTGGACTGGCTTAAGGCGCAGCCGGTGGACATCCTGTGCCTGCAGGAAACCAAGCTCATCGATGAACGCTTCCCGGTGCAACCGCTCGCGGATGCGGGCTATCGAGCCATCTTCAGCGGACAACCCACCTATAACGGTGTCGCCATCCTGTGGCGCATCGATCGCAACTGGGAACCTGCGGATGTGCAGATAGGCAACCCGCATTTTCCGGATGAGCAAAAACGACTGATCGGTGCCACCTTCAATGGCACCCGGGTGATCAGCGCGTATGTCCCCAACGGCCAGGAAGTGGGAAGCGACAAATACGACTACAAATTGCGCTGGCTGGACGCACTGGGCAGCTGGGTGCATGAGACGCTCAGCCAGACCGGAAAGCTCGTCGTCGCCGGCGATTACAACATCGCGCCGGATGATCGTGATGTCCATGACCCACAAGCCTGGGCCGGTCAGGTGCTGTGTTCCGATCCTGAGCGGCAGCGTTTCCGCGCACTGCTTGGGCTCGGACTGCACGATGCCTTCAGGCTCTTCGAGCAGCCGGAGAAGGTCTACAGCTGGTGGGACTACCGACAGCTTGGATTTCGTCGCAATAAGGGTCTGCGCATCGACCATCTGCTGGTCAGCGACGCCCTGCGACCGCATGTGACCGGCTGCATGGTTGATCGGGCACCCCGCAAGCTTGAGCAACCGTCAGATCACGCGCCGGTACTGATTGAGCTGACAGACTGAGCAGAATCAATGCTGCGCAGCCATTACCCGCGCAGCATCGTCTGGTGGCTCCACTGGAGGACACCATGCGAGAACCCAAGCAACCAAAGAACGCTAGGCGCCCTGAACGGGGGCGCATGTTGAGCCAGATCGCCCTGGCCAGTCTGGTCGGACTCTTGTCGTCGGCTCCGACCGAAGCCGAGGAAGCGGCTGTCGATGCAGGCCGCATTGATCAGGCGCGTGCCGAGTACCTCTCGAACTGCGCAGGCTGTCATGGCCCGTCAGGTCAGGGCAATGGGCATTTCCGCGAATTTCTGACGCGACCTCCCGCTGACCTCACCTTGCTGAGTCGCAGCAACGGCGGCGTGTTCCCGTATCAGCGGCTCTACGAGGTCATCGACGGCCGATCAGCCGTAGCGGCGCACGGCGGGCGCGAGATGCCGATCTGGGGCGCAGACTACCGCGCACAGGCCGTCACCATGTCGGGACCGCCTGCCTCACCTCGACCGGAAGTTTATGTGCGGCACCGTATTGGTCTGCTGCTCGACTACCTCTACCGGATACAGCGGCCATGAATACAAATGCGCCCATGTTTCACCCCCTGACTGCCCTGCTCATCGGGGTGGTGTTGTGGTCGGTATCGCCCTTGACCGCCGCACAAACCATGTCTGAAGCGTTCGACTTCGGTCGACGCGAATATGTCTCGAACTGCTCCGGTTGCCATGGGCCTGCCGGTCGTGGCGACGGCGCCTTCAAGCCGTTCCTGAGCGTCAGTCCACCTGATCTCACACGGCTGTCGCAGCGCAATCAGGGCCAGTTTCCTCAGCAGCGCATCTACCGGACCATCGATGGGCGCCAGGAAGTGCGTGCCCATCTGGGCGGCGACATGCCGATCTGGGGCGCGGACTATCTGACCCGCTACGCCACCGACTACACCGATGCACCTTATGACGCGGAGAGCTACGTGCGTACCCGGATTGCCGCGCTGGTGGATTATCTAAACCGCATCCAAGTACGCTAAGCACAGCGCGGGCGCTGCGCAATCATTCAGATGTGCGCGGCCGCCAGCGCGCCCAACAGCAAGCCGACGGTACCCAGTGCATAGACGCCACGCATCAGCCAGTTGCGTCGCGTCAGCAGTGCGATCGCCGACAAGCCGATCGCAATTTGCAGCACGGTCGTGGCTTGTGCCCAGCGGTGATGCTGATGCATCGCCGATTCGCTGCGCTCATCCCACTGCTTGGATTCCTTTTCGAGCGCTTCGGCGTCTTCCTTGATCTTGGACTTTTCGGTCTCGTAGCGCTTGACCTCGCCGCGATACTTTTCGCGCAGGTCTTCGGTAACGATCTGCGCCGACAACTCGGCCAGATTCTGCTTGTTGCTCTTGGCCTGGTAGTAATTCCATTGGTTGGACGCTTCGGTCTTCTTGATTTGCGCGTCGTTCTTGGCGAGCATCGCATCAACCTGCGTCGCGCCGCCCTGATAGGAAAACAGTGCCCCGACCGTCGCCAGCAATGCGGTGATCACGGCAATCCGCCCCGAAAGCCGATCGTTTGCGCCATGTTGCGCGGCATGCTCGAGTTCATGGTCATGCGGACCATGCACGTGAAACTGGTCTCCTGACATGCGGGCCTCCGTAAAAGCCCGCATTGAACCACACTCGATCGCGGTGACCAGACGATCCGCGACGGGATCAGCGAGGCGCCAGGATCACCCCTTATGCGTCGTCCTCGAGCCCGAGGTCCTGGATTTTCCGAGTGATGGTGTTGCGTCCGATACCCAATCGCAAGGCAGCATCAATACGTCGCCCACGCGTATGGCGCAAGGCTGATCGAATCACTGTGGACTCGAAAGTGCGGGTCAATTGATCCATCAGATCCGAGGACTCTGGCGCAGGCTCACCTCGCGCAGATTGCGCGGCCAGCAGCTTGGTCACTTCAGTCTCGAGCATGCTGGCCCAATTGGACCGTGCATCGACGGCAGCCGTCACCGTCCCCGACCCGCCTAACGTTGCAGGCGAAGCCCATAAGGCTGCGATGCCTGACGATCCCGATGCAGACAGCTCGCCTCCTGCGGCTTCAAGCAGTGCACCCGCGACCGGTACGGGTGCCGCTGCTTCCATGACCAGACCTGAGGCCCCATGCTCAAAGGGCACGGCCCAAGACTTGGCCGGCAAAGCCGCCCCGCTCATCGGTTGTATTTCCGGAGGCAGGTCCTTGGCCTCGACCACTTGCGCAGGGGCCATCACGGTGAGCCAGTGACACACGTTTTCAAGCTGCCGCACATTGCCGGGCCACGAGAACGCACACAACCTAGCCAACGCCTCTTCCGAGAGCCGCTTGGCCTCAACGCCCAGGTCGCGGGCACTGCGTGCCAGGAAATGCTTTGCGAGCAAGGGCACGTCCTCGCCACGTTCGCGCAGCGGCGGCAGCCTGAGTCGGATCACATTGAGGCGATGAAACAAGTCCTCGCGGAACAAGCCCTGACGCACCCGCTCTTCCAGGTTCTGGTGGGTGGCGGCAATCACGCGCACATTGGCCTTGAGCGGCTGATGCCCCCCAACGCGATAGAAATGCCCATCCGACAGCACCCGCAGCAGACGGGTCTGCAATTCGGGCGGCATGTCGCCGATTTCATCCAGAAAAAGCGTGCCTCCTTCAGCCTGCTCAAAGCGACCACGCCGCATTTGCTGCGCGCCGGTAAACGCGCCGCGCTCATGTCCGAAGAGTTCGGATTCGAGCAGGTCACGCGGAATAGCCGCTGCGTTCAGGGCCACAAAGGGCTGCGGGGCGCGAACACTGTGGCGATGCAGCGCCTGAGCGATCAGCTCCTTGCCGCTGCCCGACTCTCCGGTAATCAGGACCGTGACATTGGACTGGGACAGCCTGCCGATCGCCCGGAACACCTCTTGCATCGCGGGCGCCTGGCCCAGCATTTCGGGGGCATCGAGCACCCCTTCATCGGCTGCGGCCTCGCGGTCGCTCTCGACGACTGCCCGGCGAATCAGCTCAATCGCATGCGGCAGATCGAAAGGCTTGGGGAGATATTCGAAGGCGCCCCCCTGGAACGAGGACACCGCACTGTCGAGGTCTGAAAACGCGGTCATGATGATGACCGGCATCCCGGGGCGACGCGCCTTGACCTGCTGCAGCAACTCCAGGCCGCTTTGCCCAGGCATGCGGATATCCGAGACCAGCACCTTGGGCGCATCGGTTTCAAGCGCGCTCAGGCAGTCTTTCGCCGAGCCGAATGCACGGACTTCAAAGCCCTCCCGTTGCAGTGCCCGCTCGAGCACCCAGCGGATGGACTGATCATCGTCGACGACCCAAACTGCATTCATGCGCGAGATCCCGAATCAGCCGCGCCCTGCGACCGGAATCGGTACGCCTTAGGGCAACGGCAGCAGTATCCTGAAATCGGTGCGGCCAGGTCGACTCTCACAGGCGATCACACCACCGTGCTGTTGCACGAAAGTCTGAGCCAGTGTGAGCCCCAGGCCACTGCCGCCCTCACGTCCCGTGACCAGCGGCAGGAAGATCCGATCACGGATATCCTCCGGCACGCCCGGGCCGTCGTCCACAACATGCAAATCCAATGCCAGGCGATGCCGACGCGTGTCGATCGTCACCTGACGAGCGATTCGGGTCGTCAGCAAAATGCCGCCTCGCCCCTGCATGACCTGCGCCGCATTGCGCACCAGGTTGAGCAGCGCCTGGATCAGCTGCTCTTTGTCGCCACGAAAATCGGGCAGGCTGGCATCGTAGTCGCGCTGAATATTTAGACCGCTCGGGTACTCGGCCAGCACCACGGAGCGCACCCGCTCGAGCACCTCGTGAATGTTGACATCACCCACCAGACGCGGATGCCGATGGGGTGCAAGCAGTCGATCGACCAGCGTCTGCAACCGGTCGGCCTCCTTGATAATCACCTGCGCATATTCCCGCAGGCTGGTGCCCTCCACTTCCGACTCCAGCAGCTGGGCCGCACCGCGAATGCCGCCCAGCGGGTTCTTGATTTCGTGGGCGAGATTGCGCACAAGCTCACGGTTCACCCGGACCGACTCGAGCATGCGCTGTTCGCGATCCTTGCGGATGCGCTGGTCAATCTCACGAAATTCCAGCAGCAGCCCGCCCAGATCAGGCTCGGGGACCACGGCAACACAATGCACGGCAAGGGGCTCGCGACCGTTGCGCTCCAGGGTGAGGTCGAGTCGCTTTTGTTCGAAGGCATTGAGCCCGGCGTCGTGAACAAGATCGTCAATGACCGCCCCGTTGCCAAAGAGACGGGCAAAGACCGTCCCTTCAATTACCCGCATGGGTGTCTCGAAGGTCTGCTCGGCGGCGAGGTTCAGAAAGCGGGTCCGGCCCTCTGCGTCGAGCAAAACAACGGCACAAGCGAGTCGGTCGATGCCTGCCAGCCGCGACATGAGATCGTTGCGCCGCTCCACGCCAGGCCGCTGGCGCGAGGTCGGCAGAGGAGCAGGCTCAGTCACGCAGGGCGGCGATTTCCCGGCGCAGCGAACCGATGGCGCTGTCGGAGCGCGCGATATCGTTCTTGAGTCGCTGCACACGGTCGAGGTACTTCTGGTAGTCACGCTCGTCGGGGCGGCGCATGGGCTCGCCGTTGCCGTATTCCGCGCGCAACTCCAGCAACCTGGCTTCCTCCTTGCGCAATTCGTCTTCCAGGATGCGGCGTCGGTCCATATCGCGCGAGCGCTGCACCGGTGCTTCAACCCGCGGGAAGTTGCCCGAGCCAGGCGACGCGGCCGGCGCACCTGCTGGGCTGCCTGGACCCACGCCACCCGAGGCAGCAGGGCGAGGGGCGGGGGCCGAGGCCGGCGCTGACGCAGGCACACGGGGCGCCGGAATTGTGGTGATGACCGGCAGGTCCATCAGCTTGCAGCGCGGTCCTGGCGCGTTCTGATACAGAGGCACGCCGCTCTCGGTTTCACACCGATAGACCTGTGCCTGGGCAGGGGCCGCCCAGACGGCCACCACGCACGCTAGCGCGCCTGCAGTCGCCCAACGACACACCCAAGGAGCCGCACCGCGACCTTTGGCCACGCCTGCTGATGACAGGGCAACGCCCGGGACGCCGGCCAGAAGGCTGCGCGCACTGGAAACACCTGGGACAGGAAGGCTCATCTGGCGAGTGTAGAACAAAAAAAGGGGGCGGTTTCCCGCCCCCTTTTCGCATCGGATCGGATGAACGATCAGAGCGAGTAGTACATGTCGAACTCGACCGGGTGCGTGGTCATGCGGAAGCGGGTGACCTCTTCCATCTTCAGTTCGATGTACGCATCGATCATCGAGTTGCTGAACACACCACCGCGGGTGAGGAACTCGCGGTCCTTGTCCAGATAATCGAGCGCCTGATCAAGCGACGAGCACACGGTCGGGATCTTTGCATCCTCTTCCGGGGGCAGGTCATACAGGTTCTTGTCAGCAGCCTCACCGGGGTGAATCTTGTTCTGCACGCCATCCAGACCCGCCATCATCATCGCCGAGAAGGCGAAATACGGATTGGCGGTGGGATCAGGGAAGCGCACTTCGATGCGACGGCCTTTCGGGTTGCTCACGTACGGAATCCGGATGGAGGCCGAACGGTTGCGTGCCGAGTAAGCGAGCTTCACCGGGGCTTCAAAGCCGGGCACCAGGCGCTTGTACGAATTCGTACCCGGGTTGGTGATGGCGTTGAGCGCACGGGCGTGCTTGATGATGCCGCCGATGTAGTGCAGCGCAAAGTCAGACAGACCGGCGTACTTGTCGCCTGCAAACAGGTTCTGGCCGTCTTTCCAGATTGACTGGTGCACGTGCATGCCTGAACCGTTGTCGCCCACGACCGGCTTGGGCATGAAGGTGGCGGTCTTGCCATAGCTGTGTGCCACGTTGAGCACCACATACTTCAGCAGCTGGGTCCAGTCGGCGCGCTGCACGAGCGTCGAGAACTTCGTGCCGATCTCGTTCTGTCCGGCACCGGCCACTTCGTGGTGATGCACTTCAACAGGCACGCCCATCTGCTCGAGGATCAGACACATCTCGGAGCGCATGTCCTGGAAGGAATCCACCGGAGGCACCGGGAAGTAGCCGCCCTTGACTGCCGGACGGTGGGCCAGGTTGCCGCCCTCGAATTCCCGCCCGGTCGACCAGGAGGCCTCTTCGGAATTGATCTTCACGCCGCAGCCGGACATGTCGACGTTCCAGGTCACGGAATCGAAGATGAAAAACTCGGGCTCGGGCCCGAAGTAGGCGGTGTCGCCGATGCCGGTCGACTTCAGGTAGGCCTCGGCACGCTTGGCGAGCGAACGCGGGTCGCGGTCGTAGCCCTTGCCATCAGACGGCTCGATGACGTCACAGCTCAGGATCAGCGTGGACTCTTCGCGAAACGGGTCGATGTTGGCGGTTGCCGGGTCGGGCATCAGCAGCATGTCGGAGGCTTCAATCCCCTTCCAGCCTGCGATGGATGAGCCGTCGAAGGCGTGGCCGCTGACGAACTTGTCTTCGTCGAAATGGGAGATCGGCACCGAAACGTGCTGCTCCTTGCCGCGGGTGTCGGTGAAGCGGAAATCAACGAACTTGACGTCGTTGTCCGCAATTTTCTTCATCACGTCCTTGGCGGATGCCATTGGTGCTCTCTCCTGAAGGTCGGGGTCGTTAAGGTCACTGGGAAGAATCGATGAGGTCCACTGCGCACGCGCGGCAAGCACTCAAGCCGCGGGATTGTGGGAGTTTTCCTTCCGTCAGGCAACTCAGCAGGAAACGTGCCACGAGACCCCCCTGCCAAGAGCCCGTCGCAGCAAGGGCTTGCGCGGAACTCCAGTGGCTCTGCGCCCCATGCACCAGAACAGAACGCACACAGTTGGTGCATTTTGCAATGCACGCACCTTATTAGTGCGCATGGATCAGCCGAGAAACCCTTCCTGAAGATCGCTCAGGAACCGCAGGCCCAGTTCGGTGGGGCGCAAACGCGCAGGATCAGGATCCAGCAAGTCACGCTCCACGGCCCGCTTCAGGGCACCTCCAATGCTTGCCAGCGACAGGCCGGTGCGCTCAGCGAAGAGCGTGGCGGGCACACCATCGACCAGTCGCAGCGCGTTAAGCATGAACTCGAACGGCAGGTCAGACCGACTGAGGGTGCGCTCCTCTTCAACCGCCTCGCCCCGCAATGCAGCCTCCATGTAGGCGCGCGGATGGCGCAAGCGCGCCTGACGCACAATCCGGTCGTGAAAGGACAACTTGCCATGGGCGCCCGCGCCGATGCCCAGGTAATCGCCGAAGGCCCAATAGTTGAGGTTGTGGCGCGACCGGTGCCCCAGACGGGCGTAAGCAGACACCTCGTAATGCTCCAGACCCGCCTGTGCAGTGACCTGCTCAATCGTTTCCTGCATGCCCGCCGCCTCATCATCCGAAGGTAGCCCCTGCGGCGGGCGGCTGGCGAACAAGGTGTTGGGCTCCATCGTGAGGTGGTAGTACGACAGATGCGGGGGTTCAAACGACAAGGCCTGAGTCAGATCGGCCTGCAGCGCCTCGGTCGACTGGCCGGGCAAGGCGTACATCAGGTCCAGGTTGAAGGTGGGGAAGTCTTCGGCAGCACTTTGCGCGGCAGCCAGTGCCTGCGCGCGGTCGTGCACGCGGCCAAGCGCCTTGAGGGCGGTGTCGCTGAAGCTCTGAACGCCCAGGGACAAACGATTGATACCGGCCTGTCTAAAGTCTCTGAAGCGGGCGCGCTCGAAAGTGCCGGGATTAGCCTCCAGTGTGATTTCCGCATCCGGAGCCAAGCGCACACGCATCCGCACGTCTGTCAGGAGGCGGTCGATCGCCTGCGGCTCAAAGAGGCTGGGCGTGCCGCCTCCGATGAACACGGTCTGCACCGAACGACCCCAGATCAGCGGCAGGCTGGCCTCAAGATCTGCACGCAGGGCATCCAGGTAGGCCTCCTGCGGCACACCGCTCAATCCGCCTTCAGGCGCCTCATGGGAGTTGAAGTCGCAGTAGGGGCACTTGCTCAGGCACCAGGGCAGATGAATGTAAAGCGCCAACGGCGGCAGTTGCGTCAGACCACTTGAGCCTGCATGCGGACGGCGCAGGCTCGCCACTGGCACCGTGATGACCCGATTCATGATCCGGTGCGATCGGCAATCAGTCGCGCCTGAACCAGACGTGCCATGAGGTCACGCATCGCCTGGGCACGGTGACTGAACTGGTTTTTCGTGGCTGCGTCCAGCTGCGCGGCGGTGCGGCCCATCCCGGCCACCAGAAAATGCGGGTCGTAGCCAAAGCCGCCTGCGCCGTGCGGTTCAGCCACGATCTCGCCATGCCACAGGCCATCAGCCACCACTGGCTGAGGATCATCGGCGCTGCGCACCAGGACCAGAACGCAATAGAAGTACGCACTCCGATCGGGGGCGCCTGTCAGTGCCTCGATCAGCCGGGCGTTGTTGGCCGCGTCGCTGCGCGGTGCTTCGTCGGTCTCACAGGCATATCGGGCCGAACGCACACCTGGTGCGCCGCCCAGGGCCGACACACACACGCCGGAATCATCAGCAAGCCCCGGCAAGCCGGTCAGCCGACTGGCATGGCGCGCCTTGGTCAGGGCATTTTCAAGAAAGGTGGCATAGGGTTCGGGTGCATCGGGTACACCCAGCGTGCCCTGCGCCACCAGCTCAATCCCCGTGGGTGCAAGGAGTGCCTGCATCTCGCGCAATTTCCCGGCATTGCCCGAGGCCAGCACCACGCGCCGAAGCAGGCCCTGCTCAGACACCGAGCCAGCGGGCGCAGCAAGCGGATGCCCTGGTGCAGACATCAGGCCGACAGCCCCAGCGCCTGGCGCTGGGCGCGGGTCAGGCCTGCGATGCCATGCGCGGCCAAATCCAGCAGACGGTCCACCTGCTGGCGCGAGAACGGCTTGCCTTCTGCGGTGCCCTGCACCTCCACAATGCCGCCCGATCCGGTCATCACAACATTCATGTCAGTGTCGCAAGCGGAATCTTCCGCATAGTCCAGATCGAGCACCGCCTGCCCTTCCCAGAGCCCGACCGACACCGCGGCTACCGAATCGATCAAGGGCGAAGCCGTGATCAGCTGGCGGGTCTGCATCCAGCTCACTGCATCCTGCAGCGCCACCCAGGCGCCAGTGATCGCAGCAGTGCGGGTCCCGCCATCGGCTTGAAGCACATCGCAATCAATCTGCAGCGTGCGTTCACCCAGTCGATTCAGATCAATGATCGCGCGCAGGCTGCG